>WJLW01000090.1 GCA_014728295.1 Chitinivibrionales bacterium | reverse complement strand
TCCCCGCACGATGTCGCTGCGATAATCGAGCCTTCTTTAGTGATGGTGATTCCCGATGGATGATTATACGCCAGTCCTGTCTCGATATAGGTGTGACTGAGTATGGCGCTTTCATCACCGGCATTGACTACTAAATCAACAGCCGATGCGGAATAAATTCCTCCAAGTAAACACGTGACAAGTCCCGCTATCAACCACGATCTTAAGTGTTTGTTGCTTCTGGTGCTATTCATAGCGAAAAGCCTTTCGGTTAAAGTGATACGATTACCTGCAATTACCTTTTGCATTTAAATTCTTTCAGAACTGCCAATAAATTTAGCAACTAAAGCATGGCAAATTTGGTCGATATATGGGTTAATATTTATGTATATTTGAACTTTTAGTTTAATCGTGTGAGACCTTTAATATGAATGGTATAAAAAAGCCCGCTGTTCAAAAGGCGTATGCAGGCATTTGTAAAAGCATTAGTTCCGGCGACTATCCCCTCCATCAGCCACTCCCTTCCCTCAGCGCACTTTCTGCCGAAATCGGTGTTTCCCGCAATTCGGTCCTTTCCGCGCTGAAAAAATTGAGTGAAGACTCTATTGTGGTCTCCAAGCGAAGTGTGGGCTATTTCCCGATCGATCGCGTATCTGCCGGTGACCTGCTGAATGAAACAACCTATGAGTCCGCAAGCGTCATTGAATCGGATGCTGTCGATCGGATCGTCTCTCAATTAAAGCATGATATCGCGGGCGGAGCGTTCAGTCGTAAAGATATGCTGCCATCGATCAAAAGCATGTGTACCACCTATGCCACATCGTACCGAAGCATGAAAAAGGCCTTATCGATTATTGCCGATGAAGGCCTCATTGTGATGCAAGGAAGCCGGCGACGGATAACGCTTCATAATAAACAGGGTAACCTTAAGCTAATCCGCATCCTCACGCTACTCCAATACGACGGGAAAATCCCGTCTGAAGGCTTTATCCCGGATATGATCCGCCTTCTGGAGCTGGAATCCGACAGGCTGGGATATAGCATCGAGTTGATTGGCTATTTCAGTCTGCATGAGTCACATATCGCGGACTATGATGATCCCGACTCTGATGTGGCTCCTTTTTTCGTCCATTACGGCGAGACGAAGCCGTTCAGTCTTGCTGATTCGGATCAAATCGCCGGTTATATTCACCTTGTAGGACATAATACGGTCGGCAGCCGGCGTGTCGATCGATGGCTCTCTCATGTCAACAAACCGATTTCACTGTTCGATGCAGCCGGCGGTGCTCAACTGCCGCCGTTTCTGAGCAAGCCCCATATTCGTTTTTTTGCATGTGCAACTTCACGCAAGGCCGGTCTTGCAGCAGGCAATGCAGCATTACAGGCAGGGCATCGTCGTATCGCCTATATCTCCCCCTTCCATGAAGCCACCTGGTCACGCAACCGGCTGAAAGGATTGCAGCAGGCTTTTCTTGCCCGGGATGCACAACGTTCTATCCAGGCTTTTACGCTCAACAGACCGTCAAATATTTACGGTTACTATTTCAGGGAATTGCAGGAGCGGTGCGACTATAAACCCCTCAATGACGCATTCGTCGCATGGAAAAAATCCAATCCTGCCGAATTCGGGGATGCGCTCGAGCATCTTTTCAAATACGAGATACCGATCAAGATGTTACCCGGTGCAGTGCTTGGCGGAAAGCTGCAGGCTATCTTTGCAAATGCACTCGCGCAGGAGGGGATTACTCTCTGGGTCTGCGCCAATGACTGGGTTGCGTTGCAGGCGCTTGCGTTTTGTAAAGCCAACGAGGCAAATGTTGCGGGAAAGATTGCAATTCTGGGATTTGACAACAGCAGCGGTGCGCTTGTCGAGGGCTTGACCAGCTTCGATTTCGGCCTGCAAACGCTTGCCGGTCACATGCTCAGTTTTCTGGTCAATATGCGCATGGTCCCCTTGCGTAAACGTCCGGTCGAGGTTGCGGGGAGGGTGATTTTCAGGCGGTCGATGTAAGGCGCCGGGTGGGATGATTTGGGTTTTATTAATAATGATCGAATTGTTTGAATATATCTCGCTAGCCCGGGGATGATACCCCCGGGCTGGGATGTTTGCGCCCTTTCAGGGCTGGACCCAATTCGGGCTGAAGGTCTGCATTATGCCGGGCCCGTGGAACGCAGCGCTGGGCTGGCTAATCGTTACTCGTGATCCTGCGCATCATCCTCTTCCCGCCATGCACAATCTGCAGGTAATAGATACCGGCAACGCCGGGCCGGGAGATGCTGTGAGCACCGCCATCAACCGTGACATGGTGCAGGAGCTTGCCTCGGGGGCCGAACAGCTTCAGTTCATACTGCGAGGTGAACGGCGTATGAATCTGCAATTGTCCGGTTTTTTGCCGAATGTGTAAGCCGTGCATGCCGGC
The DNA here is from genome assembly GCA_014728295.1 of Chitinivibrionales bacterium. Classification (GTDB taxonomy): domain Bacteria; phylum Fibrobacterota; class Chitinivibrionia; order Chitinivibrionales; family WJKA01; genus WJLW01. The sequence goes on along the minus strand of WJLW01000090.1, from coordinate 19,603 downwards.
AATGTCGAGGAGTGCGGCACGGGTACCGGATGGATTTATATCAAGTTTGGGGGTAAAACCGGCCTCTGATTTGCCGTATTCTCGAACGCTGACAATTATCGACGGTGCAGTCAGGTTTAAGGGTACGTTCCAAGAGTAATTGCCCCAGTCGCTATCGCCGAACAGAATACCGCCGGTTTTGGTAATTTCTTCCCAGTTGGTACCGTCGTCGATCGTATATTCGATAAGCACATTGTCAATCAAGTTTGCAGTCCACTTGATCTGCACGGTGGAGCCCGGAATAACTTCATCGCCGGCTGCCGGACTGGTTACATTGACGAAGGGTACTCCGGTGACCGAGAATACCAGCTCATTGGAATAGCCTGACATCGAGGAGCCGTTATAGGCGGCAACGCGATACGAGTAATCGCCGAGGGCCACATTTTCATCCTTGTACGTAGTAGCGCCGGCATTGACGCGGGCGATTTCTTCAAAAGAACCGAAGGATGGCGCCCGTTCGATGACAAAGCCGTCTTCGTTATTTGAGTTGTCATTCCAGGTCAGGGTAACATCCTGTTTGTCGGTTCCGCCTTCCTGGCCTTTAAGTTCGCTGGGAGCGGCGATGGCGCTGCCTGTGGTGACCGTGACAGTGTATTCTAATGAATTCGATGCGCCGCCGCCGAAAATTTCGACGGTTGCCGTATTGCTGTTGTGCGGCAGGTCTGCAATGGTAACTTCATTTTTGATGGTCTGGCTGTTGCCGCCGGATCCTTCAACGGTTATGCTGAGCCAGGAGGCAGAACCGGTTTTAACCTGTGCCGTCACTTTGGTCAGATCGCCCGAACCGACATTGATAACAATTGCGTTCTTTGAAATCGTACCGGATGATCCCTGCGCGCTCATGATAACTTCGGAAGGAGCGACCGACAATTCGGGTGAGTCACTGGGTGAAGGAAGTGGGCCGAGCCAGGCGCCGCCGATTTTTGATTTTTCCGGTTTGTCGACGAGGTGCAGCGTGTCGTAGGTTTTGTAGTTGTATAATTCACCCTCTGCTGATTCGAGCAACAGCCAGTCATCCTGGTTGGCAACCGCACGTCCCCCGCCGAATCCCTGCATGCCCGGTTTCCTCAGCGGAACATGAATGAGCATGTCATAGGTATCGTGATCAACAAAGAGATAGGATTGATGTCCTTGCCGAACGGTTCCGCCGCCAACTTTGGGGACGTTGTTGGAGCTTACTCCGTCGGGTAAATAAAATCCGGTATTTAAAACGACATGCTGTCCGTCCCCGGTAATGCACGCACCGTGACCGTGGCCCGAGCGCAATCTGATCGTGTAATCGCTATAGTCCGGTTCAAAATCGAAATAGGGATAGCCGCCGGAAGCGCCGCCCGCCAGTTTGGCGTTGAGATCTTCATCCCGATAGGTGCATTTGGGATGGGCGTCACAACCATCTTTAGGTTGAGCGACACGAACCCAGGCTTTTAAACCGTCATTGGAGATGAAAAGGCGATGCGAACCGCCGCTGGGTATGTTGGCTACGGTATCGAGCAGGTCGGCTTCGGGAACGTAGCGGATGATATCCTTGCCTTTCTGCCAGAAGATCCCGGTTTTGACCCAAGTGACCTGGGTAGGATTGCCGATATTGACGTGCTCGACAATATTTTTGCCGTTATTGTTCATGGTGCAGAGCATTCCGTTCATGCGCAAAAAGGCAATCTTTTTGCCGTTTTGAGAAAATGAGATGCTGCGGATATTTGTGTTGCCGTCATTTGTCCCTGAAATTTGCTTAACAACATCGGGATTCTGAACCATCCAGATGCCGTCATTACCCGTATTTTTTTCCTGGCTTTGATAATAATAAATTGCCGTAATATCCTCAGCCGCCGCGATGAAGCTGAAAATGAAGAGGGTCGACAAAAGTGCTGAACAAACAAGCCGTGATCGCATATCCTGATACCTTTCCTATGTTAGTAACTTGCTGTGGATGGTTCGTCATTGATAGCTGTTTGATAACAATTACTGTTATTGGCGACACAATCCCTAAATTTTCGCTGATATGACATAATATAACATAAGTTAGCACTAAATGTGCAATAAAATGCATTTGGCGTTCACCTGAGCAGGTTAGGGGTGTGAATATCGGTGTCAGGGCGCTTAATGCGCAATGGAGGGGGAGTGCTTCAGCCTTGCAAATAGTATTGTTCTTTAACTTAAAAAATTGTAAAATAAAAACTGTTTTTCAATGCTTTGCTATATTGATGTACAAAATTTCAGCCGGAGAACACAATGCCGTTGCGTCCCTATTTGCACGTTGCCAATGAGTTGCAGCGTGCTATTCACCATGATCCTGAGTGGGATATTCCCGGCATCGGAGCATTGTCCCGCCAATATGGAGTGTCGTATTGCACGATGCAGAAAGCGGTTCATCTTCTTGCTGATCAGGGGGTTCTCAATTGTACCGTCGGCAAGAAAATTACCATAAATCCCAATAAAGCGCGCCTTATCGGCGTGGATGCCCCCGTAGCCCGAACAGCGCAGGATAATTTTTACCGCAATGTAAGGCAGTCCATTGTTGATGGTACCCACATTGTCGGCGAACCGCTGCCTAAATTTGAATTCTTCATTCTGGAGTATCATGTCTCAATTCATACGATCGTTAATACGTGCAGGCGGCTGAGTGATGAAGGTCTGATACATAAAGTGGGCAAAAAGTGGGTTGTTGGCCCCAGAAGAGCGGCTTTGAATTCGCCCGCGCCGCTTCGGGATACCTCGCCGGTCGTTGCCATGCTTGTCGGACATGAGCGGGCCTGGTACAAGTTATCAACCATCGACCATACCGCACCTTATGTCGGCATACTTGACAGCGAGCTACTCAAATACGGCTTTCAGTGCCGATTAATACTCTCCCGCAAAATCTGGGAAGATGTTTTTGTTCTGCAGACCCGGCACAGCGATGCCAGGCCGCTTTTGAGGCAACTGGGAAGCCGCCTGACGGGGTCCATTATGTGTTCCACTTCGTTTATGCGCGGCGCCTATGACGAGTGGATAGAAATGCTGGCGCCCTTTAAAAAGCCGATAATTTTCTTTGACTTCAACAATGATGCCGGCTATATCTCACGAAAATATCCCGGCATCCGGAAATATTTCTATCGATTCTATTCTGATGAAAACCAGGCATTGAAATTAGCGATTTCTTCCCTGGCCAAATGCGGACATCGCGTTATCGGGATTCCGTATTACGGTCATCGTGAATATAGCTGGATTCGCAGCCGGGTCGATCGTATCAAAGAAATTGCAGCCGGGCACTATCCGGATTTGAAAATTATTACTTCCGATTCAACGGCCGTGGATGCGCCACACGAGCTTATGCGATCAAATCCCAGATTCAGGGAAATGCTGCAGCATCATGCCCGCGAAATGCTCTTTGACAAGAGCACCGCGCTCAGCGTCGACGACAGGGAGCCTTTCGAGCAGGTTGCCGCCAACGTTGCTCTTTCGACGATTCCGCTGCTCAAAAATCATCAGATTACTGCGGTTATCGGGCTCAATGACGTGTTTGCGCGAGAAATTTACTTTTTGCTCAATCTGCTGGGGGTCGAATTGCCGCGGGATCTGTCTATGATCTCATTCGACAATGCACCCGCATCCCGTGCTTACTCAATTGCCACCATCGATTACGGCTTTGCGCGCGCAGGCTATCTCTCTGCGCATGCGTTGATTGGCGACATTGTTGTTCGCAAAGGCGTGAGCGGGAACAGTGCATGCGAATGCAAACTGATCAACCGGGGATCGCTGGGCGTGCCGCGTAAACAGAAGCGGGCGCTTGTTTGAAGGGGTGTTGCAGCGCAGTGGGACGTGCTGTATGGACGGGGCATTCTGGTGTGAATGGCGGAGCTTTTTCTGCTAGTGCAGACCGGCCGCTGTGCAAGCGGCATCCGCGTGGAGACGGTGACCCGGTTGTGCCACCGCATGCATGAATGCAGCCATCACCTTACCCTCGGCAATCCAGTGTGTTCAACCTGCCTTCGTACCACCGGCGGATTGACAATTGATAGCGGATGAGCCGGTTATGCACGCACATTCCCGAAGGCATCGAGCCCGAGTTTCAGGCAGAAGAACATGTTGATGACGGATGTCAAGCTCGCAGAAGTTAAGATACAGATCATTATCGCGATTTGATATTTAATAGCCACCATAGGAAACGAGCCGCCAAGCATTTGTCCGGTCATCATACCCGGCAGGGAAACGATTCCCATCGTCGCCATCGTTGTAATCGTTGGATTCAGCGCAGCCTTAATCGCTTGCTGCATAAACGGGCGCGCCGCCTCAAAACGCGTTGCGCCCAGAGAGAGCATGGTTTGCCATACTTTGGTATTATCTTGTATTCCCGCGTAAAAGCGTTCAAATGAAATAATATTGACACGCTGGCAATTGCCCAGTATCATGCCGGCAATGGGCACCAGATACCGCGCTTCATAGACGGGCTGTGGCCGGATAACCAGCGCAATGAAGACGGCGCCCGTAAATGACATCCCGACGACAAGAGCAAGCAGCGACGCGGCAAAATAGGTGGTTATCCTTACGGATGCAGCTTTGAGAATATGGACATTTGCTACGATAATCATTATCAGGACCCAGCCCAGATTAATGTACGGGTTATTCCATGTGAAGATGAAGCGCAGGTAGATACCAACCAGAGCCAGTTGAACCGTCATGCGGGCAATGCCGATGAGCATGCGCCGCGTCGTTTTCAGTCCGAGCCTATGCAGGATGATCACGGGCGCCAGAAACATGCCGTATATCCAGGCCATGTTGAGAAGGTTGATGTCGATCGTGCGCATCAGGCCGGTGCTCCGCTAGCGGCAAGGCGGGCTGTGCCTGCTTGTATCTCAAGCGTGGCATTGCATTGACGGACAAACTGCTCGTCATGGGCAATGGTCAACAGCGTATAGCGCGGAAGAAGAAGGTGCTCGACAACTTTGCGGCGCGTGAGCGCATCCAGTGCGGCGGTTATCTCGTCGACCAGGAGCAGGTCATGCCCGATGAGTAGCGACCTGATAAGCGCAAGGCGCTGCTTTTCGCCGCCGGAGAGGTCCTTTGCTTTGTGGCGGAGGATATCCGGAGGCAGGAGAAATTCATCGAGAAGCGCGTGCAGCCGGTCCTTGTCGGGCATTTTGCTGTGGTGTGCCTTTAGCGTGAACGGAAGATAGAGTGCATCTTCGACGGTATCTGCGCCCAATACCGGTTCCTGGAAAATGTAGCCGAGTGAACCTCTGACGGCATCGATGGAGTGGGGTGTCACTTCTACATCATGTACAAATATCTTACCCGAAAACGGTACAAATCCAAGCGCAGCTTTGAGCAGAGTCGACTTACCACAACCGGACGGCCCGGTGACGGCAATTTTTTCGCTCTTGCCCAGATCGAATGATATATCGGTGAGCACCGATTTCTTACCGAAAGCTATGGAGACATTTTTGTATGAGATGAGTGGATGGGTATCCATACCGTTATCTTTGCGAAATTACGTGTCACGAAGCAGTTCCGGCAGAGGGGAAATATACATTTTTGGTACCTGCCGATTTGCCTGAGTTCGTGCTGCCGGCACATGCCCCAAAGAGAGGGATATAAACCGGATCACAACTGAGGGGCGAATCGCCGGAATTATATTTTCACCGTATTACCAGCGGCGTTACGGCTGCATTTTGTGAAAGGAATTACCGCACTATGCCGGAAATCCGTCTCCGTCACCACGCTCCCTTAAGCGCACCTGGGACCCGTGAGCTTTATCTCGGGGACGAGCCCTTTCTGCGCATATCCCTGGGATTCACGCCAAACTGGTTTCATCAACGCCTTGGCGTCGACTTTTCTGAAGCCTGGCACCTCGATCCGCAATATCGATATCATGCTCTGCTGACCATGAAGCAGCATGTGCATCGACAGTTCCCCATGGTCCCCGGTTTTGTGCCGCACTTCTCGGTCATATTGCAGCAACGATTGACGCTGTCGGCAAAATGGTTCAGCAGCGACAGCGCCAAACCGGCTTTGATATCAATTTCATTTCAGTTGCAAATTGCGTAATGAATATGGTATCATCGCAACAATACGAGGAATTCGTCTTTCCGCACGACCTGGCTTTATCAAAAAGGTATGACCGCTTCGGCATGCATACCTGCAACTGGAATTGCGATGCATATGCCGAAACAATCCGGAAAATCGAGAATTTAGGATATCTTGATACTGGTATGGCCTCCAACTTGAAGCGCTTGAAGGAAATGTTTCCGCACGCGCGTCGTGCCGTGTCCTTTTTTCCGCAAGATCTCGTCAATAAGCCAATGGACGAACTCGAACAGGATGTCGTTCGGGTTAAAAATGAGTATGCGCCGTGTGATATCATTCTGGCGGATATCGATGTTGAGATGCCGGACGGGAAGGTGGTGGAGTTTTGGGAGATGGTTGCGCAGAATCAATAAAAATTATAGCTTCCCCAGCAACCGCATAATCCGGTCCCGCCGGGCGGCAGGCTGATTGAGCATAATCACAAACGGCCGCAGTCCCTTACCGGTCTTGATGTATCCTGCATAATTATTAACCCCCGATAACGTTCCTGATTTTACGGGGTGGCCATTTTTAGGTGTCAACAGATCGGCATGATCCCGGAATTGTTCGAGTATGTACATCATGACTCTGGCGGTTGTTTTATTAGATCGTGATATGCCCGAACCTTCCACCAGAGTGAGTTGATTGCCGGCTATGTGCATGTTGTGCTGAATATAATCTTCAAAAACGGCTTTGGCCTTTGCATGGGTTGCCGCAGGGCCCTTGCGATGAGCGCCGACGGTAAGAAATATCTGGTTGGCGATGAAGTTGTTGGAGTATTTAAGCAATCCGCGCAGTACTTCGGGTAGTTTGCGGCTGTTGCGATGCGTGTATACCAGTTTCCAGTTCGTATCGGCTTTTGCTTTGCCGATTAAAGTATTCGAATGCGATATGCCTGCCTGACGAAATATTTCGAGAAAAAGCTCACCGCAGTATTGATGGCAGTCTTCGGGATCTGCTGAAAGATTGATGCGCTGCTTGCGACCATTGGCGATGCGGCGGGCTTTACCAATGGCAAGCGGCGTTAGTGGCGTTTCTTTTTCTGCGGAATAAACTTTGCCCTGCGCATCCTTGCGGATATTGATCGTGTTGAAATTGACAACCAGCGAACCATTCAGTGCATCGTAGGGGTTGTTTGAGCGCGAAACGCCGGGGATGGTCAAGTTGGTTTCAAAGTAAGAGTGATCCAGAAACACTTGTCCAATTTGCCTGATTTGCCGGGCGCGCAGCGAATCGGCAATGAGTTTGATCTCTTCGGAAATAAGATACGGATCGCCGAATCCTTTGATTGCCAGATCGCCGGCGGCATTGGTGTAAAATTCGGTTTTAAAACGGTACTCTTTACCCAGCACATCCAGTGCGATATGCGCCGTAAGAATTTTTATTATCGAGGCCGGGACGTAGAGTTTTTCCGCATTGTGTGCAAACAGCTCGTTGCCTGTTTCGTCATGCAGAACTACCGATCCGTTGCTGATGTTGCCGGCAATCTGGGCGGATAGGCCGGTCCCGGCATATACCGATATGTCCGGCAGCATGATGAGTAGGGCCATAATCAGGAGCGATCTCGGCATGCCGGCGGCAACCGTATCTAATCGGTGTGATGGATTTCTGCTTGCAACTCTCATAAGTGTGTCTCAGCTTAAAATAGTTGATCCCCCGGCCGGCAATCCGGCAACCCCAATTCGACAGCAATCGCATTTTGCACTTCGAGCAGGCGGCAATCATTTTCTTATCCATGTCACACGGTACCAATGAAGACCGCATATATCAATTGTCAATTGCCACGCCGGTGGGCGCACTGCCGCATATTTGCATCGCCGTACCGGATTATGAAATGCGACTGGTCGAGTTGGCGCCCTTTTTTCGTAATTTGACCAATGAGTATGTCGGTCTGCATATTCGAGCACGTGAGTCACAGGGAAAATCGCTTTCCTGCGGACCAAACTGCGGGGCGTGTTGCAAGCAACTGGTGCCGCTTTCAGCAATTGATGTGTTCGCCCTTGTCGAGCACCTGCTTGCCAGGCCGATCCACACGCGCAAGCCGCTGCTGGATGCATTTGCTGCAATTGAAAGCCGGCTCGGGCAATCGGGCATCGAGGGTGCAATCCGGGGCGTCGACGATGTTGCAACGATTACCGATGCGGCGCGTGCCTACTTCTTCCTTGACATGGACTGCCCATTTCTGCTAAATGGTTCCTGCTCGATCCATGAGATTCGTCCGCTTGCCTGCCGGGAATACAATGTAGTGTCGCCACCCGGGTTGTGCAGCGATCCATTTAACCGGCCGATTCAACCGATCGGTTTACACAGACGAATTTCCGTACTTGCAGCACATTTTACAGCACAAATTGCCGACGTGCCGGATGGACTGGTGCCTTTTCCCGTTATGTTCGACTGGTATGATACGTACCGTGGGATTTCGCTGCAAAAGTTTCCCGCTCAAGCACTCTTTGATGAACTCTTTAGCTATTTATCGGAGGAACTCAAATAAAAAAGGCGAGTTGATACTCGCCTTTATGCGATCCGCTGCTTTAAAACAACGGTACTTTAAATCTGATATGTTGCTTGCCTGTTGCGAGAACGATAACATAAGTGTTAGCTGAAAACTCAGCCATATCTATAAGGCCTAATGAGCGCTGCTCGTTTATCGACTTTAGCAAGGTTCCCTGCACCGTATAGACGTTGACAATATAAGATTTTCCGGCCGGGAATGCAAATGCAAACGCCTTGTGTGACGGCAGCGGCATGATTCGGGGCGCAATGGGCAGCTTTCGGTGCAATTGAGAAAATCCGGCACCCGACTGGCCGGATATCATACTGAAATCATTTGTCGTTGCCCGGTACACTTCATCGTAATCGGTAATCATAAACACACATGCTTTGCCGGCCACAGATGCCCCTTTAACTGTTGGCGCAATTTCCCATTCGTAGTTACCCCACGTGGCGTGTTGCGGTTTTACAAGCGTATCCGCCAGAAGGTACCAGTTTGAGCCCGAATCCGGTGACACAAAGAATTTCGCATCGGAAACCAGCCCCTCGTTCGACTCCCAGGTAAAGGTGATCTTGTCGCCGATGGCGAAGGATTTGCCCCCCGACGGCGAGGTGAGGGTGTATGCTGGAACCTGGTCGATTACGATGCCGCTCATTACGGACTCTCCATTTTTCGCGGTGACGCTGATTTCGATGATTTCTGTCGATATGTCGATAACGGTCGCCACCTCATAGGCGTTGTCTTTGCCCGCAGCGTCAAAAATGTCAATCGGATCAACCGACGCATTCTGGCCGTTGAAGGTAACCGAAAAACGACGATCACCACTGGAAGTGCTGCCGAACAATTCTGCGAACATGAGTTTGACTGTGTACTTACCGCGATCGGCAACTCTGATTTTATAGCCGAAATTGCCCATGCGTATTGAATTGTATACGTCGTGATTGGTGCCGACAACACCGGTATTGGCTTTCTGTGTCGTACCTGCCGAGGTATAGCCATAGTCGGCATCCTGCACCCATTGCTTGTCGGATGCAAACTCGCCGGATTGCTGTCCGCCGCAATTAAGCTTGAACGGCAGGGATACGACCGGCACGCTCAACGTTGTATCCCGAAGTGTATCGCCGGGGGAGGAGACATTCCCGGCAACATCTTTGGCAACAACAAAGAGCGATACGGGGGTGCCGGGATTCAGTCCGTCGTACGTCGCCGAGGTGGCGTTGACGGAAGCAACGAGGATGGTGCCGTTATAAACTTCGTAGCCGGATATTCCCGTATTATCCTGCGATGCATTCCAGGCGATCGTCAACGAGCGGGTGCTTTTGTCGGTGACGCGGACGTTGGCGGGAGTCGACGGCGGTTCGGTATCGTTGACACAGTCTGTTTTACTCGTGAATGCAGTGCTTTTCGAGGAAGCATTGCCGGAAAAATCGACTGCGGCAATGTGGAACGTATAGTCTGTGCACTGTTGCAGATTTTCAGCTTTGAATGACTGTTGTGCGGTTGCCCCAAGCGAATCGTTGTTTTTGTAAACGATGTATTCCTTGACGCCGACATTATCGGATGAAGCATTCCAGGCAAGGGTGATACTCATCGGAGCTGTTGCAGAGGCGCGCACATTGCCCGGCTGTGTCGGGGCTTGGGTATCGATAGTCAGTTTTGGCTCCCAGCCGGCGCCTTGGAGCACCTGCACGGCATACTTCGACCATTCAACCTGTCCGCGAAAGTTGAAATGGTGATTATCGTGCATGTACTGGCTCTGATTACGAGCCCAGTTGGTCGGGATCACTTTGCAATTCGATAAGCCGCCGGACTGCTCCAGCGAATTAATCTGATTCATCAGCTCCGAGACATAATTGGCATTGATTGCCCAGGAACCAGTACCTCCTTCGTTGTACTGGGTTATCAGGAACGGGAGATTCGGCAGGTTAAGGTCGTTGCGCATGAAATCGGCAAGCTGTTTCATATCACTTGAATATGAGTTGACGGCACTTTGATTCGCGCGCTCAATTCCCCCGAGCATGGTGACGACACCGCCAATCGTTACCTTGTCTTTAATTGCCTTTGCAGCATTCAAAATCTGATCGCGTAATTTAGGATTTTGCCCGTCGGTCTGGTTGTTCTTGTATTTGCGCAAAGTCAATCCGCCGTCAGCATTTTGGATGGCGCCGAAATAAAAGCCCGGATACTGTGCGGCCATGCGTTTCATGAAGGCCATTGCCGGACCGCCGCCCACGGGCTTTTGCAAGGGCGTTGTCTTGTTGCGCTCGTCCTGGTGAACCGGTTCAACAGCGGGTATGAATTCATGATGGGGATCGCCGGGAAAGGCACTTTGCGTGTAAGGATCGAGCAGGTGAAAATTCCAGCAACGCGGATGCGTCGTTTTGAATGTATCGGCATAGCTGGACGGCCCCTGGCCGCGGCCGACCATGTTCGAGTGCCCCATGAACAGGTACACAATCATGCGTTCTTTGGGAACGGTTACGGAATTTCCCTGATTGTCGGTCAAGCTAACCTGTGCAAGCAATGCACTGTGCATGATAAGGGAAATTGCGACGAATTGCTTGATGAACCGCATGTCACCCCCATTAATCTGGTTGGAAGTTAATCGATTAACTATTGAAGGCTGGAAACTGGTTTCAGAGCTGCTTGACTATATTTCAAATATAGCAAAAAGGAAGAATAATTGCTATAGCAAAAAGGAAGAATAATTGCGGGAAGCATTTGATGCGCTCGATGCGGCAGGGGAGTGGTACTATGGTGCGCAGGCCCGCAAACTCTTTGCGCATGAGCAGGTGACTCGGTGCCGTTAGAGCCTTTTGCCGACCGCATTCTTTACCAGGCAGAGGGAGCGATCCAGACGGTTGCACATAAGGCACGTAAGGCATTCGGACGTGCATTAACCTATGATGCTTCGAAAAATCGGGTTGAGATTCAGAAAAGCAAACTCAGTCGCGGCATTTACCTGCTCAAGTGCAATCTGATGAATACTCTTACTATTCCGGTTTTGTAAGCTATCGCGGCAGTTTGCGGTGACAAGGGTCCGGGGCGCCTGCGGCCTGCTTGACCGGCGCTCCATCAGACGCTATTTTCACTGCAATTGTTTTTTCCAGGAGAACTGTTTGCAATCCAAATTGCTGGTGGTGTCCGAAAAGGGAATCGGTGACGCATTGACGTTGATTCCCGGTATACATGCGCTGAAAAAGGTTCGTCCCGACATAGACATCTGCCTGCTTTCGCCGGGAATCCATGCCCTTCGTGAGAATTACCGTACGCTTGCAGAAATAATCAATCCACCTGAAATAAGCGAGTTCTGTGCACATGAGCTGATTGGTTGGTTGACGAAGAATAATTTCGCGCATGTCTGGAATACTACCAATCGAAACAATGTCTGGAGAGATGCGATTCAGCTTGCCGGGAACCCACGATGGAAATCCGCTGCGCCGCACAAGACGCTTGCGCGCAGCCCCATGATCAAGCAGCGAGTTCATCAGTTGCGCACGCTCTTTCCCGAAGTTGCGGCGTGCGAAGAATTCGGGTGCATCCTCACGTTGGAGCAGGAAAAAATATGTCGGGGTTTTAAGGATCAACGCAGCGCATTTACCTCCATCATCGCTCTCCAGCCCGGAAGCAACAAGCGAATCAAAAACTGGCCGGCGGAAAAGTACCGGGCTCTGGCACTCAAGCTTGCCGAAGATGAAAAAATGCTGGTCGTGTTCTTTCTGACGAGCCGGGACGCAGAGATCTTCACTCCTGAATTTGCGGGCGGCGGCGCCAACATAGAACGCATTATTGATCCGCTCGAGACGGCGGTTGCCAAGCTTGCCGCGTGTGATATTTTTGTCGGCAATGACAGCGGATTCTACCACCTGGCCCATGCCGTGGGCTTGCCGGTTGTTGGGCTTTTCCGAACACTGCGCAGCGCGTGGATGTGGGCATATCGAGGTAAACGCAACAGGGCGATATACCATTATTTGCCGAGTCGCCTGCGTAAATACTGGTCCAGACTGATTGCGGTTAACAGGGTGTATCGTGCGGTCTGCCGGATTCTGCACAGGTGACGTGCCGGGGATCCTGAACCACAGCAGTACTATGCGCCCGGTGCCGATGCATGGGGATCTTGCGCCGTGCCCATCACGCAATCGTACGCTTGCCAATGAACCTGCGCAACATTTTCCCACGAAAACTCCCGGGCGCGCTGCCGGCCCTTTCGAATCAGATCCTCACGCACTTCTTGATTCCCGGTAAGTATGCGCATCTTGTCAAGCAGATCGCCCGCTTCCTTTTCGCGAAATATCAGCCCGGCGTTGCCAATCGTATCAGGTATCGATCCGGAAGATGAGCCTATTACCGGAATGCCGCACGCCATCGCCTCAATCAGCGTGCGGCCGAAGAATTCTTTCCAGCCGCCCTGGGTGATGGAGGGCAGCACGCATACGTCCATTGCGCGGTAGTAGTCCAATACCTTGTCGTGCTCAATAGTTCCCGTCAGGATAACGCGATGCGCAATCTTGAGTTCGGTAACCTTATCGGCAAATGCCTGCCGTTCGTTGCCGTCTCCCACCATGAGGAGATGCGTGGATGGCGGCAACTGCGCGAAGGCTTCAAGCAGCGTCCAGATGCCCTTGCCCTTCTTCAGTTTGCCGACAAAGCCAATGACGATTTTGTCGGCTATGCCGAGTTCATTGCGCAGGTGAGGCACGGGGGCGGGCGTGAAATGCGAAAGGTCAATTCCATTTCCGGTTATAAAAATCGGTTTGGTAAATCCGTTCTGCTGCAGCTTCTGCCGGGTTTGCTGATTTCTGACAATTGCGGCGTTCGCCCCGGCCAGGACGCTACGATAAATGCCGGCAAATTCCCGCGTATGCCGCGAAATGCTGTCGGCGGAATGGAAAATTATTTTGCTTTTGGGACTAAGCAGCTTTTTATACAAAGTGACCTGCAAAGCGACATACGCGTGCGGCTCCTCTTCCATATCAATAATATCGGGCTTGAACGACAGCATTAATCCAAAAAGTCGAGTTAGGTAAAAGTGCCGCTGAATATTGTTCCGGCGTAGCACCCTTCCCGTGCTGATTGCATATTTCAAGTCTATGTCATTATTCGCAACGAAGAAAGTGCGTTTTCCGCCTTCAATCCATGAGACAGGCACGAGCACGCGCAGGTCAATATCGTCGCGCAAAGCGATTGCTCTGAGTTTTTTGCGGTATTCGGTTACGACGGCGGCGTGCCAGAGACGAAGGATCTTCATAGGATTCAGAAATGCGCAGCGACAGGATTGGAAAATACAATAAAGGAATCCGTAGGGTGAATAGATGCCCAATTGCGGGCAATGCAGAAGCATACCGTCTATAGCCCCAGCACAAAAATTTTCGACGCCAGCACGATACCTCCATCCAGTACCTGCAGCAGGTACATGCCGCGGGGCATGGTGCCGTCGGCTAGGTTCGGCCATGCTCCATCAGTGAGCAGGGACGAATAAGCCATGCGCCCGTGAAAGTCAAGCAACCGCACTTGCGGATTTTTGGCCGGACGCGACAGGTGCAGGATTGCGCCGTCGATCGCAACGCTGTGGGTAAAAGCAGTCCTTGGCGGCATGTCTGTACGCACATTTTGGTTGTCACCGATTGCTATAATACCCGAAAGTCCTTCAACCGTGCCGTCATATTCCTGCACTTTGATCACGACCTGTTTGCCGGCAAGCGAGAGCGGTACGTCCCACACATAATTTCGCCATGTTGCGTCACCCATGCGCACGCCGCCCTGCCCCGTGAGTTCATGCCAGGTCGTTCCCAGGTCGTCGGAATAATGCAAAGAGACGGTGCTGATGCGGTTGCAGTCCCAGGTGATGGGAAGCGAAGAGCCGGCAGCGGCATTCGAGGATGAAACCGGCGAAGTCACTCTGATCCACATGATACCCTCAACCGAGACTGTTGTTGCCGATGTGTATGCCGAATACGCGCCTGCTGCGCCGAACGCGCGAACGCGATATTCGTATGCTCCGGTGTCAAGGCGCATGTCGGTCCAGGTAACAACGCCGGCCCCGGTGCGCGTTTCTTCCTGCCATGCGCCGTTTGCTTCGCGCCGCTCAATTGTAAAGCCCTGCTCGCCGGTTGCGTTGTCGTTCCAGGTAAGGACCACATCGAGCAGGCTGTCTCCGGCGGCCTGCGCGTCGAGATTGTCCGGCGCCGCCAGAACACCGGCTTTATAGGCGGCAACCTGGACGGCAACCCGGTTTGATGCTCCGCCGCCGGTAATCGTAAGCGTGGCGGTATTGGCGTCGCTGGGAAGCGCCCCCGTAATCGAGACGTCGATTGTTTGTGAATTGTCGTTGCCGCCGACTGCCGACTGCAGCCAGGATGCATTGCTCGAAGCCGTTACCGTTTGCATGACGCCGCTGCCTGCATTGGTCACCGCAAGCTGCTGCGCGCCCGCTGTGCCGGATGCATCAAGCTGGAAAACCAGCGAGCTTTTGTCAAGTGCAATCAGCGGTTCGTTGGTCGGAGCGGGCAGCGGGCCCTTCCAGAAGCCGCTGCAGTAGTAGCCGCGATCGAAATAACGCATGCGGATTGTTTGCAGCTCATCGGTAGCGGTATTCCAGGCATAATAAACCGTGTCGCCATCATTTTTGTAAACCAGCCATTGGGTATCGTTGAAGCAAAGTATCGGCGCATGGATGTGCCCGTCGGTTGCGTTGCGCACTGTGGGCGGGACCAGATAGTTTTCTATCTGCACTTCACTGTGCACGGTTGAGTGACGCACCTGCGCCCAGCACAGGTGCCCTTTATTCCGCGCAAGAAGCTCGTCGCGTTTTCCGTCGGGATAGCGCCAGGTCTGGCCGCGCGAGGCATCCCCATAGCCATTGTTGAGCAAAATAAATTCGCCGTCGAGTTGAATGCCCTCACCATGACCCCACATGGTTTCGAAGCCAAGCGTGACCGAACTGAAATCAGGGGACCATTGCATGATAATGTGGGCCCAATCGACCGACTTGTATGGTGCGTCCGGGTGGTAAAACGACGAATCCATGATGCCCACCCGGCACCAGGCCTTTGTGCCGTCATGCGACGCAAAATAATGTCCACCTTTGATTTTGGCGAATGTGCCGACCGCACCGGTATCCTGGTCTTTGGCAAAATCGAACGCGATTGTTGCGGTCTTTGTGATCGGATCAAAGCGATACAGGTAGACCGCTGAATCGGGGGTGTCCGGAAATGCTCCTACCCACCAGATCCCGGCCAGATTCCATGACCAGCCGAAACTGTCCGCACGGATACCGCAGTTTGTCCTGACAACCTGCGCATCACTACCGTCGTTATTGACGATAATCAGTTCATCGGCGCCGTTGATCCATGCGATCTTTTTGCCGTCGGGAGAAAACAGCGGACGGTTTTGTATTATAGTATTACCCGCGGCAGCCTTATACACCTGGCTGAAAGTGTCTGCCGACATATCGTAGAGCCAGACGCCACGATTGTTGTTGCCGTAATCTCGATAAAAGTAGCTGATTGCCGTACCGTCAAAGGCATTGAGAATGAATGTCAAGCTGGTAAGCAAGGAAATCAAAAGCGCTGTGTGTATCCGTTTCAAAACTACCTCCTTGAGCCGGTGTATTGAGAAATAAAAGTGCTATTGCATAAAAAATCAGGGAATGAAACATGATCGTGTTGCCTTGAATGTGTTGCTTTGTGCGGTAACCACATACATTCCGCGCGCAAGCGCAGCCCGGTTGATTGAAATCGATTGCCGCGCAGTGCTCTTTTGCCACACCAGCCTGCCGTCAAGTGTACGTATCGAGATGCGTGATGGGGAATTGTCGGGAAGGGCGATCGATATACCTGATGCTTTTGCCGCGATCGAAATCGGATTGCTTTTCCGTGCGGCATTTTCAGTGTCAATAAGGGTACCTTCGCGCGCATCCAGACAGTAATACAATGGCGTGTCTTTGTGATACTGTGCAATGGAAATCCATAGCACGGAACTATTCAGGTCCCAGTTGTCACTGCTAAAACCACCTTTTTCAGGAATGTCGATTTTAAGCGTAATCAGGTTATTTTGAGAAGATTTAAATCCAATTTTGCTGCTGACCTGAGAGCTTCTCAACTGCAGGCCTTCTTCATCGCCTGGGTACGCAAACATATTGCGCCATGAGCCTTTGCCCGGCTCGCCGAACATCCAATGGCTTATGTCTGCGGGGCTGGTTCCGATATTTTTGGGAACATTGTCACGGCCCCCCTCCCGAGTCAGGTGTCCATAGTAGAGTCCTTCATGCACGTTTCTGCCATAAGTAAATTTAATCTCTACCGTTTCGCCGATACGGCATCTGATTGTTGAATATGCCGCCGGCTCATAGGCGGTAATCGCATTGGCTTCGGCATTTGCGTCCGGCGACTGCTGTGCGCATAAACCAAGCGTGACGCCGCTGTTGTTTTTTGACGCAAACGATGCACAGGTTTGGGAAAATGCCTTGCCGAGGAATAGGGATGCAATCGCGGCAATTGCAATGAATTTCTCTACTGCTTTCATTGAAACCTCTTTTCGGTTGATGGTAATGAACGCTGCATTCCTGTTTGCTTTCAATGTACTGCCTGCGAACGTATTTAAAAGCGAAATAAGTTGCCAAAATTGCATTCTGAAAAGTATTATATTAAGGGGAGAGGGAGGACACGTATGTCACGAAAAAGAGCATTTGCGGTTGATGCCGCTGAAGAATTCTTGCGCAAACAGATTGCAGCCGGCGTGTATGGCGCGCATTCAATGTTGCCGACCCTTGGTGCGCTTTCTCAACGTGCCGGCGTTTCGTCGCAGACAATGCGCAAGGCGGCGCAGCGTATATGTAAGGAAGGGCTGCTGCGCAGTGTGCCCGGTCACGGATTGTTTTGTACCGGCCAAGCAAGTCCGGGGACGGCATCCCCTAAGGTTGACGGCGCCGATGAACAGCTCAAACGTCGTGTAAGCGCATGGCAGCGGACCGCGAAGCGCATAGCCGAAGACATTCTTACCGGCGCCTATGTGCCGCATCAGCAGATGCCTCTGCTCAAAGAGTTGGGATATCAGTATGATGTCTCTTTTCGAACATTACGCAAAGCCCTGCACAAGCTTGTCGATGACGGCCTGCTGGTAAGTGCCGGTCGTGGGTTCAAAGTGGCTCCCATGCGGCGTTCAACTGCCGGTATGCGGGTAGTGCTGGTAGGTGCATGGAATAAGAAGTACAACTTTCTTGTGCTGGGTATGCACGATGAACCGTTTTTGCGTATTCTGGAAGAGGAGTGCGGCCATGCAAACCTTGCACTCGATCTCATTGCAGTCCGAATAGTCTCACAGGGAGTCGAACTGCTGGAACTGCCGTCTAAACAGCCATGCGCGTTGCCGGTGGGCGAAGAAATTATCGGTTACCTGTTTCTTGCCAACGATACGTATATACCCGGCGGCGATGTGCTGCATCTGCTTGCGGCCGCCGGCAAGCCGGTGGCCGTGCTTGACGAAATCGGCATGTATGACGGGGGAGTATCGCATTTCCACAACCGGTTCATCCGTTTTTTTCAGATGACGCAGTCATCCATACCTGCCCGGGAGGTAGCACGCTATCTGTTGACGCTGGGGCATCGGCGTATTGCGTATATTTCACCTTTCCACGGCGCACTTTGGTCACGCAGACGGCTTGAAGGTCTTCGGGATGTATACAATGCGGCGGGGACACCGGATGGCGTGTCGGCGCACGCAATCGACTATCCTTTGCTTGCCCGTGGCAAGAAACGTTCGAAAATCGAAACATTTTTAGAAGGCTACAAGCGCTGGAAGCGCACAGCCCCTTCCTCTTTTGTCTGGGAGATGGAGCCATTTATCAATGCTGCCGAGAAACATGCTGTTGGATGGGGTGAGCTGCGCTACAGTCTCCGCCCGGTATTCGATACCGTCCTCGCCGATACTGCATTAACATCGTGGGTGACGGTAACCGATTTTGTAGCCATGCTGGCTCGGGAATATTTGCAGGAAAAGCATATCGGGGTCCCGCAACGCATATCACTTGTGAGTTTCGATGACAGTGCCCGGGCGCTCAAACAGCGTATTACATCATACAATTTTAATATTCCCGCCGCGGCACGCGCATTGCTGCGCTTCATCACCAGCCCCCGCGACGAGCTTCGGAGGAACCCGCTGCATCTGGTGACTATCGACGGAATGCTTATTCGGCGCGCATCGAGCGGTGCGGCACCCGTGCGCTCCCGCGGCTAGCGCACAGTCGTTTGCCCGCAATCCCGCGGAAATACAGAAGAGGCAAACACCGGCCCAAATTCCGCTCGAACTAAACCCCTGACAACTGCCACAAATTCACGGTCTTATTCAAAAAGGAAAAGGGGACGGGGATGACTTAATGACTTATGCCATCCCGTTTTCATTAGCCAAATTTTCACCCTGCACTATCATTCTTGAAACCGCAGAAGGGTGGATTTTTAAAAATGATGCGACCGTTTTAACCGGGATATAATATTTGGTACAAGCAATATAAGACAGTATCTTTCGACCGATAGAACGGTTATTATCCCTTCCTTTCCTGAGTAAATCTGTCTCTCGAATCTCTAAAGCTGTACATACATCCGTGACAATATCACTTACGGTTAATCCTTGCTTTTTGTACTCGGCTATTCTTATTCGTTCTTCATCTGCTTTCTTCATGGCATTTCTTATAAACTCTGGATTACCTATTACCCAACCACTTGTAGAGTGCATATTTTCAACCTCGAAATTGCTGCGCCGCAAATATCCAAGCAAGTTTTCATCAATATCGCTTTCATAAAGTATGTATGCTTCATAATTTTTAATTTGTTCACTTCTTTTTTTACCGAATTTATTTAAAACATCTTTTACCGTTTGGCAACTATAGCTGCGATTTTTCAGAAGGACTGAATGACCGGTCCATTTATAAGTTTTCAGGCGTGACAATGTACACATTTTCGCACGAACCGGATTGAGATGAACATACTTGATAAGCTGCTCGATATAATTCTGGTCTTGTATAACAATAGATTTATA
>WJLW01000089.1 GCA_014728295.1 Chitinivibrionales bacterium | reverse complement strand
GACGCATGCGGCTCGCATTACCTACAACGACTATACCCAATGGCTACCGGTTCTGCCGCAATCGAGCGCATTTATCAGCGCCAACGGTAATGCCGTCACCGGACGATTCTCCCAAGGCGAAATTCGGCGGCTTGCCGAAATCGTCGAAACCATGCGCTCGCTGCGCGGTGACGCCAACGTCATGCACCAGTTGACAATAAAGCGTGCTTCGGGCGGAACGGTCGAACCGTCCGGACTCATTACCGCATTCAGCGGCGTCGGACTCGATATCAAAGCCACGCCCGATGTGGGCTATGCCTTTGCCGGATGGAAGGTCGTTGACGGCGGCGTGCTTATCGACAACCCATCGTTAGATTCAACACAGGCGCATGTCTTTGCCAATGCGATAATCGAGCCGCGCTTTACCGGTAATCCGGTGCAGGTGCACCTGAGCGCGCAGGGGGCGGGCTCCATGCGGCCATACGGCGAAATCACGGTGGCTCAGAACAGCCAATTCAGAGTCTACCTCAATGCCCGCAAAGGATACCGGGTCGGCCGCTGGAAGAGGTCATCCGGCGTAAAAATCACGAAGCAAACCGAGGATACGGCTCTGGTGACCGTCTCAACCGACGGCGCCAAAGCGCAGGCGATATTCGTGCCCAGCACCTACTCCCTCAAACTTACTGCAACACAGGGAGGAAACGTGAATCTTCGCAAGCTTGCAAATATCAATCACGGCGACACCGTTGCGCTCACGGCTCAACCGGCAAAAGACAACCAGTTTGTCAAGTGGCGAATCAAAACGGGGTACGCGCGCGTTCTCAATCTTCGCCGTGCCCGAACGCATGCCGTATTTGACAGCACCGACGCCGAAATCGAAGCTGTTTTTACCGACAAACCATTACAGGTAACCGTAGATGGGCATGCACGAGCAACCATCGCGCCTCGCGACACATTCTACCTGGCACCACAAACCGATTTTGTGCTTAGCGCCGAGGTCGATACCGGGTTTGAACTGGTGCAGTGGAACGTTGCAACAGGCAAGGCGCAAATTAGCGGCGAAACAAACGCCACCGTCAGCGCCGTTACCAATTGCAATATCATTCCCATCGTTGCCAATACCTTCTACGAGCTAACCGTTACCAGCGGGCCCAACGGTTCAGCTTTGCCCGGCCAAACTGTCAAGATCCCGCACGGCAGGCAGTTTTCTCTCAAGGCAACGCCAGACCATAACCGCCATTTTGTCAATTGGAGCATCGTCGGTGGCTGGGCGGAATTCGATGATTTTCAGAGCGACTCTACGCGGGCAACACTTACCAGAGGCGATGCGGTTATTCGCGCCAATTTCGCACCAACCGTCTGCACGGTATCAGTCGCCTCAACTAACGGCGGGTATGCCGAACCCGCCGGTGATATCAAAGTTGCCAAGGGCGGCGCCCTTACCCTGCAGGCTATCAATAATCCCAATGGAGCTTTCCTGGAGTGGAAGTTACCCGAAAAGACCGGCACACTTAAGTTATCCGACACAACCACCTCGCCGGAAATGATTTTGTCGAATATCGGCGAGTCGATTACTGTCGAAGCTCTATTCTCCACCGAAACCGTCGAATTAACTCCCTTGACAAATGGTCTGGGTACCGTTGAGCCTGAATACAAACTCAATGTGGTGAAGAGCCGTTGGACCCCAATCAAGGCAGTTGCGGGTGACGGCAATTCATTTTTGCAGTGGATGGTGATCGCCGGCAACGGCATCGAGCTGCAGGATCCCTACAGCCCCGAGACGCAAATTAAACTCGATCAGGAAGACGGAGTCGTCAAGGCGCTCTTTACATCCGGAAATGTTGAAGAGATGGCGCCGGCAGATACGAGTTTCGTACTGCATTTATCGACAGATGAGAAGCGGGGCTCTATCACCGGTGAAAAGAAACTGACCGTCCAGTCGCACCAGACCGTTGAAATAAAGGCCCGGGCGCGTAGCGGATATGAGTTCAGAGAGTGGAAAACGATCGACGGCAATGTCGTCGTAAATAACAGGTTTGCCGAGGAATCTTCGGTAACGATGAGTTCGGGCGACGCGGCGCTGGAAGCGATTTTCAAACCGAAACAAATCCACATTATCGATATACAGTTCAAAAACAGCAGTAATGAGACCAGAACGTTTTATTCCGAAATCAGATAGATGCCGGAGCGAGGACCAGTGACAACCATGCGTAACCGGCTTTTTCTTTCAGCGCAAACCGCGGCAGTTTGCTGCGCCGCCCTCACCGTGACAGCCACCACACTTTGCGCCGAAATCATCCCGCTTTCACCTCAGGAATCCGACTTTATTTACAAATACGATTTCAGCATCAGCTTTCTGATTGACGGCAGGGCCGGTAACGTCAAACGGGTGAAGCTCTACTTCGATGAAGAAGACGTCAGCGATCAGACTACTCTGAACGGTTCGATCGCGTCCTTCATTCCCGACGAGGAGTTTGTCAACCGACCCGACATCGACGGACCACATGCCGTTACGCTTGTTACCTATGGCGCTTATCGCACCCGGCTGGATGAGGCGCATGTGAAATTCTACCTGACCGGCAAAGAAAATCTCACTCATGGCGAAAAGATTGCCATGATCAGAAAAGGCAAGGATGTCCGCCCTTTTCGCCCCAGAGACTTTGTCAATCACGGCAAAGTCACCACCGATCTCGCCTATCGGCTCATCGAAGACAGTTCGCATACCAGGGGCGTTATCGATGCATACGGTAACGGGCATAAAGGCAAAGCATTTTACAATTACAACCTCTCCCTGACAACCGATAACAACGAACGCCACCAGTCGCAGCAGCGCTTTCGTATCGCCGGAGGCTGGAGTAACATTTTCAAGCTCAGCACCGGCGATAACTGGCCCGCCTATAACCGGTTCCTGATCGACAACCAGCGCGTGCGCGGAATTGAGGGCAATCTGCATACCGCCGATCAGCGCTTTGGCCTGGACATAACGTGGGGACGAGCACTACGCGCCATCGAACCGGAAATTGACAAATCGAAGCTGCAAACGCTGGTCGATTCGCTGGTTGACAGCTCGTATTTGTTGCTCGACAGTACGCTGCTTCTGGATACGGCAGACAACATGGTCGACTTCTCGCCGGCCTACCGGGATGGAGGTTACGCCCGCAATGTCTTTGCAGCCCGGGCCTTTGCCGGAAGCGGGGAGACGTTCAGATTCGGATTTAATGTGCTGAAAGTAAAGGATGACGTCGGCTCGATCGACCAGAATGTCATACAGCAGGCTGCCGACACGCTTAATCTTGCCGTAACACCCCCCAGGGACAATTTCGCCATAGGCGCCGACGCTGTTTTGCATTTTTGGAAGAGGCGGCTTACGCTGTACGCCAATTATGCGCTCAGCCTGTACACGAATGACATCACCGACGGCGGCTTATCGAACAAGCAGCTACTCTCTTTTCTGGACAAAGACAGCGCCGGCGCCGACGATTTGCCGTTTTCGCCGGACCTGATACGTGCCTTCATCATCATAAATGAGTCAACAACGCCGCTGCCGCTGCCGGTCGATACGAACCAGAAATTCAGCTTCAACTCGTTTCCCAACTCAATGATCTGGGACGCGGGTGTGAGGGGGCGCTTTACAATCGGACCTGTTTTCGAAGAGTTCGAGGTTGCCTTTCTGAACGCGGGCACCAATTTCAAATCACTGGCCAATGAGAACCTGCCGGTCGACAAGCGAGGAATCAAAATCACCGAAGGCATCCGGTTGTTTGACAAAAAACTGTATTTGCGCGGCGTTGTTAAATGGTACCGCAACAATCTTACCGGACTCAAAGAAACGCCGGGTCGCACCTCCGTTGGATTGGACTTTCTGGCAACATTTTTCTGGAACGAGTACGTGCCCACGGCGAGCTTGTTCTATGCGAATAATTCCGAACGGACGGGGGGTTCACTGTCCGGAACTAACCGGCTCAACAACGTGGGAGCGACGATGCAATACACCCGCCGCATCCGCTACTCAAAACATACGATCAGCCTGAGTGCCGGCAATCTCACTAATTCCACGGTACTCGACAGCCCGTCACTGGATATCTCGCTGCAAGTCAGCAGCGGTATACTGAGCGTCACTTCCACCTTTGACGATTATCCGCTGGACACCCGCTTCAGCGCACTGGTCAACACCTCACAGGGCAACTTCGGTTTAACGCTCATGTCGCCAACCGCCGGGGTTACCTGGCACATCATCCAGAACAAAATGAAACTTGATCTTGACGCAGGCTACGAGCACACCAACGACCGCAATGCCGACCCCGAAAACGAAATGTCATTGCGTTCATATTACACCTGGAATATTGCGCATCGCCACTCGCTCTTTGCGCTCGCCCGATTTGCCACTATCGCCGGCAGCTCTTACTGGGATAACAAACTGGGAATTGCCTACGAGTTCAGATATTGACGCGCACACATATCCCCCGCCGCAACCATCAGCTCATTTCCCGATCCATTCGTCCTCGTGCGGGGGCGGGGTCGGAATGAACGTTCCGGCGCCTGCTTTTATTTTGTAGAACAGATTTGGAGAATGTGCAGATCGACCTGTTGCATCACTCAAAGATAAGTGATACAATCATACTGGAAGTTTCCCCAAATACACCTGCGGAACCTGACACAGCACTCTTATGCGACGGCTATTCATACTCGTAACCTGCACCCTCTGTATCGAGGCTGCGATCGCCGAAAAAAAGCACCCTTTCAGCGAATCGGCGCTTAAATGGCTCCTGCAGCGCGGCGAATACGAACGGTTTGACTATTTCATCGCCAATTACCTCGAACAGCATCCAGACACGGCGGTACTGCACCTGCTCAACGGTTATCGCTACTTTGAGGAGGCCATGCAAAACCGTCGACGCGTTATCACTCGCATCGATTATCGTACCGGGGGAATACCCCGCAAATATCCCGACCATATCCCCCGGATCTCCCGCTGGGGCACCACCGTTTCCGGATTTGAATTCGACGAGATGCTGCTGCAAAAGGCTTTTCAATCGCTGTACCGGGCCTCACACCTGGAACCCGAGCGGGAAGACATTTCGCTGGGTATCTGCCGCATGTCTGCCGAAACCGGGCGGGCCGATATCTTTACCCGGGAGGTTGCCGCCTATATTGCCCGGTACGGTACAACAACCGGTATCAAGGAGCTGGCAGCGTCTTTTCTGCATGAAGAACGGGAAGTTCCACTCGATACCCGGGTCGAATCCGTCATTGCATCAATTGCCGGCGACTCAACCAGCGAACGGGAACTCGATGTAGAGTTGAGCCGGCGTTTTGTCAATCTCGGCCAGTACGACAGTGCCTTAATCTATGCAACAAAGGCCGTTGCAGTAGATACCCGGGATACCGCTAATGTACGCCATGCCTGTATCATAGCGGTGCTGCACGGACGCTACGATCTGGCGGCTACCTTCGCCCTGCAACGCTACGAACTGGTGCAATCGTATCACGACCTCCTGGCTGCCGCCGTATGTGCATCCGTCAATGATTCCGCCAGAGCCGATTCGTTACTGCATCATTCATCCCAGCAGGATGATTCGCTGGACTGGTTTCGGGATGAATTACGCAATGCCGCCCGCTCATCAAGGCCGGGGCGTCAAGCCTGGTTTCGCAATCACCGCTTGTTTCTCAATCTGCCGCTCGCCCAACTGCGCTTGAATCGCTCGAATGATAAAGCTGCCTACTATTCAACCAAAGCCGGAGTTTTTTACGTGTATGCGCACTATGACAGCTCGGTCTATTATAACCTGAATCTGCTTCGCCAACTGCGCCATGGAGATGCAAACGGGCCGCGTGCACTATTTAATCTTGCAGCCGAGTATTATGCCGCAGGCCTCTACGATCATTCACACGTACGTTTTATCGATCTTTACAAATACTTCGGGGGATGGAATGATGCGGGAGTGCGCTATGCGCTGGGACTGAACAATATGCAGATTGGTAATATCGGCCGCGCGAAAGCCCATTTTGCCTTTGTCATCAGGCACCCGCGTTCAGGCTATGCTTACGACTACGATCTGGGCGGTCTGGCCCGTTACCAGATGAGTCGCCTCAACAAGCATCGCACCGGCTTCGATCGTATGGGCGATTAGTATCTTACCCCTGACGCACTTCAATACCCGCAGCTTTGGCAAGATCAACCATGGTAACGTGTTTGAATGCAAAATAATACGCTGCCGCAATTGAAATGACCATTGCCAGAAAAAACGTTGGCAACGAAGTTTTAAACATGGCGCTGATCAGTGTTGCCGCAAGATCCGGCGTCAAAGAGGCTGCGACTTCCATAATCGTCTTCCCGCCCTGATTTGAAAGCAGCGATACGGCGGTAATCAGTATGCCGCACAAATTGGCGATAACCGTTATTGCGGCACTGATGATACCGTAGAGTTGATCCACCCCTTTGCCTGCAAAGCGAATCGCAAAGCTTACCCCAAAAGCAAGTCCAACGCCGACCCATACAATAGACAGCTTCAAGACAATCGCAACGACGGCCCAGAGTGCCAGGCACACCAGTGCCGCCCCAACGCCGGCAAGAATCCCCATGACCAGATTCTCGTGTTTGCGAAACCTATCTTTGAATTGCTCCATAACTTCCGGATCGTAAACATCCGTTTCCGGAGTCAATTTCAATTCCTGTTCGGTCATGCTGAATTTCTCCTGACGAAGTAATGACAATTACTTAAAATATCTCCCCGATCGGCTTATTGCCAAATGATGCTTTCCGCTGCATGTTCGTCAATTTGGACAAACTGGTTATATTTGGTTATTTTAAAGAGTAAGGAAAGGATATTATTATGCACACAGAACCACTGCTAAAAAGCAAGCAGATTATTGTCGGCAGGCAGGTATTTTTCATTTTCGCAGGCGCCATGATTCTTGCATGCGCACTGTATGGTCCGGCAGCAGCTTCCGACGCTCAGCAGGCTGTGGAGAACCACTTTGCTTCATATGACCAGCTCCTCAGCACGATTGCGTCCAGTGAAAAAGCGCGGTTGAACAACCTTGATAACGCGGATGAGTATCTGCTTTCGATAGCGCAGGAAAATCCGGCGGTCACCAGTCTTATTCGCACGAATTCGTCGGGTAAAATTATCAATCAGGTAAATGACGGGAAGGTCATGCCGCGCAGATTCCGCAATGTCGGCCGGCAATCATGGCATCGCACCATTGCACGCACCAATGAGCCATACTATGGAAAGCTACTGCGCCACGGCGTTCCACGCTATCTCTTCTGGGCAAAACCAATTGATTATAAAAGAGCCGGCGGCAACCATTTTGGCGGAACTGTTGCAATCAAAGTCGACATACCCAAAGCATTGAAGCTATTTGACGAAAAATATGACGGCTATTTTGAAGTGAAAATCGGCAATTCTGAAATATACTCTTCCTCGGATCCCCGCCAAGGTGAAATGGTAAGCGGTGCATCTATAGCCCTGGAGGACATCTCCAACATGACCATTTCGTATAGCAAAACCGAAGACAAACCGCAGGTCGCCGATACGAGCGCCAAACAGGTCGTTGCGGGGAAAGAGAAAAAAACCAACCGGTCGACGGTCGCCCTTCCGGGGCTTGCCAAAGATGCGCCCACTCAAAAGGGCGGCAAAGGAGGCGCTATAATTATGGGTGTAGTGCTGCTCGCTGCTGCAGTTGGCCTTGTGCTGATTTTCATTGTGGCAATTATCCGTACCAATAAGAAGCGCGCCGACTTGATCAAAGAGATAGACAATTCCTGACGCAAAGTTGCTTTTTGGCACAATTGTGTTTCAGATTGCAACGAAAATAAGCTGGCGGTAGCCCTGTCAATCCGATATTCCGGTGATTGTAAGCAATACTCTAAACTGATGTGATTGTGGCACGGCTATTGCGCGATATATAGGCGTAGAACGAAATCAAAGGAGGTTACCATGAAAAAACGAAATGTCATAGACAAGCGAAGCATTAAACTTGAACATATCATGCAGGATGACTACATACCCTACATGAGCGGAAGACCGGCCAGAGTGAAAATCATCAACAAAGATGACCTCACCAACCTCAGCATAGCGCTTAATACGTCCACGAGTGTTGAGGAGTTCATGGCAGCACTTTGAGTCGACAGGTGAAGATTGTGACTAATGCCATTGCTTCGAATTGAAGCGGTGGCTTTTTTTTAGTGAAAATGCCGGTTTTTGCTATCTGTAAATTCATGAATAGACCCGGAGAATTGAAGTATTCGCATCCCATGCAGGGGCTTGAGAGTTCACTTCTTACAACAAGATTTCCATGATTGCTTTGCGTGTAGAAACATTAAACCTCTTTTCCACGCGAAAGTTTTCTCTACCGCCTGAGCCTGCCCATTAAATATCTTCTATTTCAATATCTTCAAGAAGCTGCCACATTGTGATTTCGGTGTGCGGTTGTTGCAAATACACTTAAGCTATCTTAAGCAGAGGTGCGTATATGAAAAGGGTTTTTTTGCTCGGTGCGTTGGCTGCATTGCTTTCCTGCCAACAACGTTCGACTGAAAGAGCAGGCAAAACGCCGTCACGTGTGAGGGAACAGCTTGAAGAATTCAGCGATCTGAATGATGCAGTCGTATCACAGCCTCCCCGTATAATGTCGGTCGCAGCAGCGATTGATCTGACATTCAATACCGCAGTTATACCGCAACATCAATCCGGCAAAATGCTTGACAAATCCCCATTCCTTTTCGAGCCGTCAATCAAAGGGAGTGCTCAGTGGCTTTCGCAAACACTGATACGCTTAACTCCTTCAGTCAATCTCAAGCCGGGAACAACATATAAGGGCACATTCATCGGCAAAATCGCCTTTGGAGAACAGAGAAATGTCAATGACTATACCTTTAAATTTAAGACCGCAGAGCAGGAGGTACTTTCATTTAGCGCCGACTTTGTACCGCATACTTCAGGCAAGAATATGGTGCGCCTGGCCGGGTCAATCACGTTCGCCCAGCCGGTCGATATCTCACGCGTCAAAAAGGATCTTACCTGCAAACGAGACAAAAAGCGAATAAACATTGACTTGGCGGCCGACAAAGCGGACCCACACACGGCGCATATATCGATGGCTCCCGTCAAACGCGGCGGAACGGGTCAATTGTATCGGTTTACGCTGCCCGAATCATACATGGCTAATAAGAAAAAGTGGCAAAAAGATGTCATTCTTCCGGCTGCCAATGTTTTCAAAGTGCTTGCTCATATGGATTTGGGTCAACCGCAACAAAATAAGAGTACTTATGGAATCCGGTTTTCCGATCCGGTAAAAAAGGATATGAATCTGTCTGGGTTTATCACTATTGAACCAAAAATAGATTTTTCACTTGCAATCGAGAGAAAATATCTTAAGCTAATCGCGTCATTTGTTTACGGGCGCAATTATACAATCAAAATAGCCAAAGGATTCCCCAGCGAGCTGGGCACGAAATTGGCCGATGAGTACGAAGCATCGATTTCATTTACCAATCTTAAGCCGGAAATAAAGTGGGTATCGAGCGGGATCTATCTGCCTTCCGACAATCAGTTTACCGTGCAGTTCCAATCAGTCAATGTTCGAGAGGTTCACATAACAGTCACCCGGATATATGAAAATAATCTTGGCTTTTTTATACAAAACAATGTTCTGCACGATCGCAAACCGAATGCGCGGCGTCGACACTACGGCTCTTCACAAACCTACAGCGATCTCAATCGTGTAGGTAAACGCATCCATAATAATCACCTGACGCTAACTTCTGATAAAAACAGATGGGTTACCACGGATATTGATCTCTCCTCCGCATTTGCCAATAAAAAAAATGCGGCATTTGTCATTCAATGCAGCTTTCGATCTCACGACCTCTGCGGAAGGTGTATCAATGATCGCAATGACTTCAAAGACGGCGACCTGTACTATGCCGACGAAGACTACTATAACAATCCCTGCGAAGACGGATACTATTATCGTCACGGCGTAGTTTCCAAGTTGCTGATCGCATCTGAAATCGGTCTGACGCTCAAATCGGCAGGCGACGGGCTGCATGTGTATGCCGTCGATGCACTGCAGGCCCGTCCGGTAGCGGATATGCCTCTTGCAAAGTACTCCTACCAAAACCAGCTCATCGAGCGTCTGGTAACCGATGCAAACGGTCATGTAAAATTCTCCAACAACAAGGGGCATTACGTCAGGGGCGAAGGTCGCGCAAGCCTGGCGCTTATTCGGCTTAATCATCCGGCATGGGAACTCTCATCATATGATATTTCCGGGGTTGACGAAGGCAAATCAGGTATTGACGCATTCATCTATGCCGATCGCGGCGTTCATCGACCGGGGGATACGGTATTTCTGTCGGCAATTATCAGAAGCGACCGCAAAGCGCCTCCCCGGGAGCAGGCTGTGCGGCTTAAAGTCTCCAACCCGCTCGATCAGACAGTATTTGAAGAACAACAACCTTGCGGCGCTAACGGCCATGTTTCGTTTGCCGTACCAACCGACCTTCAGGCGCCAACCGGCAACTACCGTGCGGAATTGAAGGTTGCCGGCGAATATAGGACTCAAATGCTGAAAATCGAAACGGTGAAGCCTAACCGGCTGAAAGTTGCCATTGACATTCCCGACACGGTCATCAGCGCGCACGGCAAAGTTTCCGGGGCCATAGAATCACGCCGGCTTTTTGGTACGCCCGCAGCAGACCTGCGCACCGTGGTCAAAGGCTCTTTTTCAGCCCGTCCGCTTTCGATCCCCGTGCTCACTGATTACACGTTTGGTCATCCCCTGCGTTCCTGGAACCGACGGCAAAAAGAAGTTCTCGATCACCCTCTTGACGAAGAGGGAAAAGCATCACTGGTGCATACAATTGATGATGTCAAGAATATACCAGAACTCTTGCACGCGCGATATAAAGCGACCGTATACGAGAAGGGCGGAGGATTTACTGCGCAAACCAAAAGCATTATCGTTGCACCTCACCGCTCGTACGTTGGAATTAAAAATCCCTTTCGCTGGAGCAGTGCGCAAACCGGTGAAACATACAAATTGCCGA
This sequence comes from Chitinivibrionales bacterium, assembly GCA_014728295.1. Classification (GTDB taxonomy): domain Bacteria; phylum Fibrobacterota; class Chitinivibrionia; order Chitinivibrionales; family WJKA01; genus WJLW01. The sequence goes on along the minus strand of WJLW01000089.1, from coordinate 116,549 downwards.
TCGTTTTGACCGATATTAACGGAAAATTAATCACCGGACGCAGACTCAAAGTCCGTTGGTACGTCAGCAAGCGCTCCTGGTGGTACGACTATGGAAATCGCGCCAAAAAAGACTTCCGCACACGCAAATACACCTATAAAATCGCCGAATACAATCTCGTATCAGATAATAAGCCGGTTATGCAGAAAATTGAAATCGACGACAACGGACAGCACCTTATCGAAGTTATCGATGAGCAAGGCGGGCACAGCGCCGGCATGTTTTTCTGGGCATCATCTTGGGGGCAAGAGGCACCCGTTAAGAATGCGCCGCGCCCCTTGCTTTCCATTGCATCCGATAAAAACGTCTATTATACCGGTGACGAAGCGGTCTTGACCTGCGAAACGCCGAAGGAAGGTGTCGCGCTCTTCACCATTGAGCAGGGCTCCCGCATTTTGCATCAAGAGATGCGACGCATATCGCAATCGAAAACAAGTTTTTCGATTAGCCTTTCCGATGAGTATGTGCCAAATTGCTATGCAACGATCAGCTTGGTCCAGCCCGCAAACCGCAACGACAATGATCTGCCGTTGCGCATCTACGGTATCAAGCCTCTCATGGTCGAAAATGCGAGCACGCGACTCAACCTGAATCTCCAAACGCCGAAAGAACTCGAACCCAATGAAAAATTCGACATCAGCGTAACCTCGCCGGGGCCCCGCGAGGCGACCATTACTATTGCAATTGTTGATGAAGGCTTGCTGGATCTCACCGGCTTCGAAACGCCCGATGCCTGGAACCATTACTTTCAGAAGCGCCGACTCGCCGTAACCACACGCGATAATTTTGATGAGATTCTCTCGAGGCTGACTCCCGACCCCGACAACACCTTTTCGATAGGTGGAGATTTTGCAGATGAGCGCGAACGTCGAGCCGGTGAGTCTAAAGTGCAACGCTTTAAACCCGTTGTACTCTTTGCCGGGCCAACAACGATCAAGCCGGGCAAGATATCGCATCTGTCTTTTGTCATGCCCAACTATGTGGGCTCGGTGCGTGTAATGCTTGTAGGATGCGCCCGGCACAGCTATATATCACAGGAAAAAACAATTCCGGTACGTCAACCACTCATGGTACTGCCGACGGTACCCCGCGTGGCGCGGCCGGGCGATATTTTTGACGTTCCGGTATCGGTATTTGCCATGACGGATGATGTCAAAAATGCAACCGTGAACTGCACCGTATCAAAAAATCTCAGTATTCTGGGAGTTGCAACGGCACGTTGTACCTTTGCCAAACCCGGGGAGCAGGATATCGCTTTTTCGGTGCAGGTAGGAGAAGCTATCGGCAAATCTGAGATAATCGTCAATGCTTCATCGGGACAACACCGTGCATCTGATACCATTTCCTTACCCTTGACCGCGCCCAATCCCTACTATGTCAAAGTGACCGATACAACCGTTTCTTCGCAGGCCGTGCTGAGCTTAACGCCCAGGCCGCTCGGAATCGAAGGGACGAACAGAACACGTCTGGCCGTCTCGCGTTTTCCGGACATTCAGCTTTCCAAACGGTTGAAGGATCTCATCGGCTACCCTTACGGTTGCATTGAGCAAACAACATCGAGCGCATTTCCCCAATTGTATGTCGGCAAACTGGTGGATCTGAAAAGCTATCAGAACTTGAGCGTAACCGACAATATCAATGCAGCCATCAATCGGCTCCAGAGCTTTCGCACTGGCGGCGGCTTTACCTATTGGCCGAGATCGCGATACTATAATTACGAGGTCTCCGACTGGGGCAGCAGTTACGCAGGGCACTTCCTTATCGAAGCGCGCAAAGCCGGATATCATGTTCCCGAAGACTTATTTGACCATTGGCTCGATTACGCGCAACGCAATGCCAAAGTCGTCAATGATCAGAATCATCGCTACCAGACCTACCGGCTGTTTTTGTTGTCTCTTGCCGGCAAACCGCACACCGGCGCGATGAACCTGGTACGCGAGAATTATCTCAACAGTCTCGATCCGCTTTCAAAGAAGCTGCTGGCCGGCGCATACTATATGGCCGGTCGGCAGGACGCCGCTGCCATAGTTGACAAACACGTGCGAACCGAGATTACGTCGTACCGCGAAACCGGAGGAACCTGGGGATCGGCACTCCGTGATCGCTGTATGATTGCCTATATCGCCCACCTGATGAACGATCAGAAAACCGCAGTCAGGCTGTTGCGCTCAATCGCCCGGAATTTTCGCCCCGGTGGTTGGTATTCAACACAGGAAACTGCCTTTGCGCTCCTGGCAATCTGCACGATCTATGCACATGCAGATATAATTGCCGGCTCGCGTACATTTACCTTTGCCGTCAATGGCAAAAAACCACAAAAGCTTACGCTCAAAGGCTATCAGATTACCCGCGATATTACCGAGCATTTCGGCAAAGAGATCACCTTGAGCACCAGTAAAAAAGAACCACTGTATGTCAGTCTTTTTGAGGAAGGCATTCCCCTTGAAGATGTGATCACAACCGAGCAACAGGGTCTTGAACTTACGCGCAATTTTTATGATGAAGACGGCAACCCCATTGCGCTTGACCGCATTGGTCAAGGCGACCAGTTCTGGGTGCGTTATCGGGTACAGAGCGCCACACAGGAGCAACTCGAGGAGTTGGCTTTATCAAGCGTCTTTCCATCGGGATGGGAAATTATCAATCCGCGCATGGAAAACATCGAACCACCGCAATGGGTTAAAAATATCGATCCGTCAAGGGGAAAGTATATGGATATCAGGGACGACCGGGTAAACTGGTTTTTCGATCTGGACTATCGCGGTCAGGCCAATTTTGTCATACAATGCAATGCCTCCTTTGCCGGAACATTTCGCTATCCACCGGTGACAGTCGAGCCGATGTATTCGCCCGAGTCTTATGCACGAATTGTTTCACAAACGGTAAAAGTGAAGTGAATTTTGAATCAATTGTAGCAAAGATACAACGCCATCCCCGACTCTCTTCAGGCGCATTCATCATAGTTTTCGCCATCGGTATGCTTCTCTGGCCGGTGGGCCCCCTCTTTCCCGTTGATTATTCACGTGTGGTGTATGACCACAACGGCGCACTGCTGAGGGTGACGTGTGCGCAGGATGATCAAATCAGATTTCGCCCCGACACTGCCGAATTACCAAAGAAATATGTCACCGCGCTCACCGCAATTGAGGACAAACGCTTCTTTAAGCATCCCGGGGTCGATCCACTTGCCCTTGCAGCAGCATTGATCAGCAACATTCGTGCAGGCACAACCATACGCGGCGGGAGCACTATTCCCATGCAAATTATTCGTCTGGCACATCCCCGGCCACGAACCTACGCGTCGAAAATCATCGAATGCATTGCCGCAATTCGCTTGACACTCCAGACATCAAAAAAGGAACAGATCAAGCTCTATGCAGCGCATGCTCCTATGGGCGGCAATGTGGTCGGCATTCGCGCGGCTTCGTATTATTACTTTGGCAAAACGCTGGAAGAGCTAACCTGGTCCGAGGCGGCACTCTTCACCGTACTTCCCAACAATCCATCCCTGATGAATATGCACAAAAAGCGCGCTGAGTTGAAAGCCAAGCGCAACAGAGCACTTGCAATTCTGAGGCAACGGGGACATATCGACAGCTTGACGTGCGCACTGGCATCAGCCGAGTCTCTGCCGCGGCCTCAAAGCCAAATTCCCTTTGAAGCACCGCACTTCGCCGAACACGCGCTCAGTCTGTGCAAAGCGCACGAGCTGCATACGACCCTGGATAAATCGATGCAGCACACCGTGGAGTGCATCGTTGGACGCTTTACGCATCGATATCGTCGATACGGCGTGCATAACTGTGCAGCGCTCATAATTGACACTCGCACCAATGAGGTGAAGGCGTATGTGGGTTCCAACAGTTATCGTGATACGGTTCATGCCGGACGCGTCGACGGTGTGACCGCGCTGCGTTCGAGCGGCAGTTTGCTGAAACCATTGCTTGTCGCCCGAGCGCTTGACCGCGGCCCCTGGGTTCTGCAAAGCCAATTGCAGGACATCCCCTCTTTTTACGGCACGTTTGCCCCGTCGAATGCATCGGAGGAATTCCAGGGTATCGTTACCATCAAACAAATGCTTGTGCAATCACTCAACGTACCCGCCGTGCGGTTGCTATACGAATACGGTCAACCCGCATTCTATCACGACCTGCAACAAGCAGGCATTTCCAGTCTGTTCAGAAGTGCCGGCGGGTACGGATTGTCACTCATTCTGGGGGGGGCGGAAGTTTCGCTGTGGGAAATGTGCCGGACGTTTTGCGCTCTTGGCAATAACGGTATTATCAAGACAACCAGCATGCTGCAACAACTCACCTCCGGTAATGCAGGGCCGGGCGCCGATTCACTGCTGCTATGCAGCCCGGGAGCCGCCTGGATGGTGTCCTCGGCATTAAGCAAGCTCAAGCGCCCCGAATCAGAACGTTACTGGCGCCTGCTGCCCAATCGCGTGCGCGTTGCCTGGAAAACCGGTACCAGCTACGGTCAAAAAGACGCATGGGCAATTGGTGTGAATGCACAGTGGACCATCGGTGTGTGGACCGGCAACTTTTCGGGCGAAGGCAACGCGTTTCTGGGTGGAGCGGTCACCGCCGGGCCCGTGCTGTTTTCTCTTTTCCGCGCGCTTACCGACCCCACGCAGCAAACATGGTCTGCAATGCCCGAATACGATTTGAAACGAATCAACGTATGCGCATCGACGGGCTATCCCCCTGGTCCGAATTGCCCGAAAACTACCCCTGCATTGCAGCCCGCCAACGCTTGGAAAACCAGCCAATGCCGCTGGCATCGCAGTTTTCATCTCGACCGCTCAACCGGCTATGAAGTATGCTCGAAATGCTGGAAAGGAATCGAACGAATAGACACATGTATGCTTATCTATCCCGCGCCTGCCGCCGAAATTCTACGCGCCCGCGGTCGAGCCGCGCCCCTCCTGCCCCCACATAACCCGACATGCACCGCGGTGCGATCCCATGCGCAAAGTGTTGTCATTGAATATCCGGTTAACGGCATTTCAATTTTTGTTCCCCGTGACATACACGGCAAGCATCAGCGCATCGTTGCCAAAGCTTCGAGCACGACTGCCGGGACGCTGTTCTGGTACCTTGACGGACGCTTTGCCGGTGAGACCCGTGAGCACCATACGCCGGCATTTACCTGTGCTGCGGGAATGCATAAGCTGAGCGCCTTTACGATGCAGGGAGACGGCGCACAGGTGAAATTCAAGGTTGCGGTCAAGTGAGGCAGGGAAGCAAGCCTGCCGCAGAATTCTCGACAGTCAAATCAAAATTGCAGCGACAGGCACTAGTTATGCTCCTTGTGATACGCCAACACATTCGCCGGCCGGATTGTACGAAATGCTGAAATGCGCTTTTTCGTCAGGTGCGAGCGGCTGGTTCATTACGGTAAAATTTCCGCCCAGATTATATTCCCAGGTCGAATCCGAATATAATTGAGCTACAATATACCAGGGCGCCCTGATTTCAATCGTGCTGACATCTTTCACAAAACCTTTCAGCACAAAATGTGTGGCGGATACATACAGCGAATCGATGCCGAAGTTGAGACCGTCAATCCGCTTGTCATTACGCGAACCGACCACGGTATGATTTTCGGAACAAAGCGCCAACAGGGACGCAACAGCAATCAGTAACCCCAGAAGCTGCCAACTTTCTGCCTGTGGTGAACGAGAACAAGCTCCTGGATAGCGACTTTCCCTTTTTGAATCCCGACAATTACCTTTTCCTTAAATCATGTCCCGACCATGCCGGTTATGCAAACGAAAATACACATGGCATAACAATTAATCCTGAGGCCGGCGCGAAACACATTATTTTGATTTGAGAGGAATGCTGACGTCCGGCTGAACTAGGAGAAAGCATTTTATGCACAGGAGTAACGTTTCGTCTTCCCCTGCGGCTCGGCGCACTGAAAGGATAACCATGAAAGAAACAGCAATTTCTTATCCAGCAAAGGATCGCTCACCGCTGTTTATTGCGGGAGTGTATGTACTGGTAAGCATTTTATGGATCGTATTCTCCGACATGGCGGTTGAAGCCATGGCCGGCAATTCGGCCGAAATGCTGTCTCTGTTGCAGACGATCAAAGGTGGATTTTTTGTTGCCTCAACCGGAATTATGCTCTACCTGCTGGTCAGGTCACGTGTCTATAAGCTGCGAGCCGGCGAAAAACGCTATCGATCCCTCTTTGAAGCCGCCGGCGACGGCGTATTACTGCTTGCAGAAAACGGATTCATCGACTGCAACCAGCAGGCACTGGCGCTTCTGGGATATTCAGAAGTACCTGAGATCATCGGCAAGCATCCGGCAGAGCTTTCCCCCGAGGTTCAACCCGACGGCAGGGATTCACAAGTATCTGCACAGGAAAAGATAGCCCGGGCAAAAGCAGGAAACCCGCTTATATTTGAATGGCGGCATAAAACGTTGCAGGGCAATCCGGTGGATGTATCCGTCAGCCTGTCGCTGGCAGATGCCGAAGCCGGAATACTTGTGGCGATCTTTCGCGATATGAGTGAACTCAAACGAGTGCAGGAGCAATTGCAGCAGTCCCGCAAAATGCAGGCAATCGGTCGACTTGCCGGGGGCATTGCACATGATTTCAATAACATCCTCGGCGGCATCATCGGTTATGCTGACATGGCACTTGATGATGTTGACGGCAACCAGGATCTCGCCCATTGCCTCAAAAGCATTCTGAAAGCGGGAGAACGCGCAAAAAATCTGGTTGCGCAAATACTTACGTTCAGTCGTCAGGGGCAGGAAGAAAAGTATCCCCTGCATTTGCGTCCAATTATAAAAGAAGCTCTGGCTCTGCTCCGCGCGTCGCTGCCGTCGTCCATCACAATTGATTCGCGTATCGAAAAGGATACCGCACCCGTCAATGCCGATTCAACCAAAGTCCACGAAGCTTTTATGAACCTGGTAACCAATGCAGCCCATGCAATAAACGAAAAAGGCCGCATAAGTATTGTCCTGGAAGAACACAACATCACCCAACGCCAGGAAGCGATAATCAAACCGCTCAAGCCCGGCTTTTATTCGCTTATCGAAGTAAAAGATTGTGGAACCGGCATAGACAAGGAACTCATCCCGCGCATCTTCGAGCCGTTCTTTACTACCAGGGAGCACGGCAGAGGAACAGGCCTGGGCCTTTCGGTGGTATTCGGCGTAATGCAATCGCACAACGGCAATATTCAGGTTGAAAGTACACCGGGTGAAGGCACAACCATCAGATTGTTTTTTCCAAAAACCACCGGATCACCAGCAGATGAAAGAGATTTACGCTCGACGCCGCCAACAGGAACCGAAAGAATTCTGCTTGTCGATGATGAGGAAGCTTTGCTCGAGTTGGGAAAAGAAATGCTGACCTCGCTCGGCTATACCATAACGCCACTGTCAAGCAGCAAAGATGCCCTGAATATTCTGCGAAACGGCGCCCGTGAATACGATCTGCTGATAACGGATCAAACCATGCCCGAACTCACCGGTGTGGAGCTGGCGCAGGAAGTGCTTAAAATTAATCCCGAATTCCCGATAATTATCTGTTCCGGCTTCAGCAGCAAAGTTGACAAGGTAACCGCGCGTGAGCTGGGATGCAGGGGATATATTGCCAAGCCGTGGACCAAAAGAACTCTGGCGCAGATGGTCAGGAGTGTGTTGAATGAGTCCAGTCCAGGTACCTGACCCTCACCCCGGGCGCAAATCTATAGGATTATGAATTGAGCGGTCGATCTTTTGATAACAACACACAAAAGCCACCAGGTTTAATTGTCTTCACTATCAACCGCAAACACCAGAATCGCCAACATTCCCATGCAGACTATCTTGAACTTTTCATACAATGACGCTATATTAAAAATGGCGTTAGTTTCGCCATGAAGCTGAATAGTCCGCCCATAGCGCATTTCCCTCGCCGGATTTTTCCGGCGCCGGGCCGGAAGGGCTGGTTATGCAGCATATGTGTGCCTGAATTGACGGCAGCGGAAGTGACGAAAAAGCCTTTTCCGGAGAAGCCGGGAGAAAAAGAACGTAAACCTGGTGCATCACGGCAATTCCCTTTTCGTCGTTATTGAGGTCAAATCATCGGTAAAGGTAAAACCACGGATTCTGAGATTTCATACGGCAGCGTTACCTCCACAGATATACAGCGGCGAAATGCAGCTTCCCTTGTCGTAAATCTGGGGATTGCAGCTAATGCTATTCTGGCAGTCTGTAAGCTCGGTGCAGGGATACTCGGGCATAGCCAGGCATTGCTGGCTGACGGAGTGAATTCTATTGCAGATGTTGTCTATTTCATCGTGGTTCGTATATTCGTCTCATTCTCTGCCAAGCCTGCCGATAATGAACACCCTTATGGCCATCACCAATTCGAAAGCATCGCGGCCCTGGTGGTTGGCGCTTTTGTTTTAACATCGGGGCTTGCGATATTCTGGCAATCAGCTAATTCTGCATTTGACATGCTGACAACTGCCACAGACACCCCACCAGTACAGCAATTCACTTTATGGGTAGCCGTGTTTACCATTCTATTGAAGATTGTCCTTATGCTACATGCCAAAAAGATAAGCCACACAACACGAAACATTGCCCTGTCGGCTATAGCAAAGGACCATCGCAACGACATAATTGCATCCACCGGCGCAGCGCTGGGCATACTCTTTAGCCTCACGGGTTTTCCATGGGTCGATCCAATAGCTGGAGCAATTGTTGCCATTCTCGTAACCAAGGCGGGCATCGATATACTCCGAGAGTCTGCAGCAGACCTTATGGATGCGGTACCCGGCAAAGAACTGGCCTCAGCAATTGGAGCAGAGCTTAAATCGATTGATGCTGTGCGGCAAGTCGAGGCGGTAAAAGCTCATCGTTTCGGACCGTACTATGTTGTGAATGTAACAGTTGGTGTTGATGGCCACATAAGCGTGTTCCAGGGAGATAAGATAGCTGATCAGGTAGAAGAGACGCTACTGAAGAACATCGATATGCTGAGACATGTGTATGTGCATTATCACCCGGTAGGAGCGGGGGAATGTGAATAGGATGAGGAGAAAAGCCAGCCAGGTTAGCGGGTGTGCATGGCGGCAGATTGAGCGACGTCGTTAAATCGACACAGTAAAGCGGGCCGGTCAGGTTATACTGAATACATCCCGATTATTTATTGCTTTGCATCACTGCTGTCCAAACAAGATCTCATGCTGTATCGATATCCTCGTTTTATATACAATTTGGGCGTAGTATTCTGCACATCAGATACCAGGTTTACAGAATTGATTTTTATGCTGTCCGGATTGCCCCGGGTTCAGGTGTTTCGCCCCATCCGGCTTATCCATAGCATATTTACCATGCGAATAGTGCATAATTACCATAATCTGCTAATCAAATAAGCTGAACACAGGAATAACAGCAGGTTGTATAGCGTCATTGCTAATTTCGCAACTTGAAAACTCCAAAATTGAGCAGAAAACAGCAATTCAAAGAAAAGTGCGCGCGTTTTTTTCATTTTTTCGAGCATTTGTGTGCGTTTTTGGCAATAAATTCCTCCATTTATTTACTCCCGACCTGCGCCTTTAGAACTACATTTCAGGTGTAAATAGAAACACGGGGGCTAAAACATGCATGATGACTTAAGCGATTTAGCAGGCTTTACAGCAGTAAAGAAAAAGCTATCCGTTAAGGAGTATATCGAACACGTCAAGAAAGTCGAGAAGCTTCGTGCCCAGAGAAAAGTGATTTTCTTTGTTTTCTTAGTCCTTGCCTTTTTAGTATTCACCACTTTTATCATCATTTTGTTGCAAGGGTTTTCGGTGATGGGCTTTTGCCTGACTGAAACATTATTAACCTGGCTGGGCGCCCAGACCATCGGGCAGATTGCTTGCCTTGCCGGGATAATTTGCAAGTGGCTGTTCGGTAAATAGCGAATGAAAGCTTATGCTTTTTTCACACTCATCAGGAGGTTTAGATGCATTCACAGAAGAAACGTGAAGCAATGTTCGCAGCTTACATAGCTGCCTGGAAGGTATGCCCCGATCCACATTCCTTACCCGAATTATCAGAGACTCTGGCCATCGACCTAAATCGTATTGGCGACCAAAAGCTTTATAGCATTGTTGGCCAGAAGCTGGCGTGCAATTGTATATGTCGCGATGGTATAGCCTGTCCCTTTGGATATAAACATCAAATGCCGGCTGCTCGATCCGAACCATCTGCTGTTGCCGCATAGCATGAAATGGCTCAATGCTCGTTAATTGTGGCAGGAACTAATGAAACGCTGGAAGTACAACCTCTTTCAGCGTTTTAGTTTTACGGTCGACAGAGGCAATGCTATTTCCGCTCTTTTTTTCCTTGAATGCCCAGTCCAACAAGCTGAGGCTCAAGTTGAGCAGCTCTTTTTTAGTATTAATTGCATTGTCTCGCATCATTTCTTCAATGTTTTGCATACTTGCCTCAGAGAATTCGACTTGGAGGCGTCGCACTGCAGGTTTCGTTGTGTGTTTTTTTTTGTTCAAAGAAGTATCCCTGGCTATGGCGTACGTACAAGCGTGATTATTTGCTTGACATAATAATAATCTTTATCCGGACAAAAATCAACTGAAATATGTTGCGGTAAATGCTACTAATCAGAGGTCGAGGAGGTTCCATATATTATGAGTTATATCAACGTCTTACACCGTCCGCCCTTACCTGCAATTGCTGAACTAGCAATTTTGCATGTACTAATTGCTTGCTTTATATATGTATATTAATCATTTTATGCGTATAAAATACACATTATAGGATAGCATATGTCCCAACTTTTTGCAGAAAATTTCAGGATTATCACCGAAGTTCTTGGCAATGCACAAGAAAATAAGGACTCTGCGATAGCCGCCAAATTCAATCTCGATCCATCAACATTTTCCCGAATTAAAGGGGGCGGACGAAGCGTTAATCTTGAATACCTCAAGTACCTCAGAGAGAACAAATCCATTAATCTCAACTGGCTGCTCGCAAACGACGGCCCGCCTCTCAAGCCGCTCTACGCAGACTCTCAAAGCGATCCCGAGCCCTTTATCTGTCACTTGCTCATCCAGAAAAGCCTGCATCCACTTTCAAGTCTCTTTATTAACTTTTTCTTCAAAATAAATGAAGCCGTTTCGTTAGAAACCCAGGATCATATGCCGCCGCCCGATATGGGCATATCACATATGCTGGCAGAAAAACATGCACGTGAAGCAAGTTCCATCATGTGTTTTGTCTCTAACGGCCATGACAAAATTGTTGACAAATGGAAAGAGATAGCAATTGCAGATGACCTGCAGAGGAAAAACAGAATGGATGCCAGAGTACTTTATGCAGTAACGGCTAACGGCGAACGGTATGTTTCGAAAATTGAAAGCCTGAAAAGAGCGCAACGAGACGGAAACCTTTACATGCTCCGGGATAAGAAGCAGGTTAAAAAACTACTAGCTCAGGTTCTTATCATCAGAAGCCAGCATAAGATGGTAAATTGGAAACCAGAGCATTTTACCGATGAAATTGAATCGATCAGTAATGACATTGTATCTCTGGGTACTCGTAAGGTTGTCTTTCTGGCCGGTTCGGTACCAAAGCATATTGCATTTGTTAACGCTTTGCCTGCGGAAAATATTAACCTGTTCAAGGAATTTGTTTTTTGGTCCAACAACTGCGATATTCAGAAAAACGATACTGAATTCCAAAAAAAATACCAGAGCAGATTAGAGACATTTACGCAATCACTTTGTGATGAATTCGCCAGACACGGGTTTATTGTCTGCGCCAGTGCCCTTGTTCCACATGTTGGCAAAATCGCCATTAACCATTGCCGTACCCACAACTACAATTTTGAAATTGAAGGCATGTTCAGCAACGACATGGTAAATGAGGATGAAGAAGTTGAAAAGCTATTTCAGCTCGAACGCGTCGCGCGTAAAAACTACTTGACAAATAAGGATGGATTGGTAATTCTGGGAGGCAACACCGGCACCCAGCAAGACCTGATCGCCGCCCAGGAACTCAATCAGAATGCATCGCACAACAGGCAGGCAAAAATAAAAATAATGCCAATACCCTGTATGGGCGGGATCGGAACGGAAGCATATATGCACAAAGGCAGCATTCACATTGAACAGTGCAAATACTGTTGCGCGAATCATCCAGACAGAGGCATTTTCAAAGCCCATCAATGCTGCAAGGAAATAGTAAATGCACTGGAATACTAACACGTGCTTGTGCTGTGCTGGTTTTTGGCACTCTATGTGCCATACCTCCCGGATACCTTGTCGTCCCTGATTCCGACCGTTTCTATGTCTTCTTTTGGTTGATTGTAGACACCCATATATGCAAAATTTATTTGCATTATCAGGAGGTATCATTATGGCTACGAAACAGAAGAAATCTTGGTTCTGAGTTTCGACGTATGGTAGCCCGTTTAGCCTCAGAGCCAGGAGTATCAGCAACTCAGGTAGAAAATGACCTTTGTCTGTACTAGGTGCAATCGGCAAATGGAGTTAAGAGTTGAATGCTGACCCCATACACGCTTTTCCTGGCCATGGACTGATGTAACTCGTTGATACATGAAGTTGTCTCGTAAGCCCACTCGGTTGCGAGCCTGGTGTGCGGAGAAAATCGTATATGCGTGCTGTACGCTGGCAACGGGGGCCAAAACCGCCTGCTGTTAGAATTTAGTTGACAGCCGCAGATGCGCACCGACATCACCGGCGCTCTCTGATCCAATTTTCGCGGGATCGGCGCCGATATTCAGGTTAATCTTCAGTTTTTTGACTTTCTTCACCAGCACAACCATCCAGGCAAAATCCCCGTCACTGTTTTGTTGCAGGCGGTTTTTGGTAAACTCAGCCTCAAAGCGGAGCTTGTCCAGAATTTTGGCTGCTGGTATATCCAGGCCAAACACAAACCAGCTATTATCACGGAATTGTCCCATATCGACATTGCCCCATTCTGCAAGCAGGTTCAGGTCCTTCAGGATGGAATATTGTCCGCTAAGTGTGAAACGATGCTTTCCGTCGCTTTCCCCGGAGCTCACTACCGCGATATTGGTTCCCAGGCGTAGTGAAAGCTTTTCCATTGGCTGCGATTCCAGTCGAATCATGGAGTAGATATTCTCGAACTGCGCATCTTGCGGCAGCACTCCCACATGGATCGCCGTGTTCGCCTGGTCAATGGCCACTAAAGCCCGAAAACCATCGACAGGCGTGTAATTGGTGCAAAATGCTCCGCTTCCCTTATCGCTCACGCCATGCAGATAGCGTCCGAAATAAACGCCGGGGGTATACAATGAATACCATCGGCCACCGCGAAAAGTAAGGAACTGTGCAACGGTCATGTCCCAGAATGCCTGCCGCAGTTTGGTAATGGCTTTGTCGCCGAAGGGCGCCTCAAAGCGGAGGTGCAACATACCGCCTGTTTTGTTGTCCGCGACCGATAATTGCGCTTTCAACTCCCCTCGCGCAAACATTTTGTCTATATTCCCCGTTGTGGCATCAGCGGACTTTTTTGTTCCCTGCACCAACGCCGAAGCTGTGTAGTCTGTCTGAGACGCATTGAGTATACCGGCATCAAGCACGGTCACGACAATAATGGCAAAACCAAGTTTCATTGTAGGTTTCCTTAAGAAGGTTTTAATTGATTATTTCAAAAATGGAGCCATCAATCTGGCTGCAAAAATGTTTGTAAGAGAACTGAACGCGTGAAGCACCTCCATTTGGTAAGTGATTAATGCAAAACTAACACCACAACACAGGAGCTATATTATTGCTAAAAATGCTTTGAATTAGCACTCATACGCCACAATGTTAGGAAAGTGTTACAATATCATTAGTTTCTGGTTAGTAAAATGTTTACGTGATGTTAGCATCGCATTAGCTTTGTGTTATATTTTTGTTAGCGTAGTGTTAGATTTGTGTTAGCACGATAGCCTGCAATACCAGACACTTGCTCGCGGCCTACTCAGTGAATGTGCGGTGGTTCCGGAGGTATTCGGGTGAACAATTTAATTAGGATCTGTTCTGGATAGACTACCCGGACATTGTGGCATATGAATGATTTCCCGCTGTTGCCAATCCGGCAACGCAATTGTGCCCATTTTATTGACTCGGCATCAGCGTCGGCGGTATATTATTGCACGGATGTGCTGTGAAACCGATATTCGAATATCTTGACTATCGTCAGTACATGCAGGATTTCATTCATGCGAAGAAGGCCTCAAATCCTGCCTATTCATTCCGATATGTTGCTCAGAGCCTGCAGTGTGATGCGGGATTTTTTACCCGTATCATCAAAGGTCAGCGCAATCTCTCGCAGGAGCATATGCTGAAGATCGGCAAAATATTCAGACTCGACAGCAAGGAAAAATCATATTTAGAACTGCTGGTGCAATTCAATCAGGCGAAGAAACAACTTGAAAAGGACCACTACTTTGAACAGCTCCAGAAGTTTCGCATGACGCGCACCGGGACCATCGCCGCACACCAGTATGCAATGCTCGAGCACTGGTATTATGTGGTCATCCGGGAATTGCTGAGCATTCTGCCGTGGCGGGAAGATATCGACAGCTTGTGCCGCGATATCGCCGGATACCTGGCACCACGCAGGCAACAACCGACAGCGAGGGCAACTTCAGCATAAAACCGGTATTTGCCAATACGTATTTCGTTGAAGTCAACAACGGCGCCGGCAAATCCAAAGCTGTCGAAGTCGAGGTAACGCAAGCCGACTACGGCAAGCAGAAAGATATCGGCACGATCCTGCTGGCGGCAGCATCCAGGATCGAGGTGACAATTGACATTGCCTCGCTACCTGTCAGCAGTCTGCTTTATTATGTAAAGATACGGGGTACGCGCCTTGTGGCACGCGGTACGAAGAACGACGTCACCTTTTCCATGGATAACGTTCCGACGGGCGTCCCGATCGTGCTGGAGTTTCAGCTTGTCAGTCCGCTGCCGTACGCCAGGACATTGCCCGCAATCACGCTGCAGCCCGGGGTGAACTTTCCAATTACGATTCAGTACTGATTTGCATTCATAAGCAAATGCAAAGAGCCTGTCGTGAGCAGGAGCAGAGCCACGACAAAGTGCAAGAGTACTCAAGATGAACCGCTCAATCCTCATGGCGCTTGTGGCCCTTATGCTGAGCCGGTGCAGCTCAACCGTCTCCACAACACGTCATGAACACATAACCTTCCACCGTTCCTCCCAGCTCAACCACATCGACACCGGGTGGCGTGGCAGGCGCGGCATGGTCGTTATGAGCGGTGGGTTCCAGAGTTCTGTCCGCGAGCCGCACGTACTGGTTGTCCAGGATTCTTCACAACACACGACAAGCCAGTTATTCGGCACCGAAACGATATAACTACCTTCACAACGAACGGCATTTCGAAGCCGCTCTTTTTGTCCGCCCGGTAGTGTCCAATGAACACTTTACAGTAGGTTTTCGACCCGAATTTGTTTTGGATGCCATTGCGGGTTCCCAAACGATTCACGAAAATGACTCCTTGCTGGAAAATACCGTATTTACCCGTACAGTCTTCTCTAATCGCAATTCCTTCTTCATCAATCTGGAACCGGGCTACGGGTTCGGCATTTTTGCCGGTTTTCAGAATAAATTTCAGCCCTACGCACTTATCGAAGGTAAACTCCGCTACGAAAACGCAGTGGGTGTTAATGGTGGAATAAGCTTTCCGATTCTGGAACCGGTGCAGTTCAGTCTCTATGCAGCACTGCCCCTGCCCGCAACGCAAACCGGCTACACCTCGCCGGTACAGGTGGGGGCAAAAATCGAGCTACTTGCTGCGCGATGAACTGGCTGATGAGCGTACGATTCCGGCCGTAAAGGCATACAGCACCAGTATCAGCGATACCCAGGCCGGCCAGTCGCCGATACGATTATACAATGTGCGAATCCGGCGCGCACTTACCCTGCCGGTAAGGATCGTGCGTTCATACAGATCCGTTTTCCCAAGCACCCGGCCAAACTGATCGACCATCATGCTGATGCCGGAATTGGCGCATCTGACAAGTGATGTACCGTTTTCGATGCACCGCATTTGTGCCATGACCGCATGTTGATAGGGGGCGGTCGACCTGCCGAACCAACCGTCATTGGTAATATTGACCAGCAGATTTGCGCCGGCCCTGATGCGTTTGCGCACGTAGCCGGGGAAAATGATCTCGTAGCAAATCAACGGCGCACCTTTTGCGTGGGGCGGGAAACTAAAAATCGTATGCTCGTTTCCGCGCTGAAAATCTGCTTCTCCGAGATTGACGCGGCTGAGAATGGGGAGTATTCCCTCGAACGGCATGGCTTCGGAAAAAGGCACTAGCTTTATTTTGTAGTATTTATCGAAAAAGCGGGATTGGGGTTTGAGCATCAGAGCTGCATTGTAGACCAGGTAATTATAGGGAGAATCTTTCGGGGAGCGATCCCAGTGCAAGGCGCCCAGGATGAGGGGGGCCTTCACCGAATCCATCCAGGTATAGACGCGATGGGTAAGCTTTGGGCGTCTCAGCAGATAACAGAGCAACGCGCTTTCGGGCAGAATAATTACATCCGGTTGTGCTTGGGCAGCCTGATATACCAGGGTTTCTGCAATAGCAAATGAAGTATCAAGCGACTTATTGCCCCACTGGTTCTGATTGACATCACTTTGCACCAGCGACACGGTAACGTCTTTGTCGGGCTGCGTGGCAAATGACATGCGTAACCATCCCCAGATACATTCGAACGCAATGATCATAACCAGGGTTGCTGTGAGTCGCATCAGATAGGGAGACCGGCGCATCGCGCTCAGGTGCTGCAGCCACTTCCAGACGACGACGTTTACAAGAACGACCACGAACGAAAACCCGAACACGCCGGCGACGCTTGCAGCCTGCGCTATCGGCAAAACCGGCGTCCAGGCATATCCCAGCAGCGCCCAGGGAAAAGCAATCTCCCCCACGCTGCGCAAATACTCGAGGCATACCCACGTTGCCGGAAAAAAAAGCAGGATCGCATCGGGAAATCTGTTCTGCAAAAAACGAAACAAAAATCCGGCAAGCAGATAAAACAGGCCCATGAACAAAGCGGCTGCGGCAAGCCCCATCAAGATGAGATGCCACAGACCTTCGGCCACGACATTGGCAAACCAGTAGAACTGGCTCAGCGATGCGGTTACGCCATACAGGTAGCAGTGCACCGCCCAGCGCCGTCCGGTCATTTGCGAGGCAAATCCAAACAGCGGCAGGAGAATGATTCCCGACAGAAGCGGAAAGAGCGCAAAACCGAAATGCAGGGTGTGGTTAAACGGCGGAAGGCATAACGCATAGCTGAAACCGGTGAGGAGGGGTATCCACCACCGGTTTTTCGCTGTATACCAGGTTCGTATGTTCTTAATTATTTGCAGCATCTGGTTCCGGCGTAAAAATACTTCTTATTTTTTTCGAGAAGTACTTTTGCATCGCAGGTGCTCTGATCGGCACTGCTTTGCCAGAATCCGCCGTAGACATATGCCTTGTCACTCGTGCCGGATGAGGTCCATTCCGCCACATTGCCGCTCATATCGAGGGCGTCATACCGGCTTTTGCACGTGTTAAAATCACCCGATTTGGAAATCTTGTTGGAGGCCCAGCTATTGCCCATGGTATTACAATTTTCTACCTCGTATTTGTCGCCGTAGGGATAGGCAGAATTTTTGCGTCCCGAACCCTTGCAGGCAATTTCCCACTCATTTGCGGTGCATAAGCGCTTCCCGGCATCACGACATGCTTTTTGGGCGTCCCCGAAAGACATATTGCCGGCCGGGAGTTTGCCACGCTGATTGGGGTATTCGTAGGTATCAACACAAAACCGCCCTTCTCTGACCGGTTCCATACCGCGCGGACAGATGACAATCTTGACCGTATCAAATGCCGTGGCACCGTCGGAGTCGGTCACCTTCAATACGGCAGTACTGAATTCGTCGTATTCATGTTTGACGAAGCCGGTATCTGCAGATCTCCAGTCAAAGGTACCATCGGCATTGAAGTCCCATTCGTATTTGACAATAGCGCCGTCTTCATCGCGCCCGCTGCCGGTGAGCTCTACTTTGCGGCCTTTGCGCGAGATGATATCTTTGCCGGCAAATGCTTTAGGGCCGGTATTTTCAACCACAACCCGGGCAGAATCGGTATACGATTTCCCGTCGCCGGTTTTTACCGTCAAAGCTATCCCGTAGGAGCCGGCGTTGCGAAACGTGTATTCTGTTTCAGCCGATGTTGACGAAGAAAAATCAAACTTGCCGTCACCGTCAAAGTCCCATGAATACGAAATAATTTTACTATCGGGATCTTTTGCCGTACCCTCAACACTCAGGGGTGAATTGACGCCGACGGTATAGGGGCCTTTCGCATCAACAGTTGCGCCCGCATTGACCACGACGACAGTTTTTGTTTTGGTTGCTGTTTGCCCACTCTCATCCCTGATGCGACAGGTGAGGCCATAGCTGCCTTCTTTCTCGTATGCATGTGCTCCTACCGAATCGGCGCCACGCTTGTCAAAGGCGCCGTCACCGTCAAAATCCCAGGCATATTCAATCACCGGCATCGTCGACCTGCATTTTACTTCATGCAACGAACCGACGCTGATTGAATCGCCGGCGATCAGCGTATCAATTGCCAGCACTTCCGAAATTTCCACCTGGCTGCGGGCTGCAGATGTGCTGCCGTCCGAATCTTTGACTTGCACGATGACCGTATGCGTACCGGTGTCGTCAAAAGAATGAGTAAGGTTGTTTTGCTGGCCGAACGTCCCGTCATCCGGCGTATCCCACTCCCCGTCGCCGCCAAAATCCCACCGATACTGCAGTGCGTCACCGTCTTTGACATCACTGCTTCGGGAGGCGTCGAGCGTGAATGAGGCAATTTTGGATCCGAACTGAGGGTCGATTGTCAGAGCGGCTTTGGGGGGAGTGTTGATCACAATGCTTCTGCTGTAGCGCGCGGTTTGTCCGTCTCCGTTTTTGATCTGCAGAACAACATTGAACGTACCCTCTTTCTGGAAAGTATGCGTAATTTTCCCTTTCGAACCGAATTCACCGTTCTTTGGATAATCCCAGGCGCCGTCCCCATTGATATCAAAACGATAACTCAAACCTTTCGGGCCGAGGCTGCCGTTTCGGGAACCGGATGCATCAATCACAACAGGATCGGCCGGACCTGCCATACGAGCGGCCTTCAGACGCGCTTTGAGCTGCCGGGCCGCTTCATCGGAGACGGTTATCGTAAAATCCATATCACTGAATTTGCTGTTTTCATCGGTGGCTCTGACCTGGACTCTGACTTCGCCTTCTTCCGAAGGCGTATAGGCGATTTGCCCGGTTTGTGCATCAATGGTCATTCCCTGCGGACCGGATACCAGCGAATAGGTGACCACCGTGCTTTCAGGATCGGCCGCGGAAACCGAAGCCGAGTAAGGCTTGCCCACCTTTGCCAGGCTTTGCGGTTGATCGGTAAAAACGGGAGTGGCATTCTCTTCGGCGTCAATACCACCACCGCAATTTGCGAGTGAGAGAGCCGAAGCAATAGTTGTCTTGCCAATCCAGATTTTCAGGGGGGTGATATCATCTTCCCACACATGGCGCTGTTGGGGTTCGGCATTAACACCTGCAATCATCCAGTGCGTGCAGGCATTGACGGTATAGTCCTTGTCGCCTGCGGTCACGATATCCACCGATCCGACAAGTGTATTAACCGTCAACCGGGTGGCGGCTTTGGCGGCACTGAACTGGCCGGAAGTGCACCGCACGTTCCCAACGGTGGCATCGATTTCCAGGGAACCCCCAATCATCTTGGGGTCATTGACAACGGAATAAATTTCACCTTTCACCAGCTTAATTACCAACGCGGCAGCTCCATTATCCCGGAGCTTCTGATCGATGCTAATTTCCGATTCTGCATTAAGGTAGAACGTATTGCCGAGTCCGGCACTCAGCTTAAGCTTAGCTCCTTGTGGAATCGTGAGAATATCACCGGGCCGAAGCAGTGCTTCCTTTTCAAGTGTTTCAGCCTGTTTACCCTCACGTAGTACAGTCGCATTGCCGACAACGATATCGGCCTGGAGCTGCAGTCCGGGCTCTTTTTTGCCGCAGCAAACAAAGAGGATCAAGGCGGCGGCCAATGCTGCGCCACGCGCCGGTAACATCTTTTTCTGCATCATCATTGTGCGCCCCCAGAGTCAGTGGTCAGCATCATAACTTTAACAATACCATGCAAGTAGAGTTTCTTATTCTACGTTTAATATAGAGCTCTGTCAAGTAAAAAATGCAGGTGTCAAGGTTTACGGGAAGATATCCTAAAGACTTTTATGAAAGGCCTTTGCAAACCCATGGGAGAGATCGTCAACAACCGATTCAGTGTTATAATATCCTGCATCGATTTTTTTACGGATCTGCTCCAGATACCCGGCACGATCATTTGTATCGCCTGGAGAAGCGGAGGTAGGAACATAGGAATCACGGCGAGGAGAAGGGGAGGCTGGGTTTTTTTTCTGATTGCCTTTTCCAGAACGCGCAGAGCTGGAATGTGCGTTCGGGTAACCGATCTGTCTGATGGATGAAAGCATAAAAAGTTCTTCAGTTTTTAATTGCGCGTGCCGATATACTTTGATAAGAAGAAATTGCCGTTTTCCTTCCCAGTCATAACAGGCTAAGGCAAAGGTTAATCCTTTGCCTTTTTTTTGTTCTTTTCTGTCACCCGGTGCACCGGAATGCACCTCGGCCATTACTAGTATCGGTCAATATGTCAACGGCTTTAATTTTTTTTTTTGCATTCAGCCCGGCAATTATGGCATGATAGAGGTAAACGGTGTATTTTGACTACCGAAAACGACCTGATATCCTGAATAACCGGGGGCGATGAACCCAGTAGCCAAGGAATTGCTCGCTATGAAAGAAAAAGTGCAGGAAGTTATTAATACCCTCAGACCCCATTTACAGGCCGACGGCGGAGATATCGAGCTGATTGATGTGCTTGACGACGGTACGGTACAGGTTCGCCTGCAGGGCGCCTGCCAGGGATGTCCGGGGGCGGCATTTACGCTGAAAAACGGCGTCGAGCGCATACTCAAAGAACAGGTACCCCAAGTTACCACAGTCGAAAGCGTGTAAGCCGCCGACAGGTCATGACAACGCAGACAGCTCCACAAACCAGGTCACCGAACCCAAACGATATATCGGGCTGGCGCACCGCCTGGACCAAATTCACTTTTCTGGCTTTTTGCTGGTTCAGCTATTTCCTCTATTGTGCTGCAGGGATTTTCCTGTATTATCTGATTCTGCCGCGGGCGCAGGTCGTTGCTTTTCTCAACTATGGTATCGTCGGTTTCATTGCCGCTTTTCTGTTAATTCTCGGTGCCGGACTCTTGCTTATAACCGCAACGTCCCTTACCGGCATCGACCTGCTCTATCCGCATAACAAACCCTCAATTACGGTAAAGCTGATTTTTCCGGTAGCTGCTACCCTCAGTCAGTTGCTGCGGATTGACCGCAATAAATTGCGCACTTCATTCGTCAAGCTGAACAATGCTCTGACCAGGGCGCAGCGCAAACGTATTCACGGCGATCGATTGCTGGTGCTGTTACCGCACTGCCTGCAGATTGACGCGTGCAACCGCAAAATCACCCACGACATCGGCAATTGTCAAAAATGCGGCAAATGCCCCGTAGCGCTTTTGCTTGAGACGGCTCAGCGCAACAACCTGAATCTTCAGGTCGTCAACGGCGGCACGCTCGCCCGGCGCAAGGTGAAAACCTTTCGTCCCGACGGTATTGTCGCGGTCGCCTGCGAACGTGATTTGACTTTTGGCATTCAGGACGTGTATCCGATTCCGGTTTACGGTGTTATCAACGACCGCCCAAACGGCCCGTGCGTAAATACCTGCGTTGATATGCGGCTGGTGGAAGAGGCCATTCGATTTTTTAAGCCCCTGGAAGAAAAAGCTGCGGCCTCATCGCACCTGCCCGAACAGCGCCGGGCGCCCGCTACTCAACTTCGGTAAACTGTATTTCGTAGCTGTATCCCTGCTCGGCCAGAAATAGTTGTCGCTTCATGGCAAAATCCAGTTCTTTGGACTCGCGCGTGACAATCGAATAGAAAATTGCCTGCGAACCATCCTTTTTGGGACGCAATATCCTTCCCAGCCGCTGGGCCTCCTCCTGGCGGGAGCCGAACGATCCCGAAATCTGAATCGCGACATTGGCATCCGGCAGGTCGACCGCAAAGTTGCCTACTTTAGAGAGGATAAGTGTAGAGATTTGCCCCACTTTAAATCTTTGATACAACTCGGAACGTTCGGTATTGGGTGTGCTGCCGGTTATAATGGGCATTTCGAATTCCCGTGCAAACTCGTGCAACTGGTCAAGATACTGACCCATGATCAACACCCGGTCGTTGAGATGCCGCTTGAGCAAATCGCGCACAACCGGCAGCTTATTCGGATTCTCGTATGCCGTACGTATCTGCTCGCGTGCGGTGAGGGAGAGGTAGCGCAATTTTTCGGTCGCCGGCAAATCGATACGAATCTCTCTGCAGCGTGCGGTTGCGATCCATCCCTGCTTTTCGAGGTCTTTCCAGGGAACATCAAACTTTTTAGGGCCGATCAGTGAGAAAACATCGGCTTCGTGGCCGTCTTCACGAATGAGTGTTGCCGTCAAACCGAGGCGGCGCCGTGCCTGGATCTCTGCGGTAAATTTGAACACCGGTGCAGGCAGCAGGTGCACCTCGTCATATATGATCAACCCCCAGTTTTCGGCGTTGAAAATGCCAAAGTGGATGAAGTCTTCCTTTTTCCTTTTGCGAAAGGTAAGAATCTGGTATGTCGCAATCGTAACGGGTTTGATCTCTTTTGTTTCGCCGCTGTATTCACCGATATCTTCGGGTTTCAGGCTGGTTTTATCGATCAATTCCTCACGCCATTGCCGGGCAGCAGTCACCCCGGTTGCCAGAATCAGGGTACGCCTTTGCAAAAGCGACATAACATACAGGCCAACGATGGTTTTGCCCGCTCCGCAGGGCAGCACGACGACGCCCGACCCGCCCGCCTGCGCATCGGTACCGACAAAGCTTTCGGCAGCATGCCTCTGGTACTCCCTGATGGTAAACGATTCATTATCGCGACATGTCTCATTCAGTGCGCAGGGCAACGGGTCACCATCGACATACCCGGCCAGGTCCTGTACCGGATAGCCCAACCCGATAAAGCACTGCTTGAGAATGCCGCGATTTGCGGCCGGCACGAAAAATGCGCGCTCGTTCAACTGCTCCGCCAGCAGGGGTTTTACTTTAGGATGCAGTGTCAAGTAATGCAACTGATCCGCGTCGATTGATTTCAGAAGCAACTTGTCGTTTTCGAATGACTCCAGAGTAAATTTTCCATATCTGCCGACCAGCTCGTTGATGTCGGTTTTCACATTCGGGGGAACCGGATACTTCGAGTAGGTTTCCAGGCGGTCGATGATACCGGCGGCGGTCAAACCCAGAGATGCCGCATTCCACAGAGATAACGGTGTTATGGAGTACGTATGGATAAATTCGGGGCTTTTTTCCAGATGGGCAAATACTCCTACAGCATCGCGCGCCGGCCGGTACAGGTCGTTATTGACCTCAAGAAATAAGGTATTGTTGCTCTGAACAATGAGCGGATTGGCTGGGTTCATGTAAACAAAAGCCTGGGGATGAAAATGCGCTTGCCAAAAGGGCAAATCCTTCAAAATACTATACGGCATCATTGACTACTATTCCTGCCGTAACGTAATTTACAGGGATTATATTTATGGACACATCGGTGGCCACTCTTTAGCCGCTAAAGAGTGGTTCTTTGTTTTTATGGAGTAATTCATGCCGAACGTAATTGTTGTTGGAACACAATGGGGTGACGAAGGCAAAGCAAAGGTCATAGACTATCTGACCGAACGCTCCCATGTGATCGTACGCTTCCAGGGTGGCGCTAATGCCGGTCATACGGTTATAGCCAAAGACAATAAATTTGTATTTCATATGGTACCTTCGGGGATTATGTATCCCGACAAAACATGCATTGTCGGCAACGGTGTTGTATTCGACGCAGAGCAGTTTCTTTCAGAAGTCAACGAGCTTCGCGATAAAAGCATCGAGGTCAAAGACCGCCTTTTTGTATCCGACCAGGCGCATCTGGTCATGCCGTATCACAAAATTCAGGATTCGGCTTCTGAAAAGTACAAAGAAAACAGTCAGATCGGAACCACCAAACGCGGTATCGGCCCGGCCTATGCGGATAAGGCTCAACGCATTGGCCTGCGCGTCGGCGACCTCCTCAACACAGACGCTTTAGCGGCAAAACTGAAGGCAAATCTCGATCTTAAAAAGACCTTGCTGGAAAATTCATATGGCGCGTCACTAAATCTCAAATTCAAGGAAGTATTCGACAGCTATTGCGCGATTGCCGAAATGATGCGTCCCTACGTTGCGGATACGGCCAGAATGCTCCACGAATCTATTCGCGCCAAAGAAAGCATGCTTTTCGAAGGTGCGCAGGGAACGTTTCTTGACATCGACCACGGAACGTACCCGTTTGTAACCTCGTCAAACACGGTTGCCGGGGCGGCCTGCTGCGGATCGGGAATCGGCCCGACGCTGATAGATTACACGGTTGGCATCGTCAAGACCTACACCACTAGAGTAGGAAACGGCCCGTTTCCTACCGAATTACTAGATGACACCGGCGAGTTGATTCGTGCGCAAGGGCAGGAATTCGGCGCCACCACGGGCCGTCCGCGCCGTTGCGGCTGGTTCGATTCGGTAATGGTACGCAAAGCGGTGCAGGTCAACGGCCTGACCCATCTGGCCCTCACTAAAGTCGATGTTTTGAACTGCCTGGAAGAGGTGAAAATCTGCACTCACTACGAAATTGACGATGAAAAGACTGAGCATTTTCCATCCAATCCCAATGCACTCGAGCGGGTAACACCGGTGTACGAATCGCTGCCGGGATGGAAGGAAGATATTTCAGAGTGCAAAAAGCTGTCGGAAATGCCGGCAAATGCAATAAAATATATAGAACGGTTGCGGGAGCTTTGCTATAATATACCTATACTCATTGTTTCGATGGGCCCTGAGCGTACTCAAACTATAGAAATTGAGACGTTTTAAAGGAGGGATTGCATGATTCATGTCGAAGTCAATAATGTAGCCTTCTCGAATATCGGATTTGTTATCTTTTTGCGAGAACAGGATGGTGAGCGCACCTTGCCAATCTTCATCGGCCCGCTCGAAGCACGCGCCATTGCCACCGAACTCAACAAAGAACCTTCGCCACGACCGATGACGCATGATCTTTTTCGCACGGTATTATCCACGGTCGACTGCAACATACAGCGGGTGGAAGTCTGCGATCTTGTCGACAACACATTCTACGGCAAGCTGATCATCGAAAAAAACAGCGAAACCATGGAAATAGATTCCCGTCCCAGTGACGCCATCGCACTTGCACTGCGTTTTTCGGCTCCGATTTACGTTGACGAGAGAGTTATGGACGAAGCCGGAACGATTATTGAAGAGCAAACAGACACGCCGCCCCGGGAAGAAGCGCCCCCCAAAAAGGGCAAGCTCACACTACGGGAACATCTGCAGCAGGAGCTTGAAAAAGCCATCGCTGAAGAACGCTACGAAGATGCCGCCAAGCTGCGCGACGAGATCGAAAATATCACCAATACCGAAGGAACCAACTGAGGTTTCCTACCCTACGCATCTATTATGTCAAGATCCACCTCTGTTAAACAAACCGATAGTGCCGGCGGAATTGTAATCAATCGGCATGGAGAGGTGCTGATTGTCAGTCAGCGCGGCAATTCGTGGTCACTGCCCAAGGGTCATCTGGAGCCGGGAGAAAGCGCGCTGGATGCCGCCATACGCGAGATAGCCGAGGAGTCGGGAGTGAATTCGCTGACCATGCTGCAAGATCTGGGATGCTACGAACGCTATCGCATTGGAAAAGGCGGCATCGGCGAAAATCGCACCGAAATAAAAAAAATCCACCTCTTCCTGTTTAAAACCACCCAACTGGAACTCAATCCGCAGGACAAAAAGCATCCCGAAGCCAGGTGGGTAGTCCCGCGGCTCGTTGCCGATTTACTCACCCATCCCAAAGACAGGGAATTCTACCTCTCCTGCCTTCAGCATATCGCTCAGGTCGCCTAATCCGTCGTCATGAAGCCAGAAAAACCTTGCTGGTGGCCGACGAAAGCTGTTTGAGCGTGTAGGGTTTTTGCAGAAAATGTACCGCCCCGCCATTTTTGAGTTCTTCAACATCATTACGCGAATAGTAGCCCGAAGCAATCAAAACTTTGGCATGCGCATCGACCGCTCTTATTTTGCGCAATGTATCCTGCCCCGATATCTCCGGCATATTGAGATCGAGGATCACAAAATCGATTGCTGCAGCATGCTCAGCGTAAAAAGATGCCGCCAGATTGCCGTTTTGGAAAGCATGCACACTGAAACCAAGTTCTTTGAGCATTTCAACACAAGAATCAAGCACCATTTCCTCGTCGTCAACCAGAAGTATAGTGCCGGTAGTTTTTGGCAGCCTGACCGTCTCATCGGGGGGGGGTTCGGGTGTGGAGTCAACGGCAGGCAAATAGATCGAAAAGGTGGTACCTCTTGCGGTTTCGCTGTCCACACGTATCAGCCCCTTATGATTTTGCAGGGTACCGTACACGCTGGCAAGACCGAGCCCGGTGCCTTTACCCTTTTCCTTGGTGGTGAAGAACGGCTCGAAAATCCTGCTGCATGTTTCTTTGCTCATGCCGCATCCGGTATCCGCAATTGTCAGCACAATATAAAACCCCGCACTGCCACTGGGTTCAATAACCTTGGCCTGCTCGGCATCCAGTTGTGCATTCGTTGTCGCAAAGAGCAACTGTCCTCCATTGGGCATGGCGTCACGGGCATTCAGTCCGATGTTGAGAAAAGCGTTCTCCAACTGGCTGTGATCGCCGAGGGCTGTGCAATATTCGGCCTGAAGGTCGGTGCTGATTGCTATACGCTTATCTATGGAATGATGCAGCAGCCCGACGACTTCTTCGATAGTTGTATGCAAATTCATCGCTTGCATTTCGGAAGAACCGCGTCGGGCAAAGGCCAGCAGCTTGCCGGTAAGATCGGCCGCACGCCGGCTCGCACTCAAAATTTTAGTGGCATACGAGCCGATTTTGGCGTTCCCGTTTTTGCTTCGCAATTTGATCATATTTGCATATCCGGCAATGGCACCCAGCATATTGTTAAAATCGTGAGCGATTCCACCTGCCAATTGCCCGATTGACTCCATCTTGGCCGATTGCGATCTGCGCACCTGGTCTTCGAGTTGTGCCCGTTCGAATTCTTCGCGCCGTATTGCCGTAACATCGCGAATGATATACAGCTTTCCGAATGCATACCCATTCTCGGTCAGGCTCGACGAAGAAAGCAACCCGAGACGTTGACGTCCGGCATCTCCAACCTCAATTTCCAGGTTGACATACTCCTTCTCGGGGATTACCGTGGCAGGGAATACATCGGTTACCTTCAATTCTTTGGCATCCGCCGGCATGCTAAAAAAGCGGCGGGCGCTTTCGTTAGCATCGGCTATTTTTCCGGTGTAATCGACCAGACACACGGCTTCCTGCATCTGCGTAAAAAGCTCTTGTGCCGCACCGCGAATACCGATAGTCAAAAAATTGTACCTCACAACAGCAAGAAAAATAAAGCCGGATTGAATGATTAAAAGGGAAGAGCCCAGGGCTGGAACGGAAGGTAGTTTGAGAAAAGCATTGACGATTACATTTGTAAAGACAGCAGCGCAATACATCACAATCGAGCCAATCGATAAATAAAGCAATTGCTTCTTAACAATCGGATCCCGCGATTGCATATGCCCCGCTATCATGAGATAAATGCCGTAAATTGTTGTCGGCATATTCAGAAGCAAAATGATACAAAAGTAGAGCTTCCCGAACGTTGCCGTAACGCCCCACGTTGTTTTTTCATATCCTGTTATTATCAGGTCGGTAGACAGACCGATTACTATGCAGACCATCGTCGCATAGAGCAAGATATAATACATGAAATTCCGGCGTTTGCGCAGAAGCACAAATACGAAATGAACGCAGGCAAATGCTGCAGACATCCAGAATACGATTTCGGATTTAATGAGGTACATTACGCCGGGATGGTCGGCAAAACTCCAGGCAAGATAGTCACCCAGGGCCCACATTGCACAAATGCCGGCAAAGAGAACAAACGCGTGCGAGGCCCGGCTCCGGGGATTGGCGGCAAACACATAGGTAAGCAACAAGGCGTTGAAAACAAAAGAAGACAGCGGAATCAATGCATACGGATTCATGACAGCCACATCAACAGTATCGGAAAACACCGGAAATTTATTATATCTTAGTTTGTCAACTGGCGCAAGCAGGGCGCGTTGGTGCCGGGCTCTGCAGCAGCTTGTGCAGTTGCCGCAGAGCCGCTGCAACTGCCCGAACGCGCACCGTTGCACGATCACCTGCGAAAACACGGCGCACCGAATCACTTGTATTAATGACACATGCGCCAATGCATACGGTTCCCACCGGCTTTGCCGCACTTCCCCCTTCGGGGCCGGCTATTCCGGATATTGACATTGCACACTCAGACTCGAAAACACGGCAGGCACTTCGGGCCATCCACTCTACCGTCGGGCGACTGACGGCGCCGTGAGCCGCAAGGATCCGCTGAGGCACAGCAAGCAGCTTCGCCTTACTGTCATTCGTATAGGCAATGATTCCGCCTTTGAAAAAAGTCGAGGCGCCGGCCTGTTGGGTAAGCACTTCTCCAAGCATACCCCCGGTACAGGATTCGGCGACGGCCAGAAAAAGCCTTTTTCGTGAAAGGATATCCGCAAGCCTTGAAACCAGATCCTGAATTTCGGCATCAAGCGGTGTCATATGCCCTCACGCGTGCAGCAAACCGGAAACCCAGTGGTAACCAGACCGAATACAAAACAATGTTAGATTGGCATAGATGCCGGCAACAACATCATCCATCGTGATACCGACGCCATCATCCATCTCTTCCATCTTGTTAGCCGGAAAGGGTTTTACGATGTCGAAAAAGCGAAAAAGCAGAAATCCCAGCAGCAGATTGCGCCATGACAACGGCAACATGAAAAACACGAATAACTGACCGGCAACTTCGTCAATGACGACCTGCCCGGGATCATCTCCTCCGTATAGCTCCCGCGCGTGCCGGCTGAAAATAATACTTACGCCCACCATACCAACGAGAAAAATCCAGTGGAACATGGCATAGCGTATATCAAATAGGTGCGGATAGCTTCGGTGCACGAAATACAAGGCAACCACGGTAACAGCCGAGCCGACGGTGCCCGAAGCAAACGGGAAATAGCCGGCAAAAAAAACTGATGAAATTATCCGGTGTGTCCAGCGTGCAAAAAAGGTTTTCATAGATGACCTTCAGAATGGTGATTACCTGTTATGTGCAAAATCGATTCGTTCGTCCAGAGCCTGCAACAGTGTAATCTGGTCGACATATTCCAGCTCCATGCCGGCAGGCAGCCCCCGCGCGAGCCGGGTAATTTTTACGTTGGTATCGGCCAGAATCTTTGCAAGATAGAGGCTGGTCGTTTCGGCATCTGTATTGCCGCCCAGAGCCAAAATTAATTCCTCGCACCCGTCCTGCCGCACCCGCTCTACCAGTTCTCGTATGCGTATTTTTTCGGCGGTAATGCCGTGTATCGGTGAAAGAATGCCACCCAGTACGTGATAAAATCCTTTATACCGTCCCGAGCTTTCTATGGTATGGACATCAATCGCTTTCTCAACCACACAGATGAGCGATTCATTGCGGGTGCCTGAAACACAGATCTCGCACAGCTCATCTTGGCTGTAATTGAAGCAGCGCCGGCAGTGATGCACCTGATGCTTTACCTTGCGCAAACTTTCGGCAAGGTGTTCAACATGATCGGCCGGCTGTTCAAGGAGATGCACCGCCAGCCGCCACGCACTCTTTTTGCCGATCGTGGGCAGACTGCTCAGCGCATCCACCAGTTGCTCGAGCGCCGGTACCATTGTTACATCATTCCGGGAAGGTTAAGATTTGAAGTAATGGGGCCGAAGGTCGAATCGGAAGAAGCCTTGACCTGCTCCTGGGCATTGGCATACGAGGCAAGAATGAGGTCTTCGAGCATCTCGACGTCATCGGGATCAACCACTTCCTGCTTGAGCGATATGCCCAGCATCTCACCCGACCCGTTTAGCTTGACCGTTACCATTCCTCCGCCGGCAGTGCCTTCAAATTCCTGTTTCTGAAGCTCTTCCTGCGCTTTCAGCATTTGCGCCTGCATTTTTTGGGCCTGTTTGAGCATTTTGTTCATGCCTTTTGCCATAATGAAAACCTCCTATTTCACTATTTTGCCATCGAACATGTCAAGAACCGTTTTAATAATCGGTTCTTTTTCAATTTCATTTTCTATGGACGATTCATTCTTGCCGAGGTGCTGTGTGTAATCATTTTTTGGCGTATCATTCACCGGTTCATTTTCAATGGTAATGCGCACTTCGAACGGATGCGCGCAAAATGCTTTGAGCCGCTTGACAATATCGTCCCTGACATCCTTGCTGGTGACTTCGGTGAATTGAAAGTTCAATCCGAATGGAAAACGCACATCAATAGCCGTATCCGATGCGTCAACGATATAAGCCAGTGACAAAAATGATGCAATGTTGGGGCGCTCTTTCATCAGGTATTCGAGAAATGCCGGCCATTTTTCTCTGATGTCAATAGATTGCGATGCGTCATTCTGCTGTACAAAGCTCGCAGAGTCGTCAACTTCAATCGCGGCGGAAATTGGCTTTTCGCGTGCCGGGGACGGTTCCGGCGCTAATACAGGTTCCGCTGTTGGCGGTGGAGATGATGGTAACGCAATTGTGCCCGTCTGGTAGGGGCCTTGCCCGACGGGGGATGCAGGTATTAATGGAGCTGACGGTTCAGATTTTTTTTTTTGTGGATCGGCAATCCTGCCCAATACCTCAGTGCCGGGATCGGCATCCCC
This sequence comes from Chitinivibrionales bacterium, assembly GCA_014728295.1. GTDB lineage: Bacteria > Fibrobacterota > Chitinivibrionia > Chitinivibrionales > WJKA01 > WJLW01. Next base: position 85,407 of record WJLW01000089.1, on the reverse strand, counting down.
ATTTGTAAAGGCCTGCATAAGCTGTTCCATTGAAAGGGAACTGTCCATAAAGACCATTTTCAAGAGCGTTGTTTCAACCACAAAGCGCGGGAAAGCGCTCCACTTGATATCGTTTTCGGCTTTGGCGGTCAGCTCGGTCATGCGCAGCAGATCGCGTTCATTAAACAATTCGGTCTGCTCTTTATACTCCTGCGCGCTCTGCGGTGAATCGACGTTCAATTCAATTCGACTGCTCTCGAGAATGCCGGGAACCTGAACAAACAGCAGCGTCCGCACATGCTCTTCCAATCCAAGCAGAAATTCATGGAGATCAAATCCACGATAAAGAACATCTTCAACCGCTTTAAGCACCGGGGCGGGGTCTTTATGCGCAATGGCGTGCATTACTGCTTTATACACCTCGATATCGACAAGCCCCAGAACGTTGCGAACTTCTTTCTCGGTAATCGAGTCCTGACAGAAGGAATAAACCTGGTCCAGCAGGCTTAATCCGTCACGCATGCTGCCGTCGGCTTTGCGCGCAACCAGCAGCAGTCCGCTGCGCTCAAAGGTGATGGCTTCACTGGTGCAGATATGCTCAAGACGGCCGAGTATATGTTCGGTTGATATGCGCCGGAAATCATAGCGCTGACAGCGTGAGTGAATGGTTTCGGGAATTTTGTGCGGCTCGGTTGTGGCGAAAATAAATATGACATTTTTGGGCGGCTCTTCCAGCGTTTTGAGCAGTGCGTTAAATGCCTGTCGCGTCAGCATGTGCACTTCGTCTATCACATACACCCGGTGTTTGCCGCCCATGGATGAGTAATTGACATTCTCGCGCAATTCCCGGATGTCCTCGACGCGGTTGTTGGATGCACCGTCGATTTCCAGCACGTCAAAACTGGAACCGGAAATGATATTTTTACAATTGGTGCACTCACCGCACGGGGCTGGAGTCGGTCCATGTTCACAATTCAAGGCACGCGCCAGAATACGCGCAGTGGTTGTTTTGCCCACGCCCCGGGTACCGCTGAAGATATAGGCATGCGCAACACGCTGTTTCTGAATGGCCAGTTTCAGCGTACGGGTAACATGTTCCTGACCGACAACATCCTCAAAGGTAAGTGGACGCCATTTGCGTGCAAGAACCAGGTAGCTCATGCGTTATTCCTGAAACAAAGTGGTGCGACAAACTGCTGCAAATCCAAACTAAATCGTGTTGGAGCTGTACGCAAGACCCCTATGAAAAAAGGGCCAAGTAAACCTGCGGCACACAGAGTGTCTGCTTACCGTTGCTTCCTTCCGGACCTGGCGGGATTCACAGTCTTCGGTTGCGCAGGGCCTGGCCCAAGGTTTTCGAATGTGTTATGAGCGCAAACTCATCAGATCTGTTTTGAAAATTCACCGCAGCGCAAGCTGGTGCACACATGGTTGCGATGCCGAACGAATGAAACTGTAGTTCCCGACCTTTCCGCAAATTGCCTGCAGAGACGGGGATTGGTGCTGAGCACCTCTGGCTTACTACGTGCACCGGTCGGACGATCGAGCACCGGAAAGTCTCTCCGCTCGGTTCCCGGTGGGAACCGAGCGGAGAGACTGGGATTCGAACCCAGGGTACAACGAGTGTACACACGCTCTCCAGGCGTGCCCCTTCGACCAACTCGGGCATCTCTCCAGCGGAGAGGCAGGGATTCGAACCCTGGGTGGCCTGACGACCACAACGGTTTTCGAGACCGCCCCTTTCAACCGCTCAGGCACCTCTCCGGGAATGTAAAAAAACAAAAAATCACCGCAAAAGGCGAAGATACTGCGCTTTTTGCGGGGAAAGTGTTTTAAAATACCTTATTTACGTGATGGCGTACAAATTATGGAACGCGTGATCAGCGATGGATAAACGCCTTCAGTCTGAATCATATAACAAATCCGGGGTTGTAGCACAGCAATTGTGTACGTATTTAAGCCGATTGGCAACAGGCGCTTTTTCAGAATAGCAGTGCCTGCATAGCGTTTGGCGAGTTTCTGCGCCTTACCATGCTTCTGCTAAAATCCCACAAACGCAGCTTTCTTCCGCAGCCCGTCTGCCAAGGCAAAAAAACAAACTGTGCATAAACGTCGCACTGCAATACTATTTTTTTCTCGCATCTGTATCTGCAATATAGATATAATAATATATCGTTTACCAAATCATCACCCGGTTGATGGGGATTGCATGCATGTACATTAAATGCTGGGGATCACGGGGATCGATACCGGTCAGCGGCCAGCAATTCCGCCGCTACGGTGGAGACACCACCTGCATGGAAATCCGCTCAAAAAACGGAGACATAATTGTGGTTGACGCCGGTTCGGGCATTCGCGCCCTGGGCAACAAGCTGGTTCAGGAGAAGGTCAAGCACTTTACCATGCTCTTTACGCATGCGCACTGGGATCACATTCTCGGCTTTCCGTTTTTTCACCCGGTATATCAAAAGGGCGTCACGATATCAATTAAGGGATGCCCTTTTAACCTGGCTTCGTATCGCGAGATTCTGCGCGGTCTGATGTCACCCCCCTATTTCCCCGTCGGCCTGGAAGCCATAAAAGCAAAGCTGCAATTCAGCAGCATCAACCAACGCGCATTTCGTATCGGCAGCATAAAAGTACGGCCGATTTTTATCAGCCACCCCAACGGCGGTCTGGGATTTCGATTTGAGGAAGGTAAAAAAAGCTTCGTCTTCTTAACTGATAATGAATTGGGCTACATTCATGATATGGGATTAGAATTCGGTGCATATGTTGACTTTTGCAACAAAACGGATCTGCTGATTCATGATGCAGAATTTGACAAGAGAAGCTATAAGCTCTTCCGCTTATTCGGACATTCTCAGTATACGGACGCCGTGGATCTTGCCGTGAAAGCAGAGGTCGGGCAGTTCGGCCTTTTTCACCTCAACAAGGAAAGCACTGATGACACTGTTGACGCGATGGTCAAGGACGCTCACAAAATTATTTCAAAAAGCCAGGCATCTGTTCGATGCTTTGCCGTGGGCAACCGCTTCGAAATTTCACTATAAAATGAGAATAGCCAACCGGGTTGCTTCGGAAACTTACGAATAGTATTTCTCAGGAATTGGCCCGGTGCCGCCTGATATTATCGTGCTTGCTGTAGCCTAATCCGCCCCACAACTGAATCGCATGAGCATGGCAGTGGCTCAAACAGATGCCGCAGCCGATGCATTTTTCTTTGTCAACCACATGCCGTTCGCCCGGATCGCCGGAAATGGCCTTGGTGGGACACACTTCCACACAGTCGGTACAACCGTCACACTTGGTATCGATATTCACTTTGGGCCGCACCCGCACCAGATCCACAAAGCAGTTCTGTGGACACTTGTGTGCGGCGGGAACGAAATTTTCGTCTTTGGTATAGTCGAGTTTGGGCAGGAAATTTTCCATGGTGATGGCGCCCGATGGCGTAGCCTTAACGCACAGCGAGCACGCCGTACAGCCTACCGAGCAGTACTTTTTTACTTTGGCGCCGCGTTCATGATTGTTGCAGCCCAGGAATATTTTGTGAATTTTGGGAGCCAGTTCGATGATGTTGCGGGGACAGGCCTCGATGCATTTTCCGCAACCGGTACATTTCCCGGGATCAACGACGGCAACGTTATTGTCATTTACCTTGATTGCATCAAACGGACAAACCGCCTCGCAACTGCCAAGGCCCAGGCAGCCGTCCTGACAGACTTTTGATCCGTTGCCCGACAACACCGCCGCACGACAGTCTTTGATCCCCTGGTAAGCAGCCCGTTCCCCGGCTTCTTTGGCGCCGCCCTTGCAATGGACAACGGCAACCATCGGTTGCGAATCCGCTGCGGTTGCGCCAACGATTTCGGCAACCTGGTTGGCAACTTTGGCGCCGCCGGGAATACATCCCGAAGGATCGGCCTTGCCTTCGGCCACGGCTTTTGCAAACCCGCTGCAGCCGGGATAGCCGCACGCGCCACAATTTGCCTGCGGAAGCGCTTCATTGATCTGATTGATTCGGGGATCGACGTGGACATAAAGCTTCTTGGAAGCAATGCCCAGACCAATGCCGAACAACAGTCCGACACTCCCGACAATGCCAACAGGCAGTAAAATCGTTGCAATCATATAGGTATAACCTCAACCTTCCTACTACGGTTCATCAACGCAAAAAATTGAGTCCCGAAAATCCCAGAAATCCGATTGCCATCAATCCTGCTGTGATAAAGGAGATCGGCAAGCCTTCCAGCGGCCTGGGGACGCTGGCCAATTCGAGTTTTTCCCGAATGCCGGCCATCAGCACCAGTGCCAGGGTAAACCCAATTCCCGACATAATGCCGTTGACGATGCTGCCGATGAAAGTGTAGTTGCTTCCGGTAAAATCGTTGATTCCGGCATTCAACAGCGCTACTCCCATGATTGCGCAATTGGTGGTAATGAGCGGCAGGTAAATTCCCAGCGCCTCATACAAAACCGGCGAGAATTTCTGCAAAGCCATTTCAACAAGTTGCACCAGAGAGGCTATTACCAGGATAAACACAATTGTTCGCAAGTATCCCACCTCGTAGGGGATCAGAACGCTGATGTTTATAATCCAGGTTATCATTGATGCAACCGTCATGACAAATATCACGGCCATGCCCATGCCGATCGCACTCGAAAGCTTCTTTGAGACGCCAAAAAAGGGACACAACCCCAGAAACCGAGACAGAACGAAGTTATTAATGAAGATGGCCCCGATTGAAATTTGAATTAAATTGACCACATCCATCAGCTTTTAGCCTCCTTCTTCTGACGAAAATAGTTCGACAAGCCCATGACCAGCGCGATAGTGAAAAACCCTCCCGGCGCCAGGATGAAGATCGTCATCGGTTGAAATCCGGGGACAACTTTCAGACCAAAGAGCTTGTTACTTCCCAGTATTTCTCTGATTGCCGCCAGCACACACAGCGCCAGAGTGAATCCCAGTCCCATTACCAAGCCGTCGGCGATTGCTTTGCCTACGTTATTTTTTGAGGCAAATGCTTCGGCCCGGCCCAGGATTACGCAATTCACGACAATCAGGGGAACGAAAATGCCCAACGATTTATCGAGCTCGGGCAGGTAGGCTTTCATGATGAGCTGCACCATCGTCACAAACGTTGCAATAACGATGATGTAGCAGGGGATGCGTACTTTGTCCGGGATCCACTGCTTGACCAGCGAAACAATGATATTCGAGCAAACCAGCACAAACGTGGCGGCAGCCCCCATACCAAGGCCGTTCATTAAAGATGTACTGACGGCCAGTGCCGGACACAAACCAAGTGCCAGTACCAGAATTGGATTTTCATCAAAGACGCCGCGCTGCAATTCTTTTTTGAACATGGTTATTCCCGGCCAGAAGTAAGTTCTCTGAGATAGGCCGGTACCGATTGTCCGACACCGTTGATCACGGCCCGTGTCGAAATCGTTGCACCGGTAATGGCGGTGATTGCATTTTTTTCGCGCAGTTGCTTTTTGCGATCACTGCTTAGCGTATGATATTCGGCCGATTTTTCTATGTCAATCGACTCGTTTACGTCGATGCCCTTGAACTGCCGCGTAAACCAGGGCGTCGGATCGGCGGTAGATTCTTTCCAGGGCGCCCATACGTATTTGTCGGAAATCGTCTCTTCTACCCGGGTTCCCAGACCGGGCGTCTCTTTCTGATCAATGATCGCAAGTCCCAGGATTTCACCCTGCGGATCGACCGCAACCATAAGGTTGATAGGAGCTGCATAGCCCTTGGCACTGCTTTCAAACGCGTAGCCAACGGTATTTGCGTTCTTTCGGGCCATCCAGTAGGTTGCAGGTAACGGCTTTTCACCCGATTTGACATCAATCTCTACGCCTTCGGGAAATACCTGCTCAAGCGCCGTGGTTTGCTTTTCCTGTTCGCGCAGTGCAATCTCCTCACGCGTCTGACTATTGGTGAAGGATACCGCCAGACCAGAGCAGAGCGCCACGACAGTGAGAACTGCTGCAAGCTTGAAAACATCACCCACGTTTGAGACCTGCCTTTCCGTACAGTCTGGGCCGCGTGTAGCGATCTATCAGAGGTGCGACCAGATTCATCAACAGAATAGAGTACGAGACGCCTTCGGGATATCCACCGAATTGGCGAATCACAAAAGTCAAGACGCCGCACCCCACGCCAAAGTAGATCTGTCCCCACGGAGTTATTGGCGAGGTCACCATATCGGTTGCCATGTACAAGGCGCCCAGCATCAATCCGCCGGCCAGAATTTGATAAACGGGTACCAGGAACGCTTCGGTTGTCAACAGCGATCCGGTTCCGTTGAAAAGCCACGAAAGCACAAAGACGGTACCGATGTATGAACCGGGTATTTTGAAACCGATAATCCGTTTGTAAAGCAGGTAAACGGCGCCGATCAAAAGCGCCAAGGCAGACGTTTCGCCAATACACCCGCCAATGTTACCGATGAACAGGTCCGGCAGTGCCTCCTGAAAGTCAAGGATCGAAATGTTGAGCTCCTCTCGAAGCTGTTCATTTTTAAGCGCATCTATAATACGAACAAATGCCGGGAGCGGTGTTGCTCCGCTGATCCCGTCGAGCTTATCGGAAAGTGATCCAAGCACTTGCTGGGGCAAGCCGCTTATCGTCCAGCCTCTGCTTTGCCAATTCCCCGGAATGCTAAACCGCGTCATAGGAGCCGCGTAAGATGCCATTAGAAAAGCGCGCCCGGCAAGTGCAGGGTTGACGAAATTATTCCCCAACCCGCCAAATGCCCACTTGACAACGCCAATGGCAAACACCGATCCCAGCGCGGCCATCCAGGGCGGGAGATCGGGCGGCAGATTAAATGCCAGCAGCAAGGCGGTCACCAGTGCACTGAAATCGTTAAGGGTTCCCCGTTGTTTGAAAAGGTAGGTAGCAATCAACCATTCCGTCAGCAGACAAAAGATGATACAGGTAAGGGTCAGGATCAGCGCTTTGATTCCGAAAAAAATGATAGAAGCCAGCAGGGCAGGAATCAGTGCGATCACCACCGACAGCATGACAGTGGAAACATTGTCGGGATAGCGAATATGCGGCGAACTCGAAAGCGCAAGCAGTTGGCCCTGATCATCTTGGGGCATAACAGATTACATCCTTACTTCGTGGAAGCAGCCTTTTTTTTTCTGGCTGCTAAAACGTGAAATTTACCCAGCTTTATAAAATGAACAAGATTTATCTTGGAAGGGCAGACAAAGGAGCAGGAACCGCATTCCATACAGTCAAGTACGTTCCACTCTTCGGCCGCGTCGATATTGTTCTTTGCGATATATTTTGCCAGAGTCGCGGGCACGAGGTTCACCGGGCATGCCTTGACACAATTGCCACAGGAGATGCAGGGATATGCCCGAATTGCAGCCTCTACCGTATCCAGACCAAGCAGCCCGGAAGTCGATTTAATTACCGGAGCATCCAGATCCGATTGTGCAATACCCATCATCGGCCCGCCCATGATCACCTTCCGTGCGGCAAGCATATCTATTTCGCAAAAATCAAGGATGTAGCTGATGGGGGTTCCTATGCGAACCAGCAGATTGGCAGGCTTGCGCACGGCAGGCCCCGTAACGGTAAGTACACGCTCGTACAGTGGACGCCCGGCAATTACCGCGTCACGGACGGCATAAGCAGTACCGACATTTTGTACCACGCACCCGCAATCCATAGGCAATCCGCCCGCGGGAACCTGACGTTTGGCGACCGCTTCAATCAGTTGCTTCTCACCGCCCTGGGGATATTTGGTTGCCAGCCTGGCCAGTTCGATGGCGCCATAGGCCCCCGATCCAATCTCTTCTTCAACGGCGGCGATCGCGTCGGGTTTATTATCTTCGATTCCGATGACTACGCGTTGCGCATTGAGGATTTTTTTGATAATGAGAATACCGTCAAGCACTTTTTGGGTAAGCTCAAGCAGTAACCGATGGTCCGCCGTCAGATACGGTTCACATTCGGCGCCGTTGATAATCAGCGTATCGATATTTTTTTCACTCGGCGGCTGCAACTTCACATGCGTGGGAAACGATGCTCCACCCATCCCCACAACACCGGCCTTCTGGACGAGTTGAATGAGCTCACCGGGGGCGGCTTCATTCCAGGGTTTGTCCAGTGTGGCAAATGTTACCGGTTCATCTTTGCCGTCATTCTCAATTTCGACCGAGGTAACCATGCCACCCAGTGGATGATGAAAATTACCTACCGAAAGCACCTTGCCCGAGACCGAAGCATGCACCGGAGCCGAAACAAATCCGCCGGCTTCGCCGATCATCTGGCCTACCTTTACTTCGTCGTTGCGCTTTACGGCAACTTTAGCCGGTGCGCCGATATGCTGCGAAAGCGGAATGATTAATTTTTCCGGCGGCGGAAGCGTTGCTATCTCGGATGATTCGGTGTAAGCCTTATTGTGGGGCGGATGTACCCCTCCGGCAAAACTAAATTTCCCGAACAAGGAAACTCCTAGCAAAATTAAGCGGTTATCTGAGCACTACTACTCACCCCGCCGCAGAGCGAGGTGAGCTGATATTTGGCTGAAAAATGCGCCTCATTAAAAGAGATGCAGATTGATTCAAGGGTGATAAAATACATAATTGACCCCGTTGAATTCTTCTTTTTATCGATACGAACGGATACACTTTGTATATTTGTAAAATATGAATCAACTGGTTCTTCGATTACTCACCATCACAATCAATGCATGTGAAAGCAGACCTTTGCATGCGTTACATTCCGGAGGGCGCCTGCATGGGGCAAACTAAGCGGCCTTCTCCCGGACAGCTCTTTATGGCGGTGTTGTACACCGCTACTGCGGATATAGCTTCGGTCAATGATGCATTGATACAGGCTTATGGTCGCGCGCAATTTGAGCATGGCCCCATTTCATTTCATTTTTCCGACTACTATACCCAGGAGATGGGAACCGGCCTTTTAAAAAAGTATCTACTTTTTGACACGTATATCGACAGAGAGAGCATTGCTGAGTGCAAACTGAAAACCAACAGGATGGAGGAAAGCTATCGGCGGCAAGGCAGGCGAACTGTCAATCTCGACCCCGGATACCTGACCCTGGACAAACTGGTACTGGCTACAACCAAAGATTTCTTTCACCGGATTTATCTGGGCACGGGAATTCATGCCGAAGTCACGCTGCACTATCGCAGAAATAAATATCGCTACTTCTCATGGACCTATCCCGACTACCGTGAACCGCAGTTTCTTGCTTTTCTGAAAAAGGCCCGCAGCACTCTTGAACGGTCCCATCGCAGGGAGCCTAACGGTGTATAGCATGGGTGCAGCTTATTCCATTGCGCTGACCATCTGCGCAACCGGTGCATTGCTGGCCGAAGGGGCAGTGGTTACCATGCCCGAGCGCGTGATTGATCTACTTGACAACAACCAAGAGGTATCCGAGCTGACCAGTTTTATGAAATTTCTGGGCGTCACGTCGCTGTTTTACCTTGCGGTGCTGGTACTGCTGTTCTTTTCAGGGGACCGGGTCTTTCGCGTCTATGCCGGCATTCTGATTTTTCTCTCTTCATCCATGTGGCTCCTGAAGCGCTTTCTCAGGCGCATCAAATACCTTATGATAGGCGAATCAACCATCAGCATCATCATTCTCATCGATATTATCCGAACCATTTTTGCTTTCAAATGGACCGGCTAGCCACACCACACCCGGCAAGCACCCCGTTTAGATTTTGGTTCCCACAAGCAGATGGATAGAGTGAGGACGCCCTTGCTGCAACGTTGCACAGCACCTGGACAACGTGCTTCCGCTGCGAAACAAATCGTCTATTACCAGCAAACGGCAATTTTTTATCAGTGAGACAGATTTTTCTGACGGAAGAGAAAATAGTTTGGCTTTATCGGCATAGAATGTTTCGGCGGATTCCTGTCCCGCGCGATATTCGGTTTTGTTGAGAATTGCACATTGGGCAGAAGCAATGCTTGCAGCGGTGCAAATTGCACCGGATAGTGCGATCATGCGCGGATACTCTGGCCGGCCGATATGTGGCGGTACCATGCACAGCCGGTCTATTTTTTCTTTTCGCAGGCCAAAGCACTCATGAATTGCTTTTCCGAAAGTTTTTGCCAGCATCGCAAGATGTTCGGTTCTGCCTTGATAGCGATATTCGAATAACGCCTGGCCCAGTGGTGAGCGAATTCTTCTTGTTCGGGATTCATCGTCGGGATCGACAAACGTATGCGAGCTTATTGCATAACCGGAGAAGGTCCCAACAGTAATCGGCAGGGCGGAAAGTGCACCATCAGTTGCAGCATTCGGCATGGTCTCTCACTCAGCACGAAAAAAAATGCCGAAGGCGAGAATCGAACTCGCACGGGGTTGCCCCCACTGGATTTTGAGTCCAGCGCGTCTACCAATTCCACCACTTCGGCATATGCGGTAAAAGCGCGTTTAAAATAATTAGGGGCTGCCGTCCTTGCAAGCTGCGCAAGCGAGCTGCCAGCTACTCAGGGTGCTCCCAATTCTCCGTTAATATCGTTTAAATCATCGAAGTTGTCGGAGAAATCACTGGAGCTGTTCATATCTTCGATGGTATTTTCAATTATCGAACCGGCATTGAGCTCGACAAATTCGCAAATGTCGTCAATGTCCGCTTTTTTGTTTTGCTTCATGTATTCGTAAAGCGACATGCCGGTCGACAGCATGATATTATGTACCAGGTTCTCGTCGTAAAGTTTGCAATGTTTGCCGGGCATAGACTACTCCGAACTCTCTTCTGGGCTGAAAAATAATTATGTGACGGCTTTGCCTTCCAGGTATTCACCGACGTTAATTCTGAACACCCTGGGATCGAGCGACATCTCTATTTTATGATTATTTTCATTATTTGTCTGCTGCATTTTAAATAAATCGTATTCAACAGGTTCTTTCAGTCTCCGCCCCCCGGCATCAAAAAGAATCAGCACGATCGGCGCAAGAAGTTTACCTTTTTCAATGCGCACGACGATTCCCATCTCCTGCGACACCAGCCTGACAAAGCTTCCCACGGGATAAATACCAAGATGGCGGGTGAAACGCTCCACAATTGTTTTTGAATACTGACTGTCGGCACCCTGAAAAATCAGCGCCAGCGCCTTCTGCGGCGTCCAGGCGGCGCGATATACCCGGTCGGAGGTCAACGCATCGTAGACATCGGCCACCGCTGCAATCAAACCAATTTCACTGATGTTCTCCGCGGTCAGGCTAAAGGGATACCCCGATCCGTCGCAACGTTCATGATGCTGCAGAACCACTTTTCGGGCATCTTCTGAGATTGCCTTTTTGCCCTTGATAATATCGATCCCGTGTGCAGGATGCTTTTTCATGATACCAAATTCCCAATCGGCATATCTTCCGGGCTTATTAAGTATTGAATCGGGTACCCGCATTTTGCCGACATCGTGCAACAACCCTCCAATTCCGGTATGTAGCAATTGCTCTTCTCTATAATCCATACTGGCGGCCAGTGAGGTGACTAAAATACCGACGTTTACTGAATGAGTATAGGTATATTCGTCATGACCTTTAATCTGGCATAAACTGATCAGCGCATCAGGATTTCGCAAAATGCTGTCGACAATATCCTCAGCACTTTTTTCGATGGATTCGACCGAGAAAGATCTACCTTTGCGGATAGTATCCATCACCTCTTTGGCGGCAACCAGAGCATCCCTGCGCACGGCCCGCGCCTGGGGAAGCTCTTTGTAATAATCGAGCTCGACCCGCTCTGCACGGGAATTTGCAACAGTTCTGGTACCCGGGGCGGGAGGAGGCGATGTGGTGTCCCTGCCTTTGTAAATATTGATATAGACCGAACTGACCTTTTGTCGTTTGAGCTTTTCAATCTGATCGGGATTGGATATCAGCGTATTGGCAGCATAAAGGCAGACTCCCTTGTCGTTAAATACATCCTCAAGATGCATGCCAACTTCAAGTTCGGCAATATCTATTTTGCGAGCCTCTGAATCCATAGCTGCCTGATAAGCGGAATAGCAATAACAGAATCATTTAAACGTATTACCCATTATATATGCAAATCAAATGCAGGTCAAGTACCCTGAGTAACGCTCACGTTGACATTGATCTCGTTTGTGGTTATTTTTTCTAACGGTTTTGCGGGATGTTTTTGCTTCTTTGTGTGTCTAATGTACTGGACGCACTTGCCTCATAATCAATTAATTTTTCAGGTGACCACAGCATAAAGCTGCCTTTCCGCCCGGTTCGAGTATGCCGCTAGCAATTACCGAAAAAAGAAAGAAACAGCGCAAAATCACGCAATTGTCGCTGTTGTTTTCAATCGGCCTCATTGCGCTGGCGTTTATATTTCTGCGAGCGACCGGTCTCGACAAGGTTATCACTGACAAAGTAGTAGAAATATATAAGGCCGTCGCTCCTCCTCCGCCGCCACCGCCGCCACCGCCACCACCTCAAGCCGATATTCAGGCGCCCCCGAAAATAGACGTCAATTTCAAAGTAACGTCGATTGAAGCGCGCCCATCACTGGATCCCGGTTTTGATGCAACTATGTTTCGTAACTTGTCGGGAGACATGGGCGCCATAAACCTATCACCAATGACTACACCCGGTATGGATGACAATATTGCCAATATAGTCACCTCATCCCAGGTTACTTTTTCCGGTTTGACCGCCAATTTAGGGGGCTGGGATATTGGCTTGACAGATTTAAAAGACAGTAAAGGCTCCATCGTGGGCACGGGGCGCAGGGCAACAGGTTTTGTTTCGTTGACGTTTCTCGATTTGCCCGGCGGCGGCGATTCCGAGGGAAGCGGTGAAGGCGGCGAGCAGTGGACGCATGGTGAATTAGAAAAAATCGCCGACTACATTTCGACCAATACGAAAGTTAAGGCCAACCTGAGCAGCCGCTCTATTTCATTTTTAGGAATTTACAAAAGCTTTAATTACTGGGTGGATATTTCCAAAAAGCGCGCCATTTCCGAAACCAAGGAGGTATCACGTCTTGAACCAGAGATAAGTGCGCTCAAAATTTTGGCCGATGCCTTGCCACTCCTGTCAGAGCAGGAATACGAGCCGTTTAGGCGTCGGGTACGCAAGATCATGACTGATTATGTGCGCATCGGGTTTCAAAATGCCCGGCTTGATCTCTCTCAGGATGACTGGATTACCGAAATTGAAAAATTTACCACCCTTGATGAATGGCAGAAACAATACCTGACCGAAGCACAGAAATCATTTCGGGCAATCTGGGAAACAAAAAAGCCGACAGGAGTTGAATTGCGGGGCATCTACAATTTGCTGCGCGTTTCAGAAATCATGCGCCTCAAAATACTGTTTTGTGAACCGCGGGGTGTGATTGGTACTATACTTCCGGAAAACATGCATTTTTTGCGCACCTATCTCAACAACAAAGGTTTTATCTATTTCATGAACTCAAGCGGTCTTAACACATGCAACAGCGTGCGTGGATTCATCAAAGATATGATCCAGGAGGAGATCGCCGATCCTATCGGAGAACAAACGCTTGCAGAGCTCAAAGCGGATGACAGGGAAATTTCAACGTACGATTTTCGTGAGCCAAATCCCAATATTTTCCATCCGTGGACTTTTTTTCCGATGGTTATCCCCAATTATACCGATGTGATTATTACCATTCTTAACAAAATTGGCACACCGGTATTCACCGACACGCTCAAAGACCTTGAACCGCGGCCCTACCTGCAGAAAAACAAGGGCTACAAATGGTACTCGGTGGATAATTTTGGCAATGAAGTCGAAAGCGGGTATTACATTTATCAGGTAGAGGCCGACCTGTGCAAAGTGACCTACCCGCTATATGTCAGCAAACTCAGGCGGCTTCCCGAAGGCAAACACAGCATATTTTCGTCATACTTTAACATCGATCAGCCGCCCAGTTTTGGCTCGGTACGCAATGAAGATTTGCCGTATGGGCAGAAAGGCGTATTCGGTTACTCAATCAGAGGCAGACTTGCCATTTGCTACACCGAGGGATATCAAGAGAAGAGTCCGCTTGCCGAAGAAAAAGGATCTAAAGACAGCCAGACGGAAGCGACGCTGAAATTTATTACTAATGTGGTTTTTGAGGCGACTACCGGTAGCAGCCTGGCACGCTGAATCACTCACCGGCTACCACTCGTTTGATATCCTCCCCTGCAATTTCTCCTTCTCTGAGAATTTCAACGCCGTTATCACGATTAATTTTTACTACGGTAGATGGCTTGCTGGCCGGCAATGGACCCGCATCAATCATATAATCGACTCTGTTGCGAAATTGTGTGTAAATTGCGTCGGGATCATTGACATAGGCATCGCCGCTGATATTGGCACTGGTGGAGAAGAGAGGAAAGGAGCATGATTGCGCCAGGGTGCGCAGAAAGCGATGTGGCGAGACGCGTATGCCGATGAATTGCTTCTCTGCTCTGCCCGGCACAACCAAGGTTAGATATCCGGGCCAGAATGCATCCGCCAGCCTGGTTGCAGGTTGGGGAACAGCCAACTGCAGCGCATCGAATACATGCCGTGAGCCGGCTATCAGAATCATTGGCTGAGCGAGTGGACGCTTTTTAGCAGCAAGAATTCTGGATTTTACTCCCTCACTATTACCTCGACCACCTATGCCGTATATTGTTTCGGTCGGATAGATGATGGTTGCACCCTCAGCCAGTCGTTCGCCAATGGTGCTGCGCAGGATGCTGCTTTCGAGATATTCCTGCAGGCGATGGCGCTCAGTCGGCATCATCACCGAATTGGCTGCGATATGACTTTACTTTGTCACGCAACCCGGGATATTTCAGGGCAAGCATTTGTGCTGCATAGAGTGCTGCGTTTTTGGCGTTGCCGATACCCACCGAAGCCACCGGTATACCGGGCGGCATCTGCACGATCGAATACAATGCATCCTGACCGCTTAGCGGGCCACCACCGGCCGGAACACCAATGACGGGGATTGTGGTCAGGCTGGCCAGCACGCCGGGCAAATGAGCAGCCAGACCGGCAACCGCCAGAATCGTATCAATGCCGCTTTGCTCGGCTTGAAGTGCAAACTTACGCACCTTGTTGGGGGTGCGATGAGCCGAGAGGACATGTGTTTCGCATGCAACTTCAAATTGTCTGAAAATTTCTTCCGCTTTTTCAACAAGCGGAATATCCGATTTGGATCCCATGAGGATTGCAACTTTGCCTGGCATATTTGCTCCTGTTATTTCTTAATTCGTGCGACACCTTTGGCGCCGATATCGTTTCGACAGGTTTTTCCTTCAAATTGAATCTGATCAACCGCGTCATACGCTGCTGAAAGGGCCCCCTCGAGCGTATCATCCCAGGCACTGACCGACAGGACTCTTCCGCCATTGGTGACGAACGTGTCATCGCCGACAAGCCTGGTGCCGGCATGATATACATCGACATTGGGCTTATTGTATTCCGCCTTGTCGATTCCGCTGATTTGCTTGCCCTTCTCATACGGGCCGGGATACCCTTTCGATGCACACACCACGGTGGCGCACGATTTGGGCAGAACCTCCCATCGGGCGTCGCCAAGCTTTCCGGTGGCGCACCTGTAGAAAACGTCATAAAGATCGCAATTGACAAGTGGCAATACAGCCTGAGTTTCGGGATCACCAAAGCGACAGTTGTATTCGACAACTTTCGGCCCGTCATCGGCTACCATGATGCCTACATACAGCAGGCCCTTATAGGCTGCGCCCTCTTTGCGCATGGCATCGAGGGTGGGCGCAATAATATTTTTTTCGACACGGTGCAGAAGGGCATCGTCAACCAGCGGCGCCGGTGCGTAGGCACCCATGCCACCCGTGTTGGGCCCGGTGTCGCCCTCGCCTATCGGCTTGTGATCCTGAGAGATCGGCAGCAGCTTGTAGTCTTTGCCGTCCGTCAAGACGAATATCGAAGCTTCTTCGCCCGTCATCATCTCTTCCAGCACGACCGAATTGGCGGCATCACCGAATATTCGCTTGTCAAACATGTCTGTCAGGGCCGAAACAGCTTCTTCCTTCGAATTGCACACGATTGCACCTTTGCCGGCAGCAAGTCCGCTGGCTTTGACCACGATTGGCGCGCCGTGGCTTTCTAGATAATCCAGTGCCGATTTTTTGTCGGTGAAGACTTCAAATGCGGCCGTGGGTATATCGTAGTTTTTCATCAGTTCTTTTGAAAATTGTTTGCTTCCCTCGATTCTTGCTGCTTTGCTGTTGGGTCCGAAGATGGTCAGGCCTTTTTCTTCAAACACATCAACGATACCTTCCACCAGGGGGATCTCGGGGCCGACAATCGTAAGATCGATTTCATTTTCAAGCGCCCACTGGGCCAGCTCAGCCCATCCGTCAAGCGTTTTCTCCAACAGCATACAACCGTCATGTGCAAGGCCGGGATTACCGGGATAGGCATACATACACAGTGGCCGATCGGTGCGCAACAGGGCTTTCTGAATGGCATGCTCCCTCCCCCCGCTGCCCACAATGAGAACTGAGTCCATAAAATCCACGATTATGCCTCCACCAGAATCTTAATAGTTCGCATGTCGCTAGAAAATAAATAAGGGACGCTGAGATCAACGTCCCTTGAGCAAAAAAATCAGATGTTAGGAGCCGCAGAACAGCAATTACTTATTCAGTTTTGCCTTCAATGCCGCCAGTTTATCTTGCACATTGCTGGAGGCTGCGGTCGATTCGAGCTTCTCGAATTCACCTTCCAGCGAATCTCCACCGGATTCGGCCATCTCCTCGGCCGCCGATGCTTCAAATGATGAACGCTCTGCTTTGGCTTTCATGCGGGCCACGAGGTCGGATGTGCCTTTTTTGCCGATCTGCGCTTTGGCTTCGTAGATTTGCTTCTTGACATCTGCAGCTTTGCTCTGTGCGATAATGATGTCTTTGTTACGGCGAAGCTCGGCAAGTTCCTCCTCCATTTTTCGAACACTGACCTTTAGTTTCTCGACCTCGCTTCGCTGCGCTTCCCATTGCGGTTGCAGTGTACCGCCTTTGGTTTCGTGCTCTTCCGAACGCATCAGCGCTTTGGTGGCCAGCTCTTCATTGCCGGACTTGAGGGCCAGTTGCGCTTTCTGTTCCCATAAATCCTTTTCGTGATTCTCACGATCAAGCAGTGCTTTTGACTGGCGTTCGGTGGCGATGACCGCCTGCACCTTCTGCTTTGCTTCACGAATCGCCTTTTCCTGATCACGAATAGCCTGTTCGAGCATAACCTCGGGCTTTTCCAGTCCGTCAATAGCTTGGTTGGCATGTGCCTGCCCAACTTTGAATATTCTGCTGAATATACTCATTGCTTACTCCTTTCCATCGCTGGTTACGTAGTCAGAAAGGACCTCTTCCACTTTGTCTACTGCAATTTCGAGCGAGTTGAAAACAGCCATTAATTCATTGTCGTCCAAATTCTGGGACTCACGGCTTTCAACCAGCACCAGACGGGCATCATCCGGTTGTGTCGAATCTATTCCCACCGAAACCGGCAAAATCTCGGTGTTGAGATCGAGCAACCGATAGTAGAGGTCCTGGCTGGCAAATTCGCTGACGTTGCCCAGATCAATTTCGAAAAAGAGCTGGTTTTCGTCAACATTGATGTAGACCGGCAGTTCGCCCGTTCGGTTAACTTTGAGTACCGAATCGGTAATTCGTTCCACAAAAAATTCGTTTTCCTGCAGAAACTCTTCAATCAGGAGCTCCCTGTGGTTCTGGATCGCAACGGAATCGATCATGTGCTACCTCCTAACGTATTTGGTTCATCACCCGCTCTCATCAGGATGATGCAGTGGTTTGCATGAGTTGCTGTTCGATGGTTTGTATATCATGTTCATTCTGGGCGAGGATAATTAATTTGTCGCCTTTTCCGACTCTGGTATCACGGGGCGGATTGAGTATCTGCCGCCCATTCTGAATCACACCGATAACCTGGATATCGTCTTCGTGCCTGATCGCGCCGATTTGTACGTCCTGTATCGGATAGTCGTCCAGCGTCGTTTCGTGTATGTAAAGTTGACTGCCCTCCAGATTGGTTACCATTTGCGAGATAACGCCGTTGATGCCCGGGTGCAGAAACTCCTGCACCAGCAGGCAGCCGACTATTCCTTCCGAGCTGATAAAGCCGTCGACATTAGTGCGCTGCAAATTTTTGATGTTGTCTTTGCTGACGACTTCGGCAATGGTTTTTATTGGACGTTTGTGCTCACGTTCCAGCAATTCAACCAGCGAGCAGATGGTATAGGTGCGTTCATCTGAGGTTCGGTCTTCCGGACGCTCCGCCAGTACGATTACGCCGCGACATGAAAGCAGGTTGGCCCGCAGCAACACGTCGGTATCGGTGGGAATCCCCCTGACAAAGTGGATTTTCATTTTTTGCAGCTTTTCGGGAAGCTCCTCCAGCTTGTCGGTAATTAGCACAAAGCGACACTCCCGATATCGCTCCGAGCCGGTAATTTCGTGAATCACTTTGATGATCTTTTCTTCGCCGGGGAAATTGCAGACGATGATGTGGTTGTCAAAGGTAATTTCCATTAAACCTCTCCTTTTCTTTGATGCAAATTCAATCAAAGCATTGGCGATAAAACCGACGAGGTAGCCGATGATGCCGATGCCCAGCAACATGCAGGGATAGGATATGATAAATCTGCCGATCCAGGTCTGCGCCGAGAAATCTCCATAGCCCACGGTCGTCATGGTTACCATCGACCACCACAGTGCGTCGAGCATTGTTATCTCCTGCACCGACCTCTCGGCAAAATAAAACGCCGCGGCAAACACAATATTAAGCCCCAGCGCCCAGGCCAGGACCGACAAAAAGCCGGCGCCAACCAGCGTCTTCAAGCGCTTGATGAGCTGGATTAAATGCATGACATTCATATAAGGCGGGCTTTTCTCAGAAAAAGACGATGGCCGTCCAGACAGCCGAAACAAACAATGCATCCCGATAGCCATAGTATACCTCGGGATACACTTCTTCAACAACGACCTCCTCTTCCCACTCCCCGTCATCGTCGTCGTCACGGGCACGTTCGTGCTCCTGCTCTTGTGCAGCCCTGCGCTGAGCGGCCAACTCCTGCTCTTTGCGCCACAACTCGATGTTTATTTCGGCGCCTTGTGTCACTACGTCGGTGATCACATCCTCCCCGTTGACGACCTCGCCGTCTTCGGAAGTATAGCCCAGGTCATCCACCGCCAGGCTGGTGTTGCACACGTTACGTATGTCGTCCCAGACGGACCCCAGCAACAGATCGAACTGCCACCCCTCTTGGGCGTTGCCAAAGCGGCCTTCGCTGAGAAAACTCATGAAAACAATTTCAACCGGATTAAGCTTTTTGAATTCAGCAACGGCGACACGCAGATCTTCCCAGCGTTCATCTGCCAGAAACCTGCCCCACTCGCGATCATCATCGAAATTAAAGTACTCCTCAAACGCTAAGACGCCCTCGCCCAGATCGACGGCGCAAAAAATGTCGAAGCTCTTGAGGAAATCCTGGTAGCGCGCCAGAAAACGCTTGAGGATTTCGCGCCCCTTGGCCGAGGCTTTGTAGCGTTCGTTGTTATGAATCTCGACATAATCGTTCATCATGGCATATTCAAGCACCGGCTCCAGGTCTTTATCATGATCCTGGAGATAGACGGGTACTACGACACGTTCATTTACGATTTTGTCAAGCAGGTAGGCTGCGGCGAATTGCCTTTTTTGCTCTTCGGACACAGTGTAGGTACGAGGCATAGTCGACTCCATTCACGGTTCAGGCAAATGATGCATTGAGCAGGAATGCAACAACGACTGCGCTTCCACCTTCAATAAGTGCTACTCCCCAGTTTTTGTCACGACTGATTTCATCGTCCAGCTTGTGGCCGGGCAATATCAGAATATCAACCAGAAACCGGCTGGCAATGATCAGAACCACGCCATTGACAAACCAGAAGGCCAGGGCGACCAGCGAGTTGGTCAGAGCGATAGTATTGGAGATAATGATGCCGATTGCGACCAGCGTCAGGCCGAAGCTGACACCGGCGGCAGCATTGTCTTTTTCGATTTCATCGTGAATATCGTACTTTGTAATGATCTGGTAGAGCATGCTGAAAACAATAAAAGCGACCTGGGCCGCCACAAAGAATATGATCGTGCCGATAATGTCACTTTGCAAACCTTCCGATTCGCCGGTAACGATTGATTTGATGACAAAGCCGATGCCGACATAGCTGCCGAATTCCACGGCGCCGGTACCGACATTGCGATCTTCAATAATTTCCTTTACATTTTTGAATTTGCGCAACACCAGAGTATCGTTGAGAAAACGGGCAAAATTAAGCAGTACGATGCCGACCAGCCCCCAGATACCCGTAGAGATCAAATCCGGCACAAATGCTTTTGAGGGGCCGCCGAACACACCGAGAATGATAATGCCCTGCGCAACAAGATAGCCGATGTAGGAGAGTGCCAGCGCTTTATTGTCTTTGGACCCAAGCTCTTCATTGATTTTGTAGGGCGTGACGAGATCATTGAACAGCTTGCCCAGCCAGAACAGCACAATTGCCAGGGCCAGAAATGCCAGCGCCTGAAAACTGACATAATCGTATGCATCGGATATATTGAGATACGTCTGTAAATTTTCCATGAAGAGCTCCTTGACCTATGCGTTATTGGTAGCTATTTCCCGAAGCCGCCATAGCTGCGACTCCCCCCAAAACCTCTCGCCGAGCGTGAAGACGAACGTGATCCGGTTCGTGATCTGCCCCGCCCGGAACCGCGTCCAAAGCCGCCCGAGCGGGTCGACCTGCTTGCAGAGCGAGCGGCAAATTGCTTCTGGGTCGAAGTTGGATTGCGCAGGCTTTTTTTGATACCTTGACTGGCGACTTTGCCTGTATTGGGATTATTGAGGTTGGATTTTGGTCTGGCCAGTGCAGCTCGATTCGAACTGCGATTAATGGATCGGCTCCCGGTAACTGAGCGGGCACGGTTACGATATACTGTTCGGGTTACCGTGCGATAGGGTGAATAGTATCCCGGATAGTAGCCGTAGTACCAGGGCGAGACATAAAACGGATGCGGCATCAAAAAATAGCTCCAGAGCATCAATGAGCCCAGTGAGTGGGTGCTGTGATAGTGATGACCGCGACCGTAAATTTGCTCGTTGCCATGCACCTGCACCTGCGCCTTCTCGCCGGTTTTGACAATTTCAATACTGGCAATTTCCTGCTCCTCACCCTTGACCGGTTCGGTAGTCAGTGAGAAGCCGTAACCGTCTTCTTGGTTACCGAATTCGGTGACTTTTATAAAGTCGACCTGACCATCGGCATTCAAATCCAGATTGTTGATGCCGCCGGGTTTGTTGAGCTCCTGTTCCAGCTCCTTTGCCGATTTTGCTTCGGGGATAAGGGCGTTAAGGGCCTTGAGATCAAGGCCGTCTGCAGCTTCAGCCGTAGCATTGACGGTTGTGTTCTGAGTCGTGTTGCGCGCTGACCGATAGCGTGGTGCACACGATCGGGAGCCCCAGATAAGCACAAAAACTATGAGAAAAAAGATGACGGCTGCTCTCACAAATTCCTCCCGGTTCAAATGGGCGAGGCATTACGAAGTGTAAGTATAGTTTATTCAGTAACCCCTGGTCAATGCTTTGCGATAATAAGTATAGATGACATCGTTCATAATGGTATTAACTTCAATCGCCGAATCCGCCAGTGCGTTTTTGCCGAAAACCAGGCTCGCATCTATCAAGTTTGACGTGAGATAACGGGTAGATACCCTCAGCGTATCGATATGCCGCAGACGGTTGCTCAATAGCGTCTCATCCCAGGCCTCGCCCCTTCCCCCGATCCACCATCCCCATTCACCAAAGGTGGGAACAAAACCGCGAATCGGCACGACAACAAGCCCGGCGGCGCGCATGGTGGCGCCCACGCACAAGAATGCTTTATTGGCAATGACCGGAGAAGAAGCCTGCTGAATCAGTATCCCGCCTTTTGTCAACTTGTCGGTTAGATTATGATAGAACATCTTCGAATACAGCTTTGTCAATTCGCGACTGTTCGGATCGGGAAAGTCGATGATAATGACGTCATAGCGGCCGGAAATATGCTCGACAAATTTTGCCGCATCAATATTGACGATACTGACCTGCGCGGTCGCCTCACGGGCCGGCTCCATCGCTCTGACCCGGTCACGGGTTTCGACGGGACGTGTCTCTCCCGCAGAAATGCCCGCTGCCTGGAAAGTGGTCACCCGCGAATCCGTGAGGCTGCCCTGATTCAGCTTCAGGAAGTATTCATTCTCCCGCGCCAAACGGGTCATTTCGGGATCGATGTCGACCAACGTCACGCGTTGCACCCCGGGATATTTCAGAATCTCGCGCACCGCAAGCCCGTCGCCTCCCCCCAGCACAAGCACATGCTCAATCCGTGGTGCACAGTGCATGGCTGGATGGACGAGTAGTTCATGATAGCGATGCTCGTCGAAGCTTGAAAATTGAAGATTACCGTTAAGGAAGCAGTAAATCTCCCCCGCCCGGGATTGGGTCAACACAATATGCTGAAATTTCGTGGTTGCCGAATAGACTATTTTGTCAAGATAGAGTTGTTGCTCGGCATGTGCACTCCATGCAGGCGCTTTGAGCAATCCGATTCCCAGCCCGGCGATACTGACCGCCAGGATCGCAATGACCGATGCGGACGCCCGTACAACTTTGCGGAAATAGACGAACGCAATTGCCGCGGCCAGATTGTTGCACAACCCCAGCACAAAACCCATCTGCGTGAGGCTGAAAAAAACCGGCAGCACAAACACCCAGCCCAATGCCCCGGCAAACGCACCGATGTAATCCATTCGCAATATGCCGCCCAGGTTGGCTTTAAGCTCCGGCGTATACTTTTCATTGATGCGCGTCAAGACCGGTATTTCCAGCCCGATAAGCAGGCCGACAATAATGGTCAGCCCATATTGCACCACCGTATAATGATTGCGAAAAGCGCCGAAGGCATACAGCAGCAGCAGGGGACCAAAGCCGCCCAGCACCCCCAGCACCGATTCGAAATATATGAATTTTGCAAACAATCCCTCATCCCGGATTCGCTTTTGTATATCCGAGCCGATGCCCATGCACAACATCATCAAGCCGATTATGATCGCCCATTGCATGGCGGAGTTACCCAGCAAATCGCTCGATAATTTGCTGAAGGTGTATTCATAGGCAATACCGCATCCACCCATTATGAAAGTAAGGATGTACAAAATGGTGCGATGAGCTGTGGTAGCGGGAGTATTGCTCATTGGTTAATTGGCGACCGCCGCGTTGACTCGCTGTTCCATTTCACGAAGCACCCGGCTTTCGGGAACCCTGGCCAGCGCACGTTTGATCCAGCGCTGCGCTTTCTGGACTTCGTCGACAGCAAGGTACAGATTTACCAGATTAGCATACCCTTCAGGCAGGTCGCCCCGGCGCTTGACCGAATTTTTGTAGCATTCCTCGGCCTTTTCCAGTTCACCCTGTGCCGCGTAGAGCGTGCCGAGATTATTCCAGGCCTGCACAAATCGGTGATCGCCGTTGAGGATCGTGCGATACAGCTCTTCAGCCTCTTTGGTTCGGCCGTCGCTCTGCAGGGCGACGGCCCGATTGTAAAGCTGTTCGATTTCCGACAGCGACAGGGTAATCGTGGTATCAGCCGGAGTATTTGATGCATGGTAGCGGTTTTCGATATCCTCATTGTGAAGATCGGGATTAAGCGCCTGCGCTTTGCGGTAATGCGACCAGCAGGAATCTATTTCGCCCAGATTGTACTCTGCAACAGCCAGGTTGAACCAAATCAAATGATCGTCTCCGGCGTGCGGCAACAGCTTGGCATACCATTGCCGGGCAACGTCCCATTTGTATGTTGCGGAAGCAGCCTGAGCGACCAGTTTGGCCAGCACGACTTTGTCGGCGCCTTCGGCTTGCGCATACAGCGAGACAGCGATATCGTGAGCTTGCTCAAAGCGTCGAGCATGCAACGCGGCCAGGGCCAGGTTGAAGCGTGCATCGAACGAGGAGTCGCCGGACGTATTCCACAATGAAAAGGCGCGCCCAAAATCTTTGCTCACAAACGCCAACCTGCCGGCAATGCCGGCTTTGCGGCTTGCGTACTCGCCCTGATCGGGCAGTTTGTCGATATATTCACGTACTCTGGCATCATCCCCGAGCCAGGCATACAATTCGGCCAAACGCAGGTAGTCGTCATCTTCTGGATGCTTTACTTTTTCGAGCATGCGGATACCGTCGGCGGTATCACCCCGCCACACCGCAAACTCACCTCCGGCCCGGACAGCATAGTCGGACGACGGATCTTCCCGTTCGAGCAGCGCCGCCATCTTCTCAGCCCGCTGCAAATCATTCATCTCACGCGCACTGAGAAACAGATTGAAGGCTGCTTCGCTTTTTTTAGGTGAAGAAAGCGCTTTTTCGTATGCGTCAATTGACTTGCGATAATTTTCCAGACCCCGCTGCGCATTGCCGATGTTGATGTAGATTTCTTTCTTGCCTGGATTGGCCTGCAGCGCTTTAGTATAATATTCAAGTGCCTTGTCAAATTCACCTGCATCTTCATGCGCCAAACCGAGGTTGACCAGCAGCACCGGATTATCGGGATCGTCCTGCAGGCTGCCGGCCCACAAAGAGCGGGCCTTGCCGGAATCGCCCAGCTTCTGCAGCACAAATGCCAGCAGGCTTTTGGAAGCGGGATTGTCCTGTTTGCGCGCAATACTTTTTTCGAAGTATTCCTGTGCTCCGGCGTAATCGTGCCGTTCCATGCGGGCATAGCCGATTTGATAGTACAGTCGCCAGGGATTTTCGACCCAGTCGGCAACCAACTCCAGCAGCACACGTTCAGCTTGTACGTACTTGCCGGCGGTCAGCAGAATCTGAGCTTGTTCCTGACGGGCTTCAACTGAAAGCGCAAGGTGCTGCCCGGCCTGCTCCAGGGCTGATATAGCCTTCTCGTAATTCTGGATTTCCCGGTAAAAATGAGCCTGGGTCCGGTAGGTTTTCTCAGTTTTGTCCTGCGCCGGTACGCGTGCCAGCACATCGGCGGCTTCGCCCGTCAGATTCTGGCGATAGAGAAGCATTGCCAGTTTCATGGCCACCTTGCCGCACTCTTTTTTGCAGGCCCGCTGCTCCCTCCAGACTTGTGCGACAGCATCATCCAGGTTGTGATAGGCAGTATCAACCAGCGACAGGTTAATCTGGGCGCTGCGCAGATTGGGGTCAATATCGAGCGCCTGCTTAAACAGCCGCTCGGCTTCTTCCTTATTATTCTGTGCGTAGCTGATGATCCCCTTGAGATCGTAAAAGCGCGCCTGACGATCAATGCGGATCGCCTTGCGAACTAAAGCATCCGCCTCTTCATGGCGATTCAATTTGTATGCATTGAGGGCGCGCAGGTAAAGCAATTCGGGATCATTGACGGCATGTGACAGTCCGGACCACATATTTTCGGCGCGCGTGTATTCCTTTTCGTAGTAGTAAATCTTCCCGGCATTGTAGCGCAGAATTTCATCCTCGGGAAACCTCCTGATGCCCTCTTCGAAGTAGCGCTTCGCCTCTGCAATATCATTGCAGGCCTGCGCGGCAACGCCGGCAGCCTGATACGCATCGGCAGAGGGCTGTGGAACTTTGGCAAAGTAGGATATCATCGTTGCCCGGGCGCCCAGGCAATCATCCTCTTCAACCTGGACAGACGCGAGCTTGACCAGCAAGGCGGGATCGCCACCTCTGGCCAGAGCGGACAGAAAGGTGCCGGCAGCCTTTTTGAACATTTTGCGATTGGCTTCTATGGTTCCCAGTATCTCCAGTGCACCGGCATGATCGCGATGTTGCTCCAAGAGTGATTGGGCCGCTGCGGTATCGCCCCGCTCAATCAACGCATACGCAAGAAAGCCCCAGGCGCCCGGATGCTTTGCATCCACTTTGTAAGCTTTGCGCAGCCAGCCAATTGCCGCTTCGGTATTTTCGCCAGACAAGGCAAGCTTTCCCAGGTAGATGTAGCCGTCGGTAAATTTGTTGTTGTATTTGATTGACTTAAGGAAGTTCTCCTGCGCGGCATCGTTTCGCTTCTCGGCAAAATCGGCAACACCCAGATTAAAGTACGCCAGCGCATACCGCTTGTCATTTTCGATGAGTTCCCGCCAGATTTTTCTGGCAGTTGCAGCATCGCCTTTTCGAAAGTAAACAACCCCGATATTATTCCGGGCATCCACGTAATTGTCAAGCTTGTCTGCGGCTTGTCTGAACAGAGCCAGGGCTCCATCCAAATCGCCGCCTTCGAGTGCATCAAGCCCCTTCATGTTGAGTGCGAATGCCTTGTTAGCGCTCTTAATCATCGCCGAAGCGATGACCCCCCCCCCATCAATATCCTCGAAAGTGAATTCAATCTCGAAACAGAATGCAGTGGAAAACGTTACGATCAAGCCGAAAAAAAGCATGCGCATCATATCCCGCCGTTGCCTCCACTTTCGTGGAATGAAACCAGCGATGGGAAATCGGCCCACGTATCAAAGGTTATGTCCGGGATTACTCTATCGCAAAGCTCATGCATGAACGTGCTGTGTTTGTTACCGGTGAACAAAGCAGCATTCATGCCTGCCTGCTGAGCAGCCTGAATGTCGGCCGCCAGATCGTTGCCGACAAACACGGTCTGCTGCGGCAATATGTGCAGTTCGTACAAGGCGTTGTACAGTTTGCGAAACAAACGCTGGTTGGGTTTTGACATACCTTCCTCGAATGAAAAAACGCACAAATCAGGCGAGAACAATTCGAGATAATCATCATACCGGTCTTTGCTTTGGTCGCGGATGAAAAGCGTCAGGTCTAGCGGTGAATAAAATTGAGCATTGGAGACGATTCCCAGCTTTATATTCATACTTTTCAATTTCTGAAGTGCATCAACAACATCCGGAAACAACCCCCTGCCCAGAGCGTGGAAGTTGTAAAAAAAGGCAAGGCACTTCGCCAGATCACTATCCTCTCCTGCAATATTGCCAGGCTTGTGATAGCCGTTGCGTCGCAGCATCAGCACGATTACCTGCCAGACTTCTTCAATCTTTACTTCCGGAAACAAAACTCCTTTCTTAATCGCCTTTTGGTGATTGAGAGCAATCAGACCATGATACAAATCTTTAAGCGTGGTTTCGGGATCATGCTCTGTATTCATTTTCAACAGCGTATCGCGCATGGCAAACCGGTCGATAGTTTTGCCGAATGCTTCCAGCAATGAGGCGGATTTCAAGTCACCGTCGGCAAACGAGTGCTTCCAGTAATGCACTAACGTTCCATAGATGTCAAATATTACGGCCTGTATATCAAAAAGCTTTGTCGTTTTGCCGGGATAAACAGCAGGTTCCAACGGTGGCAGGGAATCGGGAGATTCTTTTTCATGAAGTTGCCGGGCAAATTCAGCAACGATGGACACAGGCAGCTCCTTTCGGATGGGGTAGTGCTTGCACGAGATTAGCCGACCGAGCCGAATGCTGTGCAGAACAGGTTCTGAGTAAAAAATAAAAAAAGCAATCCCGCGGTGCATCCCGGGATTGCTTCAACGCGCAATTTATTCACGCCGGATTCGGACGGCCCGTTACGGCATCGCAGAATATTTCTTAAGATACTTGAGCCAGTCGCTGTCGGTCGAGAGCACAGCTTCACTGGTGCTATCCAGCGATACTTTATAGAGATCGAGCGTTTTAAGAAAAGAGTAAAATTCCGGATCCTTGCTGTAAGCTTGTGCATATATCCCGGCTGCTTCATTATCGGCTTCACCTTTGATGCGCTCGGCATCCTCATAGGCTTCAGAATAGATGCGTTTCAACTCTTTTTCCTTCTCACCGGCAATTCTTGAGGAAGCGCCACGGCCTTCGGAGCGGAATTTTTCGGCTTTCTGTTTGCGCTCGGCAATCATGCGCTCGTAAACGTTGCGCAGCACCTGTTCGACGTAGCTGATGCGTTTGAATTTGACCTCTACCAGCTCGATGCCGAATTCGTTGAGCTTGGGTGCAGCCTGCTCCAGGATCGCCTGGCACATGGCCGCGCGTCCGAGCGATATCTCTCTGATGTCCTCAGACGAATCGGCAGCCGTATCAGTGGAGATATCGTCGCTGTCGATATCCATTTCACGATTTGAATTACGAACGGTTTCGCGCAGGGTATTGGATGTTACCAGGTTGCGCGCCGCGGCGTCGATAATATCATCCAGCTTTTTTTGCGCAGAAGTTTCATCGCGCAGATTTTCAAAAAATTTCAAGGCGTCCACAATTCGCCAGCGCGCAAAGGTGTCTATCCAGATAAAAGTCTTGTTGCTTGTCGGCACCTGCCCGGGATCACCGTCCCACTCCAGCAGGTACTTGGGGAAAAAATTGACTTTGTGGATGAACGGCAATGTGAAGTGCAGTCCCGGCTTGGTGATCGGGTCACCTATCGCTTCTCCCCAGCGGGTAATAACAGCCTGTTTCGTTTCGTCTACGATGTACAGTCCGGTCCTTAATCCGTAAAGTGCAAGACCAATTAGTATAATCAGCATTATTCGTTTCATTTTCTAACTCCTCCCTCTCCCATCTGCAATAACGGGAGTACGCTTTTCTGATCGCTGTCGATGATATATTTCTTCCCGAGTCTGGGTACAATATCCCGCATGGTCTCAAGATACATGCGTCGACGGGTTACATCCTTTGCCAGTGCATAAGCATTGTATATCGATACAAAGCGCGATGAATCTCCCCGCGCTTTGTTTACCCGGTCCAATGCATATCCTTCAGCCTCCCGGATGAGCTTTTCGGCTTCACCGGCCGCGGCCGGAATAACCTTGTTATATTCACCGCGGGCCTCGTTGATCATGCGCTCCTTTTCCTGTTCGGCCTGGTTAACTTCGTTAAAGGAGGGCTGAACAGCTTCGGGAACCGTGGTGTTCTTCAGCTCAACGTTGACGATGGTCATCCCCAGCTCAGCATCATCAAGAGCCTGCTGCAGCTCCTCTTTGGCTTTGTCGGCAATGTCCAGACGCTTGGAAATAACCTCGTCGATGCTGTGATCGCCAACAACCAACCGCATGGTGGCCTCTGACATATCCGAAAGCGTGCTGTCGGGATTGCGCACATTGAAAAGGTATTTAACGGGATCGCTCTTACGATACTGCACAATCCAGGTGACCAGCGCACAATTCAGATCGCCGGTAAGCATCAGCGACTCGTCGACAAATTGACCTTCGGGGGCGTACGAGGTTTTGACCCCGGCCTGAAGGGTACGGAAACCGTATTCCTGAACAAAGACTCCCTTGACTTTTACATTGGTGCGGCTTTCAAAGCCTTCCGGGAATTTGAAATGCAATCCGGGGCCGGCCGTGCGGTTATATTTGCCGAACCGTTGAATAACCGCGACCTCATCAACGGCAACGGTATACCATCCCGTCGTGCCTATCCATATAGCCGCTGCGAATGCCAGAAGAAACAGCACAATCGCACTGTTCTTCCCGTTGAACCGCTTGCGCAACGCTTCGTAAATCCTGACCAGTTGCTCGTCAGGTCGATTGGCCTGATTCATAATAGTCTCCTCATTTTTAGCTGAAGTTTAACGTTGAAATATAGTTGATGACGGGACCATTCATCTTCCGATTATCATACAGTATCGAATGATCATACGTATCGAACATGTAGTATATTGCCTATTCGCCTAATTGGTTGCAGTATATTTCCACGTGCACAGCAGGAAAAAGAGATGTCTTCAATCAAACTCGGTATCATCGGCTGCGGCATAGCGGCACGCGAGCTGCATTGGCCGGCATTGAAAAAGCTTCACCGGAAATTTACGCTGACCGCCGTGTGCAATCATACGCAAGAAAAGGCTAAATCTTTTGCCGAGCTGGTGGGCAATATTCCCTATGTCCTTGACTATCGGGAGCTGCTTGCACGTGAGGATATCGAGGCCGTCAGTATTATTCTGCCGATCCACCTCAATCATCTGGTGGTACAGGAGGCGCTGGCGGCGGGAAAACATGTTATCGTTGAAAAACCGCTGGCCGCCAGTCGCACGCATGCCGGGCTTCTTGTCGAATTGGAGAAGAAATCCCCCTTGATCACGATGGTTGCCGAAAATTTCCGGTACCGCCGGATTTACAAAGAAGCAAAGAGCATTCTTGCCGACGGCCTCATCGGCAAACCCTACGCAGTCACCTGGAACCAATATTCACACCTGGACATTTCGGGTAAGTATGCACAAACCCAATGGCGCATCCATCACCAATATCCGGGCGGATTTATCACCGACGGTGGCGTACATCATGTAGCTGCGCTGCGTGATCTGTTTGGTGATATCAAAGTTCGTTCCGCCATGGTTGCAAGCCTTAATCCGCAAATTGGTGAAATCGATACGCTGTCGATGCAGTTCACCGCAAACAACAACCTGCTGGGATTATTCAACTGCTACTTCAGTTCGGTAGGCTACACGCAAAACAAGATCCTCATCTCATGCACTACCGGCACGATGTCGATAAGCTGGAGCAAAATAACCGTGAGGGATAAAAGCCGTGTACTGTTCGAGAAGAATTTTGAAAAGGATGCCGGATTCAAGTCCGAATTCGAAGATTTCTACGAAGCTGTTCGCAACAAGAGAAAGCCCGTCAGCACCTTCAAGGAAGCTTATAAAGATCTCTGTGTATTGCTGGATGCATATAAAAAAGCCGGATATGAACGTGGTTGAATGATGCTAAAACACTTCAAGCAGTGAAATTTCCGGAAGGCAATTGAAACGAATTCCCCGCACATTGCCCACTCCCTTGGTAACATGCACCCCGCGGTTCTCCCATCGCCGCAATCCCTTTGCAAACGCCTGCCTGAAATGGCTAATGGGAACATTTGAGGGAGACACTATTGTCTCACGGGTCTGTCCATGCTTTTGGCTGCCATTTCTCACCAAACGGGTAAACTTAAAGGCCGAAATACGCAGCCATTGCTTTGAATTGGAACAATCAATAAGCTATATTGTTCACATACCCTATAAACTAGTCTGGTAATGGACATCGCCCGAAGTCATTACTTGACAAAGGAAACACTATGAAGCTTTCGACCAAAACGCGATACGGCGCCCGTGCCGCCGTTGAAATCGCCCGCCACTATGGCAAAGGGCCGATCAAACGCAAGGATATTGTTCAAAGTCAGGAAATACCGGATTCCTACCTGGAGAATATCTTGATAGCTCTGAAAAACGGCGGCATAATACTTACGTATCGCGGTGCAAAAGGCGGCTATGCTTTGCAGAGGCCACCGGCACAGATAACATTTCTGAACATTGCCAATGCTCTGGAAGGACGCTATGTGCCGGTAGACTGCCTGGAAGATCCTGAGGTGTGCAAAAATACTGCCCGCTGTGCAACCAGGCCCATCTGGCAAAAGCTCCAACAGGCTCAGGAAAACGTGCTCAAAAGCATCACTCTTGAGCATATCATCAAAAATGAGACGGCGACAGCCGGGTCCGATTTTTGCATATGAATCTTTCAAAGCTTCACGATTTGTAAGAAAAGCCCAGGAAAACAGGAACAAGGAATTCGTGAATGACGATTGTTGTACCGCAACACTACCATGCCAAAGGTGCGCTGGAAAAGCGGCGCATAGAATGCATTTCGGAGCCGGAAGCCCTTCGCCAGGACATTCGCGCACTGCGTATAGGCATCCTGAACGTAATGCCCCAGGCGGAGACGTATGAATTCAGCCTGCTTTTTCCGCTGGGCCGTTCAATCATCCAGATTGAGCCGATCTGGATCCGTTTGAATACGCACGCGTATAACAGCACACCGACCGAGCATCTTGACAACTGGTACATACCTTTTGAAGATGCCATAGCCGAAAAACATCTGGACGGATTGATCCTCACCGGCGCTCCGGTCGAGGAGATCCCGTTCGAGCAGGTAAACTACTGGCCGGAGGTACAGAAAATTCTAGCCTATGCGCGCACCAATATTGCTTCAACACTGGGCATCTGCTGGGGTGGGCTCGCACTGGCTAAATTTCTGGGCATCGAGAAGGTTATGTTTCCCAAAAAGCTGTTCGGCGTTTTTGAAGCACGCAATATCGACCACTCACACGACGTCACCGGCGAGATGGATGATGTATTCTGGTCACCTCAGAGCAGGCATTCAGGCATTCCCGACCAGGAACTCGAAGCGCGTGCCCGTGCCGGTGAAATTTGTCTGCTTGCGCATTCGCAGGAAGCCGGCTATTTCATTTTTGAGAGCAGTGATCACAAATTCCTGATTCACCTCGGGCATCCCGAGTATGATGCTCAACGTCTGGTAGTTGAGTACAAGCGGGATACTAAAAAAGGACGCACCGATGTTGAAAGACCCATTAATGTAGACATTGAAAATCCCCTCAATCGCTGGCGCGGCCATTGTCTTGAGTTTTTTCAGCAGTGGATTAAATACGTGTACGAGACAACACCGTTTTAAGCTCCAAGCGCCATTCATACCTTTGTTATCGACACTGAACGCCAATTCCAATCAGCTTGACAGCGCTGCCGGTTTATAGGATAATTCAACAAAAGACCGAACCCCTAAATTCTCAAGCTGCAGGATAGGCTTGTCATGACCATAAATGTTGCCGAGGTAAAACGCCGTTTGCAGGTATTGCTGCATGATGATAATCTGGTGAACCTCTATATCAGGCAATTCGGTCCCAGTCTCGATATCAAAAACATAAAGAAGGTCAAAGAGCAGCAGGAACAGGTCTCCTACACCGGAGAAGGCACCGGCGGCGATGATCCGGTATTTGAGCAAAAACTGAGCTGTCCGGTGTGCAATCAGCCCGAAATTGTCTGTTATCAGCTTCGCGCCAAAAGCCAGCAAGTTACGCAAAACAAATTTCTGGTTCCGATTTATGAAGGCGCAGCCGGCTACCGCACGGTCGATTACACGATACTGGCAGTAACCGTATGCCCGCGTTGCCTCTTCGCTTCTCCCGATCGCAAAGATTTCAATCGTCCGGCAAGCGCCAATATCCCCGAATCCAAAAGCCAGTTGATGAGCAATGTAATTATCTCTCTTCAGGAAAAAATTGGTGAACGTAAAGCTATTGCACAGACGGTTTCCAATCCGGAGGAGTTTTTCAAACGCCCCCGCATTGCCGAAGCGGGTGTCATCAGCTACCGGCTGGCCATGGCACGCGCCAGCGTCGAGGCATGGTTTGAACTGCCGTACTCCTATTACAAAATGGGAGCCTACGCACTGAAAATCGCAGGCATTTTAAAAGCATGCGACAATGACAACACCTTGATTTTGAGAGAGGCGCTGGGTTTTATCGAAGAGTCGTTCAAAAATTCCGAGTGCAACTCTGAAGAGATTGAGCTGCAGGTAATTTATACCATCGTTGCGTTGCATATCAAATTTGGCGAGTTGAAGAAGGCGCAATCGTATATGGGCGTTTATTCAAATTTAAAAAACGCACGCAAAGCTGAAATGGCCAAAGATCCACGCCTGAACACCAATCTCATTGACAGATGGGAAGACAAAGTCAAACGGCTGTGGGAAGACCGGGAATACGAAGATCTCTTTGCCGGCGAATAGGCTTTGCGCCTTGTGTATTCCAGGCTATCTTCGCAGCAGGTTGTTCTCCGCGCTAATCACTGAGATAGTGTATTTTGCAATTATGCTCTGTCTGTTTATACGGAGGCTAAGCTTATGCGAGCAATCACAACTGTCTTTTTACTACTCCCAGCTTGTGTGATAGCCAAAGCCGGGCAATCCAAACCGATTATTGCCGTGCTCAATCTGAAAAATACCAGTGGAATCAAAGACGGCGAGGCGGATGTGCTATCAGACCGCTTCAGGAACGAGTTGTTTAATACCCGGCTTGTGCAGGTGATGGAACGCGATCAGATGCAGGCCATTCTCAAAGAGCAGGGCTTTCAGCATTCGGGCGTCTGCTCCGATGAAGGCTGCATGGTGGAAATGGGTCAGGTACTCGGCGTGCAAAAAATCGTGACCGGATCTATCGGCAAACTGGGCAGCCTGTACATGATGAACATACGTCAGGTATCGGTAGCAACAGGCAAAATAGAAAAAGTAGTCTCAAAAGACATCAAAGGCGATATTGAAGATGTGGTAGCCATGTTGAGCGTCATTGCCTGGGAATTGACCGCCGGCAAAGCACCGGAGGATGTCCAAAAGGTGGCGTTCGAGGTTTCCGAAAGCGATAAAAGTGAGTCGGAGATGGAAGTAATCAAAAACGGCAAGATCTATCTGGTTATGGCAAGCTTTGCCGAACAGGAGCTCGGATTTTCACTTAGCCGGGACAACCTCGAAGAAATCGACGAAGATCTGCAGGATGCGTTCAACGAAATTTTTGATGAAGAGGTTTTGCTTGCACCGCAAAACAGACTGGCTGAGGTTGCGGGAGATAACGTGTTGATTATCCGCTACCGGATGAACGCGTACGTTACCGAACCTGCCCCCCGCAATCAGCAACACGGCATTGCAGACGTTACCTTTTCGTTTTTCACGGGCCCCACCTCCCCCGAGCCGCGTTACTCGGTGCGCATCAAAGAAAAAGGCGATCGGCACTGGGGCGACGAAACACCGTTTGAAAATGCATTCGAAGAAATTGCGGAAACAATTGAGGACGATCTTGACAACAACGAATTTATCAGAAAGTTCAATCGCGGAAAAATAGAGCGCCCATGAAAAAAGTAACTCTTGATGACGTCGAAATAATTCTCTCCAACCCCCTGTCCAATCCGACCCAATGGATTGGTCAGCAGGAACCGCTCAGGCAGCTTCTGGCTTGCTGGATCTGCGTTGACGATCAGGACCTGCCACTGACCCCGCGCATAATCGGGCCGCCCGGCATCGGCAAAACGACCCTGGCCATCGCTGCGGGGGCCTCGCGCAAGCAAGACATTTACATAGTGCAGTGCACGTCAGATACGCGCCCGGAAGACCTGCTGATTACGCCGGTACTCTCCGAAAAAGGCGCCATCTCCTACCATGCCAGCCCGCTGCTATCCGCTGCGATAACCGGCGGCATTGCCATTCTTGACGAAGGCAACCGCATGGCCGAAAAGTCCTGGGCCTCCCTGGCCGGACTTTTTGACAACCGGCGGACCGCAGAATCGATCGTGGCCGGTGTCATGGTCAATGCACATAAAGAATTCAGAGCGACAGTCACCATGAACGAAGATTCATCAACCTTTGAAATACCTGACTACATCATGTCGCGACTGCAGCCCGGTATCGAAATCGGCTTTCCCAATCGAGACGATGAGATCAGAATACTCTCCTACAATCTTCCCTTTTCTTCTGAGGATGTACTGAATCTCTGCGTCAATTATCTGCAGCGTGCTCATGGTTTCGATCTTCCCTATTCGGTTCGTGACGGGATCAACGCGATACGCTATACCCTCAAACAACAAAAGAGCAATCCCGAGGCAAATGTTGAAAATCTTTTCTTTAAGGCCATTGAGCAGATTCTCGGCTCTGAGGCCCTGGACCTGGATTCTCTTGCCGAAAAGCGCAAAATGTCGGGTGAGCATCTTCCCAACATGCATATGGGCGACTTCTTTTTTCCCGAGGATGACGATTTAAATCCGGACAAGGATGAGGATCCCCCAGCGTGAAGCTTGCCCCGGAAATTACTCTGGTTCCCATTCTTCACGGCAATGTTTACTTTTCCGGCCACGTTCGCACTCTGTGTACGAATACCCAATTCGATTGTGTTGCCGTTGATCTGCCAGAGCCTTTCGAGGAAAAGCTGCGCAGTGCAGTTGACCGGCTGCCGTTCATTTCGGCAGTGTACGCGCATGCATTTGAAGAGCCCTGGTATTACATTCCCACAGATCCGAGCGACGCGGCTATTGAGGGCATACGCCAAACCATCCACAATCGTATCCCCGCACGCTGCATTGGCTATCCCCAGCTTCGCAAGCCAACAACATATGGCGGGTTCCCCGATTCTCACGCAATTGAGAAGCTTGGTCTCGATGCGTATGTTTCCTTATGCCTGAGAATCATCGGCAATCCTGCGAAGAATTCACCCGAGGATGCGGCGGGAGCGTTTATCGCTCGCAAGCTGCACGATTTACGGGCGGATTTCGATTCGATCCTGGCACTGGTACACGTCAAGCACATTGCCCGAACCATTCTGCACTATGCAAATGCCGCCTATCTCAACCGTCAACTCCCCGCTCCGCCGCAGTATTTCGTCGACAGCAACTTCATCAATCCAGATCACCTCTATTTTGCACTGGGAGAGTTGCCGTTCGTTACCGGCAAACTCGAAAAAGAACGGCAAGACCCCTTCGCACCCCGCACGGAGGTGATTACGACGATTAAAGAGCTTTTTCAGGAGACCCGCGACGAATATCTCGAAGACCAGGAGAGTATCATCGAGCTTTCCCCGGCACGCATCCAGGTTGCCCTGAAATTTATCCGCAATCTTACGCTCCTGGACCAGCGGATGATACCGGATCTGTTCGACATTGTTGCCGCGGCCAAGGGCGTCGGCGGCAATGCCTACGCACTCAAAATTCTCAAAAGCGCCAAGTACTACCCTTTTCTGCCCTTTACCCTCGACGACCCGCTAATGAGCCTGGGGATCGACCGCCTGACAACGCCGCTTGATGATACAACGCACGAAGCAATCAACCTGTTGCGCGATACGCCGCTGGTGTGGAAAACGCTCTCCATCAAACCTGACCCCACTCAGTTGCAAAAGAAAAAGTACCGCTATCGCTGGAATCCCATGGGCATGTGCTCGCATGTTCCCGAAGATCGCACAATAGAATCGTTCAATACCTACCTGCGTCAAAAAGCCAAGCGCACGATGTGTGAGGATATGACCAACGCGGAAAAATTCACCGCATCAGTCAAGGACGGCATTGACTTCAGAGAGACTCTGCGCAACTGGCATACCGGCGATATATACGTCAAGGAAATTCCGCCGTCGCGCGGAGACCTGGATACGGTAATCATCATCTTCGATGCCGAACATGACGAGCGCTACCCGCATTGTTCGACCTGGTATGCGGAGCATAATCAGGAATCCACGCTCTCGTTTTTCGCGTCCGATCCGTTCGAAAATATGATCGGCCCCGGTGTCGCCCGCGCCTATTACGGCGGAATTTCGCTGCTCTTTCCTCCGCGCCATATCCCCAATACCTTCGAGGTCACCGACCGCATGCATCTGCGAAACCTGACCGAACGATTGACCTATGGCGCCATGCTGTTCAGCAGGGAGCGCAATGTCGCCTATATTGCCGCAAAGCGGCCCGGTGCACGCCTGAATTTGCTGGCTTCACGCCTCAAAAAACATCTTGTCTGGATTCCGCTCAACAGCTTCAGTTCAGAAACGCTGCGAAAGCTTAGACGATTTCATATCCTCAATGGTAAAATCGTAAGAAGCTGGGCCGGCCACTTTATTGGCGACTAGGCCTGACCACATTACCTCAGCACCGGTCTCGACCTGCAAAAATGAAAAGTATTGTTGGTATATGCGTCTGCCTGTTCGTTCCTCATCTGCTCAGCGCAGAGAATGAGGTTCCTACGAAAGAATTTTTTGACGGGCTCGAGGCTCAATTCATTCGCGAATATTACGAGTGTACCGACGACGAGCGCAAGGTTGATCTCAACATCGTTTTCATCTGGAAAAAAAAAGTTGAAAAGTGGCAGCAATCAATCAACTATCATGAAATTCTGCAGAAATATGTCCAGGCCCACGATTCGCTGCAGACCAAAGTGCGTCCCTGCTATGTATATCAATGGATACAGGATCTGCGGCGTAAAAAGCTTGAAGCGCAGCGCCAGCGCTACCGCGACAGTCTGCAGCGGGCTTATGCGCGTGCCGAATCATTGCGCGTCGCACGTGAGCTTGAGCAGTGCACCAGTTCAAAATATGATTTCAGCAGCATCCCCTTTGGGGTGAGCAAAGAAACGTTTATCAATTTATTCAAGCGCCAGTTTGAGGACACACTTATCCGTTCCGGCAACATGCTGATCGCTCCCCGCTTTGGCTGGGGAGGCAAGCCATACACCCTGGCGTTCCGTTTCGGCAGCAATAACCGCCTCTTTCAATACGATATTGAAGGACGCCCCCTATCGTCGCACTATATTGACAATACCGTCCGGCCCGATGCGACGCATCTGGCCGAGATCATGCAGGCGCGCCTGGGTAAACCCGGGCACCGCCATACGATCGGCCTCTATGAAATAGTTCAGGGCCGCCTTGCGCCGTATGCGCGCTGGTATAGTGAACATTTTCTGGTAAGTGTAGGTATCGCCACATATAAATACCGCTATTACGCAAAAGCAATTGTGCGAGCCGACACCTATGCTGCAAAGCGAAGACATTCAAGTAACGGTTCAAAGTAATCTACAAAACGTTTCCCACCAGCACATACACGACGACGGCCGCCACACACAAATCAAGCCAGATTTGGAGCAGAGAAAAAGAGACGGTAAACGTCTTTTTTCTGCGGCGCGTCATTCTGCGCAGTGCTGACCGGCTGATTTTCTGCACACAAATTCCTGAACAGTAAATGAGTATTTTAACTAATCGTAATACATTATATAGCATTGTGCGGAAACAAACAAGATGAATGTTCCAACTCACCACCGCATTTTCGGGCCACTCGATGCGATTGTCATTATCCTGATGATCACCGGCGCCGCATTGTTTTTTCCACTGGCACGTGCTCAAAAAGGTGACACGGTGGCGGTTTATCACTATGACAAGATTCTGGCGACCTATCCCCTGTCAACCGAAAAACACTTCAACGTCAGGGGCGACATCGGGAAAATGGCGATAGAGATTCGCAATGGAAAAGTCAGAGTAAACACCAGCTCGTGTTTGAAGAAGATCTGTGTCTATCATGGCTGGATACAGCGTTCTCACGATCAGATAATCTGCGCTCCCAACAGAGTCATGATCGAGATTCAATCGGCCACTGCGCGGAAAGATATCGATGCAGTCAGCCGATAGCACTCGGGCAGACGCCGAAAAAGCGGCGGACATCAGCCTCAAGGCTACGTTGCTCATTGCCGCTATAATCATCAATGCGCTTGAATTTTTCTTGCCGCGCATCCCTTTCCTGCCCTGGCTCAAACCCGGACTGGCCAATTGCATTACGGTCGCCTGGATTATTCGATTCGGCGCGCTTGACGCACTTTTACTTACGATGCTCAGGGTGTGGACCGTTGGCTTTTATTTTGGTTTTTCATTTATCACCATGGCACTTGGGCTGACGGGGGGTCTCTTGGCGACGCTGGTCATGGGCGCAGTCTGGAACCTGCTCGGCACACGGGGAATGATCGGCACCGTCGGTCTGGGTATCATTGGTGCGGCCTGTCACAATTGCGGGCAACTGGGAATGGTCTATATATTGATGGCCACCAACTTTTACCTGCTGTACCAAATTCCATTCATGTTTGTTGCGTCAATACTCTTCGGGGGCCTTGTCGGCATAATTGCTCCCTACCTGCTCACCATTATTGACCAGTCGAATGATACGTTTGCTACAGCAGCCTTCAATGTGCCGCGGCAGCATGTTATCACGTTGAAAAACATAATCGCATCATCCCTGGTGTTTACGTTCTGCATCGCGCTTGTCGTTATCAATGCTTACTACCTGCTGATACCCGTTGCCCTTGCCGTCACCGTGATCGTGCAGCTACTGCTGAGCGGATCGGTGAGGGTGCTGGTTGCACCGCTTTATCGCTTCTGGATACTGTTTCTTTTCGTGGGCTGTATGTATGGCTTCTTCACTCCCGGCAAGCGGGTTCTCTGGTTGCCGCTTGTTACCTTTGACGGGCTTGACCTTGCAGCCCGACAATGGCTGCGCATATGGACCTGGCTGCAGATTACGCACATCTTTACCCGGCTTAAATTTCATACGCTCGTATTTGGGGTCATGCAGGCGATTTTCCCCGGCAGGCGCTATACACTCTATGCCGGATTGCTTGCCCTGGAGGATTTCCCGGTTCTCTTCAATCTGGTGCGCAACCGCCTTGGGCCGACAATGCGGGACATGCTGCGCCATCCGATTGCCACAGCCCGGCTTGCGGTAAGCGCCACGTTCGAGGACGTCATGCATCATGTTATTAAAAGAGGCAATGATTCGGCGGAGAAGGAACGGGATTAAAAGGTTATCGGCTGAATCACCTGCTCACTCTCAAAAGCCCGCAACGCAAGGAGGATGAATATACCGGCCATGCTTGCGATTACGGCAAACATGGCAAGGATGGCGGCATATTCGGCACAAACCTGCTGCAACCCGTAATAGGCCCCGGCCAGCAATCCCAGTAGGAGCAGATTGACAAAATTGATCAGCCGCGGATTAGTAAATTTGAAACTGAACCAGGCACTCGAGCTGCAATTCATGGCCGTTGCGGCAACATACAGCAGTGGACCGGCGGGGGCAATTGAGGTCTGCTCAACAGCGCCGATGCGAAAAAGCAGTAACGACCACCATCGTGAAATGACCAACGGCAACGCACCGAGCACAATCGTCATGATCATCACAAACAGCATCTTGCCGAACAAAATTGACTTACGGGACACACCGGAGGTTAGCCAAATCTCCAGATTTCCCCGCCACCGTTCGGCAATAAAGATCATGTTGGCAAACGTTCCGCTGATGATCAGCGAAAACGCCAGCCACCAGATCAGTGTAGCCGCACCCGCGGGATTGGCGGCAAAAACCAGGCTGTACATTAAGACAATGATCACATAGACGACAAACACACTCGGATCGCTGCCCCGGAAATGAAGGAATTCTTTGCGGACGATGAGAAACGTATCTTTCATTCCTGTAAGTAAATCTTTCTGATGCGGGTGCGAATTGAATCGGCTACCGGGCTCACTTCATAAAGTGATTCGCCGGTGTTGATCAGCTCTCTGATGAGCGCAGGGATCTGCAGCTTTGGCTCGCGCAGGGAAAAAAACCAGCATTCATCTTTGTAAACTATCTCATCAGACGCATACGCCTTGATGCGGGATTCAAGCTGCGGGCTGAAATCGGCTTTGATTTTCCAGAGCCGTCCACTGGAGTGTACATCGTGGTTCTCAAGCGGTTTCAGATGAGTATCCTGCAAAATTCCTACGCTGTCGCACAAATCTTCGATGGCATCGAGTTGATGGGAACTGATGATTATTGCGGCGCCGCGCTCACAAGCCCGGGTCACCAGACGGCAAAAATGATCGTACGCGTCGACGTCCAGCGCAGCGACCGGTTCGTCAAACAGGCACAGATGCGGCCAACCCAGAAAGGCACGTGCCATGGCGCATTGCATTTTTTGTCCGCGTGAGAAGTATTTTACTTTTTTGCGCGAGTCAACCAGCTCGGTGGACTGCCGGAACTGAGCAAGGTAGTCGAGCGCCTCGCGCGGGGCGAGGCCTTTGGCGGCGGCAAATATCTGCATGTTGCGGTGAAACGTCAGATTGCCTGAAAAGCCGTCACTTTCGAGCATAACCCCCGTTTGGCGATAGAGTTCAGGTTCATGTTTCCAGGGATCGTGCCCCAACACCGAGACGGCGCCCGAGCTTGATTTGAGCAACCCGAGAATGATGCGTATCAATGTGGTTTTGCCTGCTCCGTTCAGACCGACTAATCCATATACCGATCCCGGCGACAAAGAAAGACTGATCCCCTTCAAAACGGTTTGCGCCCCGAATGCTTTAGAGACATTGTCAAGGTATATGGCAGGCTGGGACATAGGATACTAAAAATGAATTGTGCTCGAAAAGATACCAAAATTATCGCATGAGTGTATCGAATCGTATTTTTAAAACACAGAGGCGGCGGAATCCAAAAACCTTCCTTTTCGAAGGGCTTTAACTCATGCCGTAAAGCTCGGTGCTCTTTGCTCTGTACTCTTCGTTCCCGCCAGGCGGGATGCGTCTGTGCGTTCTTTCGTTTATTTCGAATGCATTCATGAAAATTATCGTTGCTCAAACAGCCGG
This sequence comes from Chitinivibrionales bacterium, assembly GCA_014728295.1. Classification (GTDB taxonomy): domain Bacteria; phylum Fibrobacterota; class Chitinivibrionia; order Chitinivibrionales; family WJKA01; genus WJLW01. The sequence goes on along the minus strand of WJLW01000089.1, from coordinate 43,444 downwards.
ATTTTGCATGGGGGTCAAGCGCGCCGTTGACCTGGCGCTTGACAGCGCTGTTGCGCATCAAAGTACTATTCACACTATCGGGCCGATAATTCATAACAAACAGACGGTGGAGATGCTGCGCGGGCGCGGTATTGCGCCGCTGGAGCACAATGAGACGGCGGATTCGAGCGGCCCCCTGCTGATACGCACCCACGGGATACCGCCCGAAAAAGAAGATTCATTGCGCCGTCACGGTCACGAGATAGTCGACGGAACCTGTCCCAAAGTCAAAACCGTCCACAAAGTAATCCGCAAGCATGCCCGCGACGGCTATGCAATCGTGGTCGCCGGTGACGAGGGGCATGCTGAAGTACTTGGATTGCAGGGATATGCGGGAACAAAATCATATCTTGTCAATCGCGCCGAAGACGTCGCCGCGCTGCCGGAACTGGACAAAATCTGCCTGGTCTCACAAACGACATTTGATCGCGCAACCTTTGACGAAATAGCGCAGGAGATCAAGTTTCGCTTCTCACCTGCGCAGCTTGTCATTCGCAAAACAATATGCGCGGCAACCAACAAACGGCAGACCGAAACGCACGAGCTTGCTCGCCGAGTAGACGCCATGATTGTCGTTGGCGGCAAACACAGCGCCAATACACAGCGGCTGGCGGAAATTTCACGCACGTCAGGTACGCCGACTCAGCACATAGAAACCGAAAAAGAAATTAGCTTCGACGATCTGCAACAGGTTGAAACTGTCGGTGTTACGGCAGGCGCTTCAACCCCGAACTGGATGATCAAGCGGGTAGTCGACTACCTGCAATTTATGACGCAAACACGGCGCCGCACGGCAAGCAACCTGTTCTGGCACTTGCTCGACACAATCAGCAGTTTGAACGTCTTTCCAGCAGTTGGCGCCGCCGTGAGTATTTACGCGTCATTTATGATGCAAAACATTGCTTTCGGGGTAGGCACTTTCTTTACGGCTGCGTCAGTTGCGTTTCTGTACTTCATGCCGATCTACCTCTGGAACAGCCTTACCAGCATCGAAATCACCCAGCACCTCGGCATATCACGTTATCGGTTTTACAGCAACTACCGTCCATATCTGTTCGCACTGGCAATTATATGCATTGCAGTGCTCCTGGCCGTGAGTGCTGTGTCATCCATCCGCCTCTTTTATCTGATGCTGACCATGACGGTGATTGGCTCGCTCTATCATTTCACCATCGTTCCCGGTCCGTTGCGCACGCTCATCCCCTATGGCAAGTTCAAGGATATACCAACCTCTCGCGATCTGTTGGTGGCTATTGCCTGGTCGATTGTCATCACATTCATTCCGCAATCCATTGCTCAAAACTGGCAAATCCAGCGACAGACCATACTGGTATTTTTGTGGATATTTGTTCTCAGCTATATACGCTCGGTTATTTTTGATTTGCGCGACCTCGAGGGCGATCGCATTATGGGACGCGAAACGCTGGTCACCTTTATCGGGGAAACACGAGTGCGCCGGGCGATACAAATAATGATCTTTGCCGCGGGCGTTGCGCTGGGTCTCTATCTGTGTATTTATGCAGCGATCGATTTTGAGGGACTGATGCAGCATGATATCATTTTCATTTTCCAAATTCCGATCCTGATTTACATGCGATACTTTCTGAAGCTGACCAAAGACACCCGCTCCTTGCGTCCGGCACTGTTCAGTATTGCTGTGGATGCTCAATTCGGATTTGTCGGCATACTCACCTTCTTGGGAGCGACCCTTCTTTCGATGCGTTGATATCACCGTCGGGTAGCATGAGCAGTGCGGATGCGACGGTTGCGGCAAGCTCGGTTCGCAGCCGACGGGCGGAAAGGCACAATTTACGGGCGCCACATTGATCTAGCGCAGCTTTCTCCTGCGGGCTGAATCCTCCCGGCGGACCCACAAAGCAGGAGATGACATCACCGGGAAGCTTGCCGTAATCATTCAGGCGAGTATCTGTGTCCTGATCGGCATATGCAACGGTTCCGCAGCACAATGCCAATGATGCCGCAAGCGTCACCGGATTTTCGACAGCCGGCAGCCAGAGGTTGTGGGACTGCTTACATGCTGCAATCATTTTCCGTTCGAACCGCCGGCGGGATTTTTCCCATTTGGTGCGCCACCAGGGCTGCTGGGAGTATGTGCATTCAACTGGAATAAACCGGGTGATTCCCAACGCACAACAGTGCTCGATTAGCAATTCAAACGCGTCGCGCTCGGGAAGTCCGGCAAAAAGGTGCACTTCAGGATTGTTGGCACTCGCTATCGTGCGGGAGAGAATTTTGCCGACGGCCTCAGATCTGCCGGCACCGGAAAGCTCACACTCCCAAAGCGCGCCCTTTCCATTTGTCGCCTTGAACCTGTCACCTATGCCAAAAGACAGCACGTGCAGCAGATGATGCGCCTCCTGACCGCTCAGAATCACCTCGTTGTCTGAGACCGACGCAGCAAAAAAGAGAAAGTGTTCGTTTTTAGCGTGACCCATTCGCCCGGATCAGTCGCACAGCTCTTCTTCAGTAAAAAAGTAGGCAACCTCACGCGCAGCAGATTGCGGGGAATCCGATCCGTGCGTTGCATTCCGATTTACCGCTGTGCCGAATCTTTTGCGCAGCGTACCCTCGGCAGCGCTAGCCGGATCGGTGGCGCCCATGAGCTCGCGCCATTTGCCGATAGCACCTTCAGCTTGCAAAACAGCAACCACGCTGGCTCCTGAGGTCATATACTCGACCAGACCGTCAAAGAAAGGCTTGCCCTGATGCTCGGCATAAAAACCACCGGCCTGCTCGGGACGCATGCGCAGCAGCTTCATGGCACAGATGCGAAACCCATGCTCTTCGATACATTCAATTATCTTGCCGACTACCTTCTTTTCTACGGAATCAGGTTTGATGATGGCCAGCGTTTTTTCCATGAAATTCATTCCTTTACTGTTGAGATACACCAATAAAAACAGGAATTAATCGAAATGTAGAGATGCACTAAAATACAAAGGAGTAATTGCAGGATCAAAGCCCCGGCATGAGCTGACCTTTCACTTTCCCTGCCGTATTACGTATATTTTACATTCCATATTAAATAACCAATCCCAAGGAGGAGGCCATGGCATTCAGATTCGCTGCACTGTTATTCGCTATAACTATGTCCGTTTCGTATGCTCAGCAGGAACAACGGCAGGTTGAAGCCCCGGAAGCCGAAGAAATGGCAGAAGAAGCCGCAACCATCGGAGATCTTCAGATTGTAACCGATCCCGATTCGGCGGTTCTGATTGTTGGCGGCGTAAACTATGGCAAAACTCCTTTGCGCATCGAAGGCTTCGAGGAAGGCATGTACGAAGTCGTGCTGAAAAAACGGGGACACTATCTCAAAAAAGCCAGGGTACCGGTTAAAGCCGGACGGGTTAACGAATACGAATTCAAGCTCTTAAAGCCGGCACGTCTGGTAGTGGTCACGCAGCCGGAAAATGCATCGATAGTTCTGAGTGACGGCGGCAAAGCAAAAAAGGCCGCATCTCCCTATACCACCGAATCTCTGAAGCCCGGCACGTATAGCCTCATCATCGAAAAAGAAGGCTATGAGTTCATCGAACGCTCAATCCGGATGCAAAGCGGTGGCAAAGACTCGCTCTATTTCGCCCTGACAAGAGTAGCGCAAAAGCCGCAGGAAGCAGCGCAGCAACAAACCGGTGAAAAAATCAAGCCGGTAAAGAAAACTCCGGCTAAAACACCTTCTCAAAAACCTCAGGAAGAAAAAGCGGCTGCGCCGGAAAAAAAAGAAAAGTCCAAGAAGGATATGTCCGTAGGCCGTATCGTTGTTCTGGGCATTTTTGCACTTTTCGGCGTTGGCATCCTCATAGCCGAACTCACCGGATCGTAATTCTAGCTTCATTGTGGCCCGTTTAATGAGATACCTCTTGACGGTGTGCGCCCTGCTGGTGCATATCTATCCGGCATTTTCTCAAATGGTCAGGTTGCCTGAGGGACAATTCAGGATGGGCAGTGAAAATGGAGAGGCCGACGAGAGCCCCGCTCATCGGCTAACACTTTCATCCTTTCGTATTGACATATATGAAGTATCGGTTGCGCAGTACGACTCGTGTGTAAAACACGGAGCATGCACTCCGGCCCACTACACAGACGGCACGTGCTTGCTGTGGAACGGCGCGGTATTCAAGCGCATCGTCGTACCTTCAGCATATCGCACTGCGGATGTGCCGGTCGTGTGTGTAACCTGGCAGCAAGCCCGCCGGTACTGCCGATTCCAGGGAAAAAAACTGCCGACCGAAGCACAATGGGAATACGCAGCTTGCGGCGGCAAGACAGCAACGTATGCCTGGGGCACTACTTTGCCGACAAAGCGAAAATGCGCATATGCCGGAGAGCACAAACCGAAACCGTGCGGATCCTACCCCCCCGGGCCCGCCGGTTTGTATGACATGACCGGCAATGTCTGGGAGTGGACCAATGATCGCTATCAGCAGGATTTTTATGTGCAAAGTCAATCCACCGATCCCCCCGGGCCGGTGGCAGGGCGCTACCGGGTCATTCGCGGCGGCGGCTGGTACAGCGATCCCGCGCAGTTGCGCATCCAGAACCGCCACTGGTTTTCACCCACACATGCAGAAGCAAGTATCGGATTCAGATGCGTACGCGACTAGCAGGAGCACCGAATATGAAAATCACATTTATAATGCTGGTGCTGGGCATGCTCTGGCAGATATCACGCGCCGACGAACTGTTCGAAGTAAAAAAAACGGGCCGTCGCATTCAACTTGACGGGTTTTTGCTTGAATGGGATTCGAAGCAATTCAGAACATGGCAAGGCGCACCGGGCATAGCCTACGCTGCGATCTCGACGCCGGAGGGTTTGACGGGAGCGTTCACATTTGCTAAAAGCATTTCCTGCTCATCCTGGACCTTTAAGGTATTTGCGGACATGCGCGCCTTGCACCGATCGATTAGAATAAAATATGCGGGCGATTCGGCCTCATCACCATTTTTTGCATCCTCGGCAGACAGCACAGCCATGCGGCAAGGGGCCGTTGAGTGGATTATACCCTGGGACACAATACGGGTGGATACGACCGGACGCTTTCAGGCAGGAATGTTTGGGTACAGCGCGTGCGGCGATACCATTAGCTCTCTAACAATCAGCGGGCAAAGACCTGTTGATAGGGGAAACGGGCTTTCGGTGCTCACACCCCGCCTCATGATACAGGCCACTATCATCGCGATCTTGCTGGTGCTGTTTATTATCTTGAAAATGAAGACACGCAAACTCACCGTTGAACGCCGCCAGAACCAATGAAACAGACGCCTTCTGCCCGAGGTTCGCCATCGATATCAAGGCGGGAGAAGAGATTGCCGGGATTGAATCAAGCAAAGTCTTCGTAGGGTATGGCTTCATCGATCAGCATAATGGGAATATCATCACGTACAGGATAAAGAAATTGTCTGTCTTCCCGCACCAGCCCTGCATCAATTATTTCCTTCACGTCCTCCCCACCGCGATTTTTGACACCGCCTTCTTTTATTTTAGCGTTGATCTTGCTGATAATCTCCTCACTTGCAAGCTCAATGTCCTGCTTGGTTTCGGGACAACACAAAATGTCCAGCAACTCTTTGTCAACCATCGCACAGCTCCTGCATTTTTGTTAAACTTTCGCGCATCAAATACCTCCACGCAACTTGACTGCATGTAGCGTGACATACCAAAATAGCGCTTTTATCTCGCCAGAGCAAGCATTTACCGCCATTTGCATGCTTTGATGATTTCTGGCGTGCATGTAAGGCAATGCCGTCGCAAGCGACCAAGCTTAGTTACCGGAACATGAACTGCATAAAATGTGGCATCATTTTTGAGTCTCCTGCCCAGGTATCTTGAACTGAGGCGGCCCCCACACCGGGTAGACAGGAAATCAGCATGCAGGCCGATACAGGAAATGCCCTTTTTAGAATAGTTAAAAAACCATTTGTTGTATTAAAGAACAATCCTGTATTGTATAGCAACGGTAAAATTAATGTTGTCGGCTTCGGTGCATTCGCAGCGCTGGAGACATTCATCATCATATGCGGACTCAATTTCTACATCTGGATAAAAGGCCTTCCTGTTGAAACATTGACATTGAGCTTGCTGACTGCCGCAGGCATCTTCATCTGGACAGGCTCAAAAGTTTTTCACTGGATTGCGCTGGGCAAAAAGTTTTTCGAAAAGCCGTGGAAGTATATCAGGGAGACCGGTTTTTATCATCAAGGCGGAATTGCAGGCGCCATTATCTGGTTGATATATGCCGCCTTCGTCACGGGATTGCCTTTTTCGGCTCTGGCCGACGGCATTTGCTGGGCCGCGCTTCTGGGCCATGCATTCGGCAGGCTGGGCTGCTTCAACTACGGCTGTTGCTTCGGTAAACATACGCAAGGAATGATTAGCATCCGCTACACGAATTTAAATTCAAAAATTTTGCGCTGGCGTCCGAATTTGTATAATGCACCCATTCATCCGACGCAACTGTATATGTCGCTTTTGAATTTAGCGGGTTTTTTCATCGCCACTTCGTTCATTATTTTTGAGACGACGGGTGGATTGGTTACGTGCTTCTTTCTCTCGTGGCATGGAATCACCCGCATGAGCATCGAGCCGTTCAGGGGCGATCTTATCCATCACGAAGGGCGCAACTGGACAACATTCCGGGCTGCCGGGTCATTGATACTGTTTGCCGTATTCTTGTGGTTCACCGGGCCGTATTTTGATCCGGCGTTCAGGACTTACCTGTCAAATGCTCTGTCGCCGGGATTGCACTCGTTTGTCAACCTGCTGAAACACAAGCCGGCGGTGATGCTGTATGCACTGACCGGAGGCCTCCTCAGCATGACCGGATACGGCATCCATGGAGCCAAACTGGGAACTTTTCCCCATCCATTTGAGACTATCGCGCAAATACGGAAAGAGGATAAAGTTGACATAAGTCATTCTGTGCAACAGGGAGAATTATGAAAACAGATGTTGCAATAATTGGTGCCGGGCCCTACGGAATCAGCATTGCGCAGGAATTATGGGAACGCAAAATTGAGTTTCGCATTTTCGGATCGCCGTTTTCTCTGTGGTTCAGTCATACGCAGAACAATATGGCAATTCGCTCGGATCGCCATACCAGTGAAATTTACACCACCCAAAACCGATACAACTTTATAGATTATCTCGATAAGCACTATGCGCCCCAAAAGGCTACTCTGGTTAAAAAGCGCATACCGGTCACTATTTTCCGCAATTATTTGAGAGATATTCTCCGTAAGCTGCCGTTTGAGATTACCGACAACAGAGTAGAATACCTGGCAAAAACCAACGGAGAATTTACCGCTCAGCTTAACTGTGGCGAGCAACTTGCGGCCCGCCGGGTCATTATTGCAACTGGAATAGAATCTCATAAGTTTCTTCCTTCCTGCCTAAAGAAGCTTGCGAGCAGAAAAATCATTCACACCTGGGATGTTCAAAGCTACGAGAATCTCCGGGGCAAAAAAGTATTGGTAATCGGTGCGGGGCAGTCGGCCGCCGAAGCAATAATTCAACTCAAAGCGCACAACGAAGTGACCTGGCTGCTGCGACATGAGCCGGCCTTTTTTTCCGAACCGATCAATCTGCCGACGCCGGTATTTCTTGCGCTGCTCTACATTTCTCCGTGGTTTTACTTTTTGCCGACCCCGGCCCGGGACAGGCTGGGCAGGATGTTCGTCCATTCAACCATTACTCCCGACCTAGAAGAGGGAGTCATGGATGGCGCCGTCACCAAAGCGTACGGTGATGTCGAAGAAATGAACATTGCTCTCAAGCGGGGCAGATTATTTTCGACCAGGCTTGACAAAAAATTTGATTGTATTGTGGCTGCAACCGGCTACCGGCTGTCTCTGTCGTCTCTGGGCTTTCTCTGCGATGCATTACAAAGCCGCATACGTAATAAAAAAGGCATACCGTTGCTCAGCTACAACTTTCAAACCAACATTCCCAACCTCTACATGGCAGGCGGCATCAGCGAACCGACTTACGGACCGGCGCAGAGATTCATAATGGGAACACGCCATGCCGCGCTCAAAATAGGGAAATCGATTGCCGCAAATTAACGCTACATCGCCACTTCAAAGGGTTCAATTACCCGGTATCGCCGACGCTGTTTATCTCAAGCGTGAAGATTTGCTGCCCCATGGCGGCGGGAACAAAGTGCGTCGATTTGACCGCTTCTTTGCCGAACGTGGACGAATACCTGTCGGCATTACCCTTTCGGACGCCGGGGCGCACACCTTCATCGTACTGGCATCGTACCTGTCAACCTCGCAGCATGCGGGGGCACAAAAGCTCATCTTCCTTGAACTCAACAACCCGCTTTCTCCCTACGCCAGACGCCTTCGCCAAACGTATTCGGCGACCGACGGGATTGTTACGATACGCGGTCCCTTGCTGCGTCAGTTGCTGCGGCTGAAATGGTACGAGTTGACCGGAAAAGCGATCTCACTGGGCCTTGGCGGGGACGTCACACTGCACGAAAATCCTTTCGGTAAAGCATTGGTCGAGTGTGTTGCACAATTGCGCGATCACAGCGAGCGACGTCCAGTACTGCATCTCTTCCCCTATTCAAGCGGTGTGATGGCACGGGGATTTATCGAGGCAATTGAATCCTCTGGCATGGTCGGGCAGAACCTGCAGGCAGTTGTCACCTCGACATCAAGAATTGCCCGTTTTGTCAAACCGCTGGCGCAACGCTCAGGGCGCATCCATTTTGCCTTTGCGCGGCAGATAAGCTGGACAACCTACTGTGTGCGCGCCCGAAGTTTTTTCGAACACAGCGGCGTCTGGCTGGATCCCGTCCATACCATACACCTTGCCGAAATCCTGGAGCGACGCCATTTTGTGCGCCATAGCGCTCTTGTAGTCTGGATAACCTGTCCGTTCATCGATTTTGATCCCACCCTACTTTGAATCGGTTAAACAATCTCGATGACAAACCCCTTGAACTGGCTCATGTCAACGGCTAACGGCTTTGACAGGCGTTGACCACTTTTGCTTTCGAGCAGCAGTATCCTCGGCTCCTTTAACCTCGATAAAAAGCGATTTGATACCTTTGTTTTTCAGCGAATTGATGCTGGCGTAACTCAGTCTGACTCTGGCTGCCAGCAGCATTTTGTGCTGTGCAACAAATGCCGGTTCGGCAACCGTCATACCTGCATGAACTTCATCGATGCTGCATTTAACCACAGGCAGATCGCCTTCCCATCACGTGCGTGTCAATCGGTTGCAAGCTCGTCAACCGAGGCATACGTTTTAAGCAGGCAGGTAAGGTTGAGCGTGTCGAGCAAATCCTCATCTTCCCGATTGGCGTGAATGATAGCGAATTCTCCATCGCGATCGTCGACCTGCATGTGACATTGCAACAGGATGCCGACCGACATCGAATTGAGAAATGTGCCCTCGGCAAGTTCGACTGCAATCCGTTTTGTTCCGCCGCTGCACAGTTCGGAAACCTTGTTTCTGAGTTCCCGGAGATCATCGCTTTCGATAATTGCCTCCTGGCAGGTGAGCATAGTATAGCCGTGTTTCTCCGATATCGCAAGACCCATAAGCAGACTCCTTGCCGGCAGGAATGTTACATGCGCAGCTTCGCACTATTTGGCCGCATATTTATTCTGCTATTTTCCAGATTGTGGTGCAACGGTAATTGTGCGGGAAAAGCTACTGACATAAGCAAGGACGCAAGATGGATACGCCACGTTACTGGTGCCATTAGTTGTCGAGGCCGTCCGACGCGCCGCTATGGGCTATCCAGAGTTGATTTATTCGATACTTCACCTTGCCATCAAGCGTCATCGTGCTTCGTATTTAAATTCGCACGATTGTATTGTCGCTTCTGTTTGCTTCATGGTACAATGAATCCAGTTTCGATTTGTCATATATTTCAGCAGGGTGCATAGAGATGGAAAACAAACTGTATCTATTGCTGGAGTTGTCCGAAAGCCTGGTCAAGGAGCGTGACCTCAAAACTATCCTGATCAAAATGATGGACACTACCAAGCTGATTCTCAATTGTGATCGCTGCAGCATTTTTCTGCACGACGACCTGACTGCCGAGTTGTGGACCATCGTTGCCCACGGCGTCAATGAGATAAGAGTGCCGAATAAGAAAGGCATCGTCGGCAATGTCTACCAATCGGGCGAAACTATCAACATCACCGATGCCTATAATGATCCGCGCTTTAACAGTTCGGTTGACAAAGACACCGGATATCGCACCCGAACGATTCTAACAATCCCGCTTATTGACAAAAACGACAAAGCAATTGGCGTATTCGAAGTAATCAACAAGCAGGACAACGAAACGTTTACCGAAGATGATGTACATCTGCTCAAGCATATCGCCGTGTATGCCGCATCGACGATAGAAAATGCCATGCTGTATAAAAAGCTGCGCGGCGCTCATGAAGACGTGATTTATCGGTTGTCACATGCGACAAAGTTCAAGGATCCCGAAACCCGGAACCATATTATCCGCGTTGGAAAATACTGCGCAATTCTTGCCCGGCAGTTAGGCTGGGCGCAGGAAGAGGTCGACACCATTTGCCTGGCGGCTCCTATGCACGATATCGGCAAAGTTGGCATCCCCGACCGCATTCTGCTCAAACCGGGCAAGCTGGATAACGAAGAGTGGGCCATCATGAAGAAACACACGATCTTCGGTTACGAAATTCTTAAAGGCGGCGAAAGTCAGTTGCTGCGCTGCGCCCAGAAGCTGGCCCTCGACCATCATGAAAAGTGGAACGGTACGGGATATCCGCACGGCAAAGTGGGTGCTGATATTGCGATCGAAGGCAGAATGACGGCAATCAGTGATGTATTCGACGCCCTCTCTTCGCGACGTCCTTATAAAGACCCCTGGCCACTGGAGAAAGTCACCGCCTTTCTGCGGGAAGAGAGCGGAAAGCATTTCGATCCGAATCTCATCGGTATCTTCTTGCGTCGCCTGAATGATATGGTGGCAGTGCAGCGGGAGTTGAAAGATGTTCTTGAAGAATAGGGCAGCAGGTGAATGCGCCCGGCGTCAGTTCTGATACGCTTTTAGTTTTTCAAATCGCTGAGAACACTTCAGGTTGCGTAATCCCTTCTCTTTTATCTGGCGGACACGCTCCCGAGTCAGGTTGAGGCGAATGCCGATCTCTTCCAGTGTGTGCGCGGTGTCTTCTCCGATGCCGAAATAGAGACAAAGCACCTCTCGCTGGCGAAAGGAAAGCGTGTTGAGATTGCGAAAAATCTCTTCCTGCAGGGATATTTCGGTAATGCTTTCGTCCGGGCGCACCTGATCTTTATCGAAGTATACGTCAAGCATTTGGGCTGTTTCGTTATTGAACAGTGGTGCATCAAACGAAGCATGGCGGGGACCGATACGCAGAGCATCTCGCACGTCGCGCTCTTTCATACCCAACTCGGCCGCAATTTCCTCGGTATTGGGCAAGCGCCGGTATTTCTGCTCCAGTCTGCTTTGCGTTTTGCCGATTTTATGGATTGTACCGACACGATTAAGCGGCAATTTGGTTATGCGGGACTGTTCGGCAAGGGCCTGCAAAATTGCCTGCCGTATCCACCATACTGCATATGAAATGAATTTGAAATTTTTCTTTTCATCAAAGCGTCCGGCGGCCTTGATCAGGCCAAGATTGCCCTCATTGATAAGATCGCATAGGGGAAGTCCCTGGTTCTGATAGTTTTTGCACACACTTACAACAAAGCGCAGATTAGCGTGCACCAGCTTCTCCAGCGCCTTGCGGTCTCCTTTGCGTATGCGAGCTGCCAGCGCAGCTTCTTCCGTGGCGTGCAACGGTTTGCACTTGCCGATTTCTTTAAGATACAGTGCCAGTGAGCCATCTTCGGTGAGTAAATGCGACTCTACTAATGATTTGCGTGCCATAGCGCCCTGAATCGTATGTTAAAAAGCAGCATTTCCGCGTCTGGTTAAAAAGATAGTAAAATTGCCAACTGCGCGCAATAGGAAATGCTAACTCTTTTGTGCTGCAATGCCGACAAATGCTGGTTGCTGAACAGCAGATTCATTACCTGCGCGCCGATTATGCAGTAGCGCAGCATTTTTTGTGCTTTTTACCGCTGCCGCAGGGGCAGGGAGCGTTACGGCCGACTTTGGGCGACTCGCGTTGCAGGGGAACACTCCGGCCGGCCTCACCGCTGATGTAGAACCAGGCGTTTGCAGCTTTCTTGAAATATGAAACTTCATGGAGAATGTGCTCTTTATCGTTCTGCTCATAAAATGCTTTGAATTCAACCCACCCTTCACTATCCTGCTCGCCACCCTTTTCCACTGAAATAATGCTCAAGCCGTTCCAGATTGCCTGCATCGCCCACTTCTGAATGCCGGCCTTATCGTATTCGTTACTATGCTTTGGGTGGATGGTTCGGCAAATATAGTCGACCTCTCCCTTGTCATATGCACTATATCTCGAGCGTAGCAGCTCTTCGGCGGTTGTCGCATTTCGTTCACCCATATGCATCGGTTCGCAGCATTGCGCATATACTTTTGCCGAACCGCACGGACAGCTTTGCGTCATGGCTCAATCCTTGAAAAATTGATGGCACGCATGATGCCATAGTTCCGGTATCGTAAAAATTAGCATATTGACATAACGCGATGCTACTGAAATTGATTATTTTCTGGAAGGAGACATGTCACACCTCTGAGCGGTTCGGCGCTTTAAAATGCAAATCCATAAGTTTTCAGCACATACAGACCCTTTTATAAAGGAGAAGCAGTATGAATCCCTTTTCAAAGTCTTTTATGCCGAAATTAATCATGAATCTGGTAGGTGCTCCGCTATTGAAAAAATTCACCGCTGCAAGCCTGGATGCGCAGAAAGCCGAGCAAGAGTTCATCAGTCGACTCGTCGCAGAATGCAGGGATACACGTTTCGGTAAAGATAATGGATTTGATAAAATCAAGACCGTACAGGATTACCGCAAAGCTCTGCCGGTGCGGACATTCGAAGATTTCCGGCCGTATATAGATCGCATGTGCAAAGGAGCCGCGGATGAGCTGTTTCCCGGCAAACCGTTAATTTACAACACCACCAGCGGAACGACAAGCAAACCTAAATTGATACCCATTTCACCACAGTATCTCCAAAACGTGCACAATACACTGAGCCGGCTCTGGCTTTACACCTGTTCAAAAGACAATCCCGGCCTTTTTAATGGCAAAAGCTTTTCTGCCGTCTCGCCGGCAGAAGAAGGCAGAGTTGAAGATGGAACGCCCTATGGCTCAATTTCAGGCATCACTTACAAGAATATACCGGGGATTCTGAAAAAAACCTATTCGACCCCCTATCCCGTATTATGCATAAAAGACTATTCTGAGAAATATTATGCCATGATGCGGTGCGCTTTAGCCGAATCCATATCCTACATCATCTGCCCCAGTCCGTCCAATCTGCTTCGATTTCACGCAACGATCATTGAAAATTTTGACGACATGATCAAGGACATCCATGACGGGACACTGCGCAAGTCGGCAGCCAATCTGCTTCACGGAGCAGATAAAGAGGAAGTGCTGGCTTATTTTAAGCCGAAACCGAAACGGGCCCACAGGCTGGAGACCCTGCGGCAGCGCTTCGGGAGCGATCTGCGTCCACGGCATTATTGGCCCGACCTGGCCTGCCTCAACATATGGAAACAGGGCAATTTCAGACTGGTTCTGCCGCAACTCGAAGGCTACTTTGATCAGCAAACGGTCATGCGAACCTTCGGCTATTTTGCCAGCGAGACGCGCGGCGTCGTCTTGAGCAACGATTGGGACTATGCCGTATTGCCCTATCACTTGAGTCACTACGAATTTATCGAAGAGCAGCAGCGCGAGACCAGGGAGCCCCGCGCGCTTTCGGCACATGAAGTCGAGGTTGGCAAGCGCTACTACCTCATATTCAGCAACGGCACCGGGCTTTATCGCTACGATATTAACGATCTTATAGAAATTGCCGGTTTCTACAATCGCTTTCCCCTGATCAAATTCATCCAGAAAGGAGAGGGCGTCACCAGCCTGTCGGGCGAAAAGCTGACCGAACTGCAAGTGATTCAAGCAGTACAGGATGTCATGTCCGCGCACAACATACCGGCCTCCTTTTATCGCATGTATTGCGATGAGCAGGCTGCGGAATATGTGCTATATGCCGAATTCGCACCGGAAACACCGGCTGAGGCCCAGCAGAGCTTTGCCGCACACGTTGACACCCAGCTCCAAAAGCTCAACCGCGAGTATGCCGGCAAGCGCGGTTCTCAACGGCTCAAGCCGCCGGTGGTCAGAGAGCTTTCGCAAGACTCGGCACAGAAGTTCAAGGAGGCATTAATTGCGCGCGGGACACGCGACGGACAATACAAAGAATGCTATCTCACCCGAAACACCGTTCATCTGCAAATATTGAAACAGCTCCAGAAATAGAAAGCGCCGCATTTTCATGTGGCAATCTCCCCAGTCGGCGCTTACGCAAGGCACGTTCGTTTCCGCTCAGGCAGTTGCGGCATGAGCAGCATTGTGCTTGGCATTTTTTTTCTTTTTGGGACGGACTTTTCCGTTGCTGCTGCTAAAAATTTTGCCGCGTTTGGTACGCTTATCGCCTTTTCCCATGGCATAACCTCCGTAGGTGGTTTTTTTAATTGTGGGGTACGAAAAATACGTTTCGGCAGGGGCGCGTCACAAAGAAAGTACTAATACCCTTCATAAAACTCAAAAGGATAGTTTACGGTTAAATCTCCCAGCGAATCGGGAACCGCAGCAAAGCGCCAGGTGCGAATTCGGTCTATCACCTGCTGTTCGAAGGAACTGTCGCCGATGTCAGTTTTCACCGGCCGCGCCTGCGCAACCGAACCGTCTGCGCGTATTTTGATCGACACTTCCATGCGCCCCGAGAGTTTCTGGCCTCGCCTGAGGCGTTTGTCGTAGAGATATTTCAACTGGCTGGAGTTGCGGTCGATAACCTTTTTGAGCGCAGTTGGACGCCGGAACGGGTTCTGCTTTATTGCCTGCATGCGCTCTATCTCGTGTAGTTCTGCCTGTGACAACTTGCCTTTGTCTATTAATTCGCGACGCAGTTTTTCGATTTCCTTTCTTCGTTTCGCTTCCTTCTCGCCGGTAAGGTCGAGATTGCCGATCTGGTTTATCATGGCCATGAGACTATCGTCGACACCGGGACGGGGTTCCTGTTTCTTCCGGGATTTTGCCAGCAGTTCTCTGCGCAGAGAGCTTTCCTCGACCAGATCTGCATAACGATCCATCTTGCTGATGAAATTCAGATCCTTAAAGGCTTGGAGCTGCTTGCGCGCCTCCTCGGCAATCTGTTTCTTATGCTCGTAGAACTCCCCGAGCATAATCATGCGACGGTTTGCCTGACGCGACCACTTGCCCTTTTTATTGTTGCGTATAACTTTGTAGTACTCAGCTACAGCCTCGTCGGTTTCACCGATTTCTTCATGCACCCGCCCTTTGAAATATCGCGCCTCCCACTCCTGCCGCCCCTTATGGTTCTGCTGAAGGTAGCGAGAGAAGTACTTGATGGCATTGCGATAATCCATAACCAGATAGAATTGCTTGGCCTTTTCAAAATCGGAAAGATTTTTTTCCTGCAGTTCCAGGCGTTCCTGTTCCATTGATTCGATAAAATCAAGCAATTTCCACGAGAGCACGCCGGCTTGCGTTGTCGGATACGTATTGATAACATGCTCGTAAATATCCTTTGAAACGCTATATTCACTCAGCATCGAATGACAAAATGCTTTGTGTGCCATAACTGCTGATTTTATTTCAGCGGAGACGCCCGGCATTTCCAGAACCTCATTGTATATCTTGATAGCCTCGGGATATTTTCGGTTACGCTCCCAGAAATAGCCGATTTCAAGTACCCTGGCAATTTCATTATCATCATCAGGATCGAGCTGTTCTTTGCCGAGACAAAAGCGAATAGCGCCAAGTACCCCGCGAATGGGGGCCTTAATCCACGATTTTTCATCTAATTCGGCTTTATCACCCGATGATGATGCGGTGAGGGCGGCAACCTTGGCTTCAAGCTCGTAGTTCTCGATATCTTCTTCCCCATACAGCATTCGCCGTCTGATCAGTTCGTATTTCGCGACTATACCAAAGGTTTGCGACGCGTCTTCATCAACGGTAATTTTGCCGATCAGATGCTTGATCTCTGCCATGCGAACATCAACCAGCCCTGCATTAAAGCCCACCGATATAACGATCAGCAATATGATAATCGAGATGTGAGCGAACGTTTTCATAAGTATTTAGCGGTGCGGGGGAATGCTCTGCTGGTGCGGGTCGGCTTGTTGCTGCGCCGGGCCGGCAGCCGCTCGCTGCCGCGGTTGGGGGGGGGGCGCGGGTTGTGCGCCCTGATGCTGACCAACGGCATATTTCTGGGTTGGACTGATCGATCCGGTGCGCCGGTCGATGGCATAGCATGAACCGTCCATGCTTTTAACATGTTTTTTTACCTCTGCGGCGACCTGGATCATTTCCGCATGCCTTCTGAAGGGTCTCATTTTGTTGGATACTACGGCAATTGATATTGACATAAGGGGAAAACGTTGACGCTCACCACGTCGGTTAATCGACTCAATGAAACCGTTGCGTGCATCAACGCCATTGTAAAATTGATAGATTCCGCGATCGAAGGTGGTTACAAACGCCTTACAAAACGGTTCCCAGTATTCAAAGGCGGATACCACGACAAAATCATCGCCACCCTCATGACCGACAAAGATATTCTGCATATCGCGACGCTTGGCAACCGTCAACAGGCAATCGCGGGTATACAAGATGGCTTCGTCACCCTTGGTAAAGCCGTATTTATCGTTATATGCTTTGAAATTGTCAAGATCGCAATAGAGTACGGAGATACATCTTCCCGCAGCGAGTGAATCGTCGATATATTTGGCAATGGTGACATTGCCCGGCAGACCGGTCAGTGGGTTTGCGCCTTTTGCCTCATCCCGCATACGTTGCAGAGCGACACTCATCTCATTGAATGACGATGCCAGCCGCCCGATTTCATCGTCGCGTACGATTGGAACACGAATGTCAAGCTCCCCCTGGGCAATAGACTGTGTTGCCTCGTTAAGCTGCCGGAGCGGGATCAGGATCATTTTCGACAGCAGCCAGGCAAATATCAGGTGAATGACAATTATCAATACGGCAATAAACAGGCACTGATACAGCAGGTTGCGCATTGCCCGGTCGATGTCTTTCATGGCCAGACGGATGAAGCTGACACCAATCTTCTCGGTTTCATAGGTAAAGGGGATGTACAAATCGATGGTTTTGTTGCTTTTGTTGATACGATGAAAGAAAAGCCGGTCTTCAAAACTGCGCTTGGCTATAGCCTTGTGTATCATTTTATAATCGTTTATATCCGCCTTTTGCTTTGCTGTAGCTTCTGCGCTTTTAATATCGACAAAAACTTTGCCGCCTTCGCTGAACAATGTCAAATCATTGATCCCCAGCGCTTTTGCTTCTTTGACGATTTTATTCACAATAACTTCGGACAACTGCTTATCATTTTCAATGATATTGTCGATCCGATATTTGAGCGCGGAACCCTTGTGCTGGCTGCTCAATATGGCATTATCACTGATAAGCTCCGTCTGATTGACAAACACCATTATATTGAAAATGGTCACATTCAAAATAGTAACGAATATGTAAATGGTAACCGTCTTGAAAACGATGGATTTGGTGCTGAATCGTGCCATCTGGATTTTTTCATCCCCGGTTGAAGGCGGTGCGGGTTCGCTTACTCGGCTCAACACCCTCTATTCACGGCGCCTTCCAAGCAAGTCACTTATATAATATCGTAACCACCGGGACGTGTCAAGGATGAGCACGGTGATTTCAAGCGGCTATTCGCCCCCACCGGAGGCGGCATATTCATGCAGCTTATTGCGCAGAGTACGGATTGAAATATCGAGGATCTGGGCGGCTTTCGTGCGATTATTGTCACAATGATCGAGGGTTTTGATTATGAGTTCCCGTTCGGCCTGGGCTATTGTCAAGCCGGCTTTGAATTCAAACTCACCTCTGCCGGGATGTAGTACCGATCGCGCCTGCAGCACGGCGCCGTCGATCAATCCCGTCTGAGTAAGGACAACCGCCCGCTCAATCGTATTCTCAAGTTGGCGAATATTACCGGGCCACCCCTGTGCCAGCAGGACATCCAGAGCCCCGTCACCCAGACCTTCAACGCTATAGCCGTTCTCTTTGTTGTATTTGGTAATGAAGTGATCGGCAAGCAGATTGATATCTTCTTTGCGCTCCCGCAGCGACGGCATTTTAATGTGAAATACGTCAAGGCGATAGTAGAGATCTTCCCGGAAGCGTCCTTGGGCTACTTCCTGTTCGAGGCGACGATTGGTAGTGGCAATTATGCGTACGTCAATCGGTACCGGACTGTCTCCGCCGACTTTGTTGATTTCGCGCTCCTGCAGCACACGCAACAGCTTGGCCTGCACATTCATCGGCATTTCACCGATCTCGTCAAGCAACAGCGTTCCGCCTGAGGCCAGTTCAAAATGCCCCGATTTGCGCTTAATCGCACCGGTAAAGGCGCCCTTTTCATGCCCGAAGAGTTCGGACTCGATCAGTCCTTCAGGCATGGCGGCGCAATTTACTTTTACAAAAGAAGCTCCCTTGCGTGGGCTGAGATAATGAATAGAGCGGGCAACCAGTTCCTTGCCGGTTCCGGATTCTCCCGAAATCAACACGGTGGAACGGCTTTCGGCAATCTTCTCTACCAGCAAACGAATTTCCTTAATTGATGCTGTTGAACCGACATACGAATAATGCTCCTGCAAGGCCGATTTGAGCTGCCGGTTTTCGGCTACCAGATCGCGATACTCCAACAGGCGGTCAACATTCATCTCCAGTTCGATCAGCAAGTTGTCGGACTTCTGAATGTAATCATTTGCTTTCTTTTTCATGGCATCCACGGCGGTGTGGACATCTCCGTAGGCGGTAATAATAAGACATGGAATCTCTTTGTCAAGCAAACGAATCTGCTCGAGCAGCTCAATGCCGCTCATGCCGGGCATTTTCATATCCGAGATGACGAGATCATATGAGGTGGCGTTGAAAAGCTCAAGCGCCCGGGGGCCATCCGGAGCGTCATCAACAGCAAGGTTTTTGCGCCTGAGAATTTCGACAATCGAATCGCGGAAAAGGCTGTCATCATCGACCACTAAAATGCGCTTCTGTTCCATACTGCTTTCCGATGCTATGCATTCTTGCCCGGTAGAAACACGCTCACGGCCGTTCCGTTACCGACGTCACTGTGAATGCGGATAAAACCCGAATGAAATTCGATTATTTTCTTGACGATAGCAAGTCCGAGCCCGGTACCGTTTTCTTTGGTCGTAAAGAATGGATCGAATATTTTCTCCAACTTTTCTTTTTCGATGCCGCTGCCGGTATCGGCGATGCTGAAGTGCGTATAGTCGGCAAATTCACGCGTTGAACGTTCCAGCCCGACGGTCAGGGCTCCGCCGTCATGCATCGCTTGCACGGCATTCAGGCACAGGTTCATGACCACCTGCTGCAGCTTTTCCGGATCGGCCATGACCACAGCGGGTGAAGCTTTATCCCATGCTTTGACGATCGCAACATCCTGTCCCAGGCGCTCAACCTCAATTTGTACAAAGTCAATTATCTCATCAAGCAGCAGGGCCAGGTCGACTTCCCGCAGACTTGCACGGATAGGACGGCTGTAGACCAGCAGATTGGACACGATACGATTCAACCGCCCCAGCCCCTCGGTGATACGATTGACCGTTTTGCGGCGTTGGTCTTCGGGCTCCAGATCGCGTTCGAGCAGCCCGGCCCATACGCCCATGGCACCCAGCGGATTTCGTATCTCATGCGCAACCGTTGCTGCCATTTCGCCCAGCACGGCCAGTCGTTTGGTCCGCTGCATCTCCTGCTCCATGGCCTTGATACGCGAGATGTCCGAAAAAATCTCAACAGCTCCCAGCAGTGCTCCGTCGACATCTTTGAGCAGGGCGGTCTGCATCGATACCGGCACCGGATGGCCATCTTTGTGCCAGATGACCTTTTCGTCGCGCTTATGCTCCTTGCCCTTTTCAAGTGTGTCAAGCAACGACAACGCCTGGTCGGGCTTTGCGGCAAAGATGTTACGGTAATCGCCATGAACTACCTCACCGGTAGCATAACCGGTAATTTCGGACGCAGCCCGGTTAAACTGCGTGATTTTGCCGCTCGTGTCAATGCCGATGACGCCGTTGTGCATGCTCTCGAGGATACTGTTCAGATAGGTTTGCATCTCCTGCTGACTGCGCAGACTCAATGCAAGCTCGGCGTTTTTCCTATCCAGCTCCAGGTTGACATTTTTAAAATCGGCCTGCATGGCCTCATACGCCTGACTGAGTTTTTCGGCCCGAACCTGAAACTCCTCAAAAGCCTTTTGCAAGACTTCGCTCATGTTTACATCATGCGATTTTTTGTCTAAGCGGGACGGGAGACTCACCGTTTGACCTGACTGCTGTTCATCAGATGTTCGAGATGCTTTTGTATCTGGGTTTCATTATCCAAAAACGATTCGATTAACCGGGCCGTCTTCTCGAGCAAGCTGTTGAGATATGCGGTCCGGTCTGAATTGGGAATCGTGGCTTTATGCTCCTGCCAGAATGCTATCTGGCTGGTTATTGAATCCCGTTCTGCAGTTATCTGCTCCATGAGCCTCTGTTTTCTCTGCAATACCGTCAGCAAAGAACTGATATCACCCCGAGAAAGTACCATGGTACTCAATGCCTTCTGTACCATTTGATTCAATTCCCGATACCAATCGAGTTGCTGTTCATACGAGCCGATTAGCTCTTCAACAAGCGTATCGCTCTTAGTCTCATTCATACAAGCCACCGTGCATTGTCACAGGCAAATAGAGAAGCAATTATTTGAATACGTTCTTATACTCATGTTCCCAGCGGGCGTCTTCCATTTTCCAGCGAGCCTGGCGCGCCCAGTAGTCTTGCGGATAATCGCTCAACACCTGCTGATACATTTTTACCGCTTTATCGAATTTCTTCTGTTGCTTGTAGATATTTCCCATTTGAAAAAGCCCCCACGGCGTTTCCTGGAATCGGGGATAGGCGCGGGTAACGTCGTTATAATATTTGAGCGAGAGATCGTATTTTTTTTCGCGGTAATAATGATCGGCAATTTTATAGTAAGAATCGGGCACCCGCACATAAATACTGCGCTTTTTCCCTATGTCGATAATCGACTGAAAGGCATCGATCGCTCTGGACGGATTGCTGATTTCGGTGTATGCATTTCCGGCTTTGAAAAGCGCATAGATTTTATCCCGGTCATTTCGTGCAATTTTTGCCGCCTGCAGAAAGGCATCGATCGCTTTGCGCTGCTGCTCAAGATCGAGATAGGCATCGCCGAGCTTTTCGAATGCCTTTGGCTTCCAGGCATGGCCGGAATGCTTGCGGATAAAAAGCCGGAAATATTTCTGGGCGGATTGTGACTCCCCCTTCTCCAGAAACGACAGCGCCCGCAGAAAAAGACTCTGCGCGGCAAGCTTGTGTTTGCCGTAGCGCGAAAGGACCTGTTCGAACTGATTCAGGGCATTGTCAAACAGCCTGAGCTTCAGATAGCAAATTCCGATATTATACATGCAATGCACACCCACATTGCTGGTTGGGTAATCTGCCTGGGCATTTTTGAATGCTTTGATAGCATTGTCATATTCACCATCCAGAAATTTGCGAACACCGATAAGCATTGCCTGTCCGGGATCGGTCAGGGTATCAACAATCACCATGCTGAGAAGCGAATCGATACTGACCTCAAGCGGGGCAAGCGGGACAGGCGGTTTGACTGCACCGACTTCTTTTTTGAGATCCTCGCGGGCAATTGATTTGACATCGACAACCGTAACGGTATCGCTGACCTGACGCAGCGCAAGCTCATATTTTGCAATCAAATCTCGAGCTTCTTCTTTTCCGGCTTCGTAGTCGGTCTGGGCCAGGTACTTTTTAAGATGAAAAATACCTTTGCCGAACTCTTTGTCTTCGCCATAAATTTTGCCAAGATAGAAATGTGCGTTGTACCCCATTTCAGGATACGCGATGGCCCGGCTGAAATTGATCTTGGCCATATCGTTTTGCCCTTTGCGACGCCGAATGAGCCCGGCATAGTAGTACGCTCCGGGATGGCCCGGCTGCAGAGAGAGACATCTGCGCAATTGAGCGATTGAACCGGAAAAATCCCGCTCGCTGTATAAACGCACCCCCTCTTCAAATGCCTTTTCAGCGCGTGATTTCGGTTTGGGTCCGGCCGGCGGCTTGTAGCCCTCGAGCGCTTTTTCAACAGGATCCCGCTCAATTGCTTTACGCGAGGCTGATTTTTTTTGAGGTGTATCGTCGGTTCGGGCTTTCTGCCCGGTGCTCGTGCTGCTTTCGGACTGAGTCTGAGGAGCTTTGCCGGTTACTTTCTGTATCAGGGCAGAAATTTTTTTCTGTACTTCATCTCGTTCCGCCGGGTCGCAGGTTTGTTGATAAAGCTGCAGCTCCATAATCGCTTTTTGAAATTGGCGATCGCTTTCATAAGCTTCGGCAAGCAATTTATGTGCGCGTCCCCAGCCGGGATTGTAGGCAAGCGCTTTTTTCAGGTTGTAGATAACAAGCCGCGGCCGCCCCTGCGCTTTGCGAATCTCAGCCAGGTGCATATACGCATTATAATTATCGGGATAAGCCGACAAGACCTTGCGGAACTCTTCTATTGCCAGATCGTGCTTCTGCTCGCGTTTATATTTTACGCCCAGCCGAAAATGTATATAATCTCCGGATTCCTCACAATCAACCGAAGAAACCGTGCCGACTATAGCGCAGGATAAAACGCAGATCTGCAGGAGAGGGATAGATAACCGGATCATAGAACACTCCCTTCGGTTTGGGGCGCTTGCAGAGGCCTGCACTTACAAAATATGACATGTTCTCAACTCTCATACAAGGTAATTCACGGTCGATGCACTACGATTTCATTATTGTCCACGCTGCATTTCACGTGCGCAGCAACTTGGCGTATACGCTTTTCAACACCGGCAATAGTCACCTTGACGCCGGGAAACAGTTTTCCGGCCTGAACATACATTTCGGGGTATGCGGCAATTTTTTCGTCGATAGTTTCCAGGTCGTGCTGCACCTGCTCACGCTCCTGCCTGAGGCGATTGACCTTTTCTTTGAGCATGCCTAATCGTTGATTGCTGCTATCATCGATGAGGCCGTGTTCGTCCATTCCGTCTTTTACCAGAATATACGCGGCTTCTTTTGCCATGCCGGTTTCATGAACAATGCGGGTGACCCGCTTGAGAAAATCTTCCTTTTGTTTCAGCAGCATAGCGGGACCATTTACGATAATTTCGGTTTTCGCTTCTGCTTCAGAGCCAATAGCCGCAGCTTCAACACCGATGCCGGCTTCGATAATTCCGCCAACTATCGTGCGGGCCCGAATATGTTTTGCAGCGGACAGCCGGCAGCGTACGACATCTTCAGCAATGGATATGTTACCTTTGCAGCGTGCCGAGGTATGTTGCATGTGCTTTGCCCTGATGTCGCTTTCGCTTTGCAGCATCCCCCGGTCACCGCCCTGGGCTCCACCGCGGATTTCAACCGGACCTACCGCCGATACACGCGCATCTTCAACGCCACCTTCGACGAGCAGGCTCCCCTGAACCGCCACGCAAAAGCCGCTGCGTACCGTACCGCTGATACGCAGGTCCCCGGCGAATTCAATATTTCCGGTAGCATAGTCAATGTCTCCGTAGATGCAGCCTTCGTCGCGTATTTCTATCGAGCCATTCTTGTAGAGCATAAGCGCCCCGTCACAGGCCGCAATTAGAAGGTTTTCGTCCTGTTCGTCAACAGCAAGATTTTTTCCTTCCGG
Source organism: Chitinivibrionales bacterium (assembly GCA_014728295.1). Classification (GTDB taxonomy): domain Bacteria; phylum Fibrobacterota; class Chitinivibrionia; order Chitinivibrionales; family WJKA01; genus WJLW01. Next base: position 19,442 of record WJLW01000089.1, on the reverse strand, counting down.
AAATTGCACCTCTTTGGGAGGTGGCGGTTGCAACTCCTTGCCGAAGACACTGGCGCCGGGAACACCCGGCTGAGGCGGTATGCGACGTATCAGGGGTGTTCCTTTGGTCACATTGACCATATAGCTGAGGTCTTTGTGATCCACGCGTCCGTTTTCAAGCTCTCTGGGCTTGCCGGAAGCCGATGTATCGACCAGCATTTCTATACGTCCCGCCTCGCCTGCTTGGGGCGGTTTTCCGCAGGCTACTTCGATGCGCTTATTGCAGACTTTTTTGTCAACCATGGCGGAAAGGATTTCGTGTTTGATGCCGAACACGATGCCATGGCGGTTCAGTACCTGCTCGAGCTCCTCAGCGCAGGGATAATTAACCAACCAGACATCCGGCACCAGCAAATAGCCCTTCAAACCATCGGGAGTGTGCAAGATAGAAAACTTCGACAATGGCCGACCTTTCCTCAGCATTGGGCGATCAGGGCATTTTTCGAAAGATACGTTTTGACATAATCTTCAATTGCATCTTCAAGGCGACTGCAGGTGCTATCGCAGCCGGTGCTGCGCAGTTTGTCCATATTCGCTTGAGTAAAGTACTGGTACTTGTCTCGAATAGTTTCGGGCATATCGATATAGGTAATCTTTGGCTCTCTGCCGGCGGCCTTGAAAAGCGCATGTGCGACATCATTCCAACTGCGTGCATTCCCGGTCCCGATGTTGTATATGCCATTGACCTGCGCGTGTTCGGCACAGTACAAGGTCATGGCTACGGCGTCTTTGACGTAGATAAAGTCTCTTTGCTGTTCGCCGTTGCGATAGTCGCCGCGGTACGATTTGAAAAGCGACATTACTCCGTGCTCGCGCACGCGGGGATAGGCCTTGTTAATCACGCTGCGCATGTCGCCTTTGTGGTTTTCATTCGGGCCGAATACGTTAAAGTACTTAAGACCGACAATGCTTGAGAGCCATCCGCGCCGGCGTGCCTGCAAATCAAACAAGTGTTTGGAATAGCCGTACATATTGAGCGGACGCAGTGCGTCAAGCTCCGCCTCATCATCGCTGTAGCCTTTGCGACCGTCTCCATAGGTTGCGGCCGATGAAGCATAGACCAGTCGGGTCGCCTTATGTTCATTTCGCCACTGTGCGATGCGCAGACTGTAGCGGTAATTGTTTTCCATCAAATAATCGGCGTTGTGTTCGGTGGTGGCACTGCATGCCCCGAGGTGGAGAATCAGGTCGATTCCGTTGCCGAAATGGTTTGAAACAAGCTTTTCAATAAAATCTTCTTTGTCAAGATAATCATCATATGCCAGGCCAACCAGATTTTTCCACTTTTCTGCGGTTCCCAGACGATCGACAACAACAATGTCGGAGTGTCCTCGCCGGTTGAGCTCGTGGACGGCGACGCTGCCGATGAATCCGGCGCCACCGGTAACAACAATCATCTGTACATTCCTTTCATAAACATGATACTCCGAACTTGATCGTAGCGTCTGTAGAGTTTGCTTTTGCACAAACGCACCTTGGCAATCCGTGCCGGTAAAAATAAAACGTGCGCCGTTGCTGCTCCGGAATATCGATAAGACCATTGTTTTATTTTACCATTACGGGCACAAAAAATCCGCCCCTTGCGCCGGAAACCGGAGCCCAACCGTACCGGCAGGACGAATCTTGACGTGCAGGACGAAAGCATGCAATCATTACCCGAACGATCCGGCCCCTATCAATGCCCCACCTGCAGCGCTTCGCCGACATCCATGCAGTACGGTGATGTATGCCGGATGTGTGGAACCGACCTGCAAAACTCGCAAACTCAAGCTGCAAAACCGGCATGGGAACAGCTTGACAATACCGGGATCGCATTTGCATTCGGCTCGACAGTGAGTCTGACCCTCATGCGGCCGGGCCATTTTTTTGAGCGAATCAACAGCCAAACCGACGCCTTCATGGCATGGCTGTTTGCTTTGGCCGCCGGCGGACTGGGAGCGTTGCTGCAATTCGGCTGGGCGCAACTCATCTGCGCAACCGGCTTCAAAAACGCATGTGTACAGAAGCTGTTGCCGGGCGGCATACACTCCACCTATCTGATTGCATATCCGTTAATCGTTTCCTTTTCGTTGCTCTACCTCAGTTGGATAGTGCACGGCATGCTGAGGTTGTTCACCGGCACCAAAGGCCCCTGGCGTGTTACTCTGCAGGTATTTGCTTATTCCCACAGTACCTGGCTGCTGTATGCCATACCCTACTTCGGCGGTTTCCTTGCTTCAGCATGGTCGCTGGTTGTAATCATAATCGGCCTGCATAAAGCGCATCGCATCTCCGTTATCCGCGTTATTGTTGCTTTTATCTTGCCGACACTGATATTTCTGGTTATAATGGGTATAGTGCTGATAGTGCTTGTCTCGTCCGGTGCGGTGATCGGTGAGATTTTTAAAGAATTTCTACTGAATTACCGATAGAAATAAGAGACCATCCTTCGCCGCTGAGGAATATCACATGCCCAACAGTATGAAAATGCTCCTGGATGTAAACCTTCCCATATCGGTGCAACTGGGGCAGACTCACATGAGAATTCGGGAACTGCTTAATCTCAAGAAGGGAAGCCTGGTGCAATTGCGCCGCATGGCCGGCGAACCCGTTGACATATTTATCGGGGGAAGGCTACTTGCCAAGGGAGAAATTACGGTCGTTGGTGACAATCTGTCTGTCCGTATCGGCCAGCTCTACGGTGAGCGGGAAAAATACAAGCACCTTTAAAACACGGCGCCGAAACTCAGCCGTATCGGTGAAAACTTGATCTGGTCGAACCTGAACGCATAATCCAGGCGATAGCGATCGAAAGCGACCCCGGCTCCAAGTGACGCAACACCGTCGGAAATACCCGCCCGAAATGAAACTAATTCAAAAAAGGTTCCCTCCAATCCGGCATGCAATGTCTGGATGTAATCCGCCGGTTCTGCACTCGATGAAACCTCATCCGCAAAACTGCGTTGCAGTCCCAGGGCAATCAGCCAGTGACCCTGCAGAAAGCCGGTCCGGTCTTCATAGGCAACGCTGTATTGTTGCGTGTTATGTACTTGCTCACGATAGTCAAGCGGTGAATAGACCCACACCACTTTGGACGGCAACGCATTGCGCACACCGGCACCCAGCATGAATCGCCGGGTAACTTCACGTATGGCAATGTCATAATCCATACCGATACTAACCAGCAATCCTGCATCTGCATTGACATTCATGCCCAGGCGCACCTTTCCGTGCGGATTCATATGTTGCCAGTATGCCTTGAAATTTACGCCTATCGCAATATCCACCGGCAAGGGGAATGCGCTCAGCCGAGAGCTTCGTCCCCCCAGCAGGGCAAAATTTTTCGCAACCGCAAGGACAACATTGTGATGAATATTGGAAAAATAGCCAAGTGGCTCACCGTTCGAACGCAGTAAGGGATTAGCAAGATTTTCCTGATACGTTGCCGGCAGCTCCGCATATAACGGAATGTCATCGTTGATTACCGCCGAATACAAGGCGCCAATGATGATATCTTTCTGTATGGGTGTCTGAATTGCCAGCGAAGCGTTTTGTGTTTCGTTACCGTATAAAATCGCACCTTCAAGCCAGATTTCCACCTGCGCATTAACCGAGATCAGCGCTGGATTGTAATAGAGTGACTGTGCGTTGAGCGGCAGAGCTGCGGCAGCTTCTCCCAGAGCGGCAGTGCGTGCACCAACCGGCATCACCGTCATTTCGGCAGCATACAGGAGGGTATCACTTTGCGCACCTACCAGGCAGAAGTAATACAATCCCAGCAGGCAGCAGACAATTTTCTTGAGTGAAAAAACCAATCACCGGACCTCTTATTCGCCCAGCACGGTCACACATATCCTTCTGTTTCGCGGCCCGTCAAACTCACAGAAATAAATACTTTGCCACGTTCCTAATACGAGTGATCCATCCCGGAGCGGTACCTGGACGCTCAACCCGACCAGCGATGCTTTGACATGGCTGTCGGAGTTGCCTTCGCAATGATGATAGCCGTCTTCCCGCGGGACCAGATTGCTCAGTTTCCAGAACACATCGCGTCCGACATCGGGATCGGCATTTTCGTTAATGGTAATGCCTGCGGTAGTATGCAGGCTTGACACCGTACACATACCATTGCAAATACCGCTCTGATCCACTTCCCGGCGCACCTCTGAGGTAATGTCGATCCAGTGAGCACGTGCAGATGATGCGACGGAAATATCAGCGGAATGGACCATAGCGACTTAGTCTACAACTATATTTGGATCCAGAATAAAGTCTTTGGGATTGAGTTGGCGCCCAAGTGCACGAACTTCGTAATGCAGGTGAGGTCCGGTAGTGCGTCCGCTCTGTCCCATGTAGCCGATGAGCGTGCCCCGCTTGACCACCTGACCCTCCACCACAGCAGTCTCCTGCAGGTGGGCATACACGGTTTGATAGCCCGAGGCATGGTGGTTAAGCTCGATGACATTGCCGAAATCGCGCTTCCAGCCGACAAAGGTGGCGATGCCGCCGGCGGTTGCATAAATGGGCGTCCAGACCTTATTGGCAATGTCAACTCCCTCATGAAACATGCGGGTATGAAAGACCGGATGAATTCGATAGCCGAAACCGGAAGTATAGCGCCCCTTGCAGGGCTTGACCGAAGGACGTTGCGACCAGATATCGTGCTGTTGCGAAACGAATGAAGCCATCGTGTTGAAAGTCTTTTTCTGTAGCTGAACCTGCCTGATCAAGCCTTCCATCTTGCCGTGAATATGATTTGCCTTGAGCAATTTTGAATTGGTCAGTGACGCTTCGACAAGTTGTTGCATATCGGGCTTGCCGCCAATGCCGGCTTTGCGAACGTCGCCGCTAATCTGATTCATGCCGAATTGCATCCGGGTTTTATCTTCAAACTCGACCAGTGTCGAAAATTTGCGATCATGCATGTCGGAGAGCTTTTCGAAAAGACTGAGCGTCTTCATGAGTTTCATATTCTCGCGCTTCTCGTTCTCGACCCCAAAGCTGGTATAAGCATAGCTGGATGCTTTCCAGACAAGACGAACCAATCCATATCCTCCGCTTATAGAAAGCCCGATTAGCAGAACAAGAAAAAACGGAAAATTGCGCAGTGATATGAATTTGGTGGGCAGTGAAGACGCTGAATTAAGAATCAGCAGAGACCATGAGGGGCGTTTGGACATAAACAAACCTTATTGTGATACAGCAATATACTAGTCTAGTAAAGCTGATGAGCAAATTATACCACCCACAGACTATTTAGTCAACCTTGACCGCTGCGGGAGGCGCTTCCCCCTCACCGTAAACCTTTCAAGCAAATTGAGCAAAAAAAATAGCTTGGTGCGCGCATTTGAAGCAAATTATTATCGTTAAGGGTATAACAGTTACTAATTTCACCCGCTTATAGCTGGCCGACCAAGCAAGAAATTTAACCGGTTAACATTGCTGTAAATTAACTGCCGGTATGCATGTCAGGCAGGTACATATCGCAGCGTATTCCTGTCTCAGACTCTCGTAAGCATTCCAGAAATCCCCCATATCTCCGCAAGCATTGACGGATGTGGCTCAGGTTGTATTTATCGGCAGCAGGAGGCAATTGCGCGGTGGTTGAGCCGGATTTTTCATAAGAGGCGCCCTCATACGAGGAGCGCAACCGGGCTGAAATGATAGTGATGCGGACAAATGCATCTGCATTACTGATAAACCCATGCTCCCTGGCAGCGGATTGGTTGATTTTCTTACGCTTGACGCTGAATATAAGATCCCCACTTTCACCAATCACGTCGCCAAACTGAACTGCCAGTTTCAGGATTGCATTCTGCAATTCCGCTGGATCACACTCAATCAGAGGTCCGTCAACGTGATAGTAGGGTTTGATATGCACGCGTGGACTGATCGTGTGCTTAAGAAACCTGATAACCTTTTCGATTAATTCATTAGCATTGACATGAGCGATGCGAAACGTCCGTTCGTCGGCAAAGGAGAGCAGTTGACTGGTCACCTCTGCGCAATACTGTGCCGAGCGCACTATTTTATCAAGCAACTCCGATAATACCGAACTGTCGATACGACTATTAAGAATATCGGCATAGCCAACAATTATACCGAGCTTGTTATTCAGATCATGCGCGATGCTTCCGGCAAAGCGCCCAAGCATATCATGCTTTTCCACTTCGGCAAGATGTTTTTCCAATTCGTGTTTTTCACGTTCGATCCGTTTGTAATGGGTGATATCGTATATTATTCCCTGACTTCCGCAAAATTCCATTTCCGGCTTTTTTGCTCCCGGCTTTGCGATATCTTTAAAGGCGCCCTCAGATGAAACAATCCCCGTAACGTCGCCTTCGCAGCTCCCGCAATCCAGATTCTCCTTTGTCAAAAGCGAAACCTCTAAATTACTGGTTCGCCTCGAACGGGTGCGCCGTTCGTTGAAGAGTTTCGGCGCCCCTTCCGGGCCGGTAATTTTTCCCCGGTATCCGGGCAAAACCGTCTCCCTGCTTACCCGCTCCTGTTCTCCCCGCGCAAGAATGGTTGCAAAATGCCTGCCGATCAACTCCTGGGGACGATAGTGCAAAATAGATTCTACCGCATCGTTGACAAAGAGGAAGGTACCGTCGGGCTTGATAAGATATATGATACCCGATGAGATGCCCGTGATCCGCCTGAGCTGCTCCTCGATCATGTTTTGCTGCACCTCAAGAGACTTGACATTGGATTGCAAAGCATCTGAATCGGGATTGTCTACTGCCGGCGGCATGCGAATGTCCAGCTCTTCTCTTTGAATTATTTCCACTGACGTTTAGGCCCTACCAGCTTACCATCAAATACGTGCAGTGTCAACTATTTTTCTGCTCTTTATGCGCCATTTTCATCGGTAGTGCACATCAGCAATTGCGAGAACGGCCGCCTTCCTCGCAGCAGAAAGACAGCCGTTTTGCAGTCGTTGAAATTGCTCAAATTATTTAATTAGATTCTCCCTGATAAAATCTGAGGTGGCTATCGGATCGCGCCTGGCAACAAGTTCTGCCACACGTTCCATGCCCACCGAATTCAAAATTGCCTCCATTTTCTGCAAATACAGCACGCTGCTGCGGATCGCACCATACCCGTCTTCACGATACGGATACTGATCCATGGAATACCAGCGATTATAGCCGGTCTTGCGCAGCCAGTACAAAATTTCGAAATACTCCACAAGCCTGATCGAACCTACGATCATATCATCGTCCCAGGCATTGTAATTATCATTGAAATGCATATGGAAGAGCTTGTCCCCGGCCATCTTGAGCAGCGCAATTGACTCGCCGACATTTTCGTATGCCATGAACGCATGTCCGGTATCGATGCATACACCTACATTGTCAAGGCCGACCTGGTTGACCACAAAGATCGTATCACTTACCCGAGCAAGGTAAGAATGCGTGCGCGGCTCTTTGATCTTATACTCCAGCGCCAGTTTAACATTCTTCTTTAGTGCGTATTCGGCGCATTCCCGTACGCCTTCAACAAACCACTCCCGCTCTTCGATATAATTTGCACACAGCGGATAGTCAAAACCGTCCTGACCGGGCCACAAATTAAGCATGTCGCATTCCATTTCAACGGCGATATCGATGCTCTTTTTAATTTCAGCAACAGCAGCATCTCTGACTGCTTTGTCCGGCGCAGCAAAGGTCCCTTTGCCCCAGCGCTTCTGGCTGAATTGGTCGGGAATGATCGAAGCGCACTGCAGATTATTATCCTGCAACAATGCTTTCATCTCACCGACATTGCTTTCGTCAATGTCCCAGGTGCCGACCAGCTCGATGCCCGTAACTCTGTTGATACTTGACGCCTGCTTGAGCATGGTCGCCTTATCAAGTTGTTCTTTGTAGCCCGATGAGAGAAAACGGTCGCAGGTGTTACCCAGGTTCCCCAGGATTACCGCGTACTTATTGTCCATAAAGTAGCTCCTTTTGCTCATGTTAAAGAAATTGCATTTTCCAATAGTCCTCTGTATCAATATAAGCATCCCGGACACATAAAACAATTGCAAAAGTTTGACATTTTCGATACACAATTTGACATTACAACCTGTTGCCGGTATAATGCAAGAGGATTCATACAGCCGAAGCGTATATTTCACATGTCATAAGCTTGAGAGGGTATTATGAATTTTGATCCGGTCAAGAAGAGTGTTCTTTTTGAAATAGCTCCTGTTAAATGCGGCATTGCCACATGCGAGCCGTACTGGTTTGTCAAAGAAGAAAGAGGCAAGCCTTTTCATCGTATGTACTATACGTATTCAGGTGAAGTAACCTATGAAGACAGCACCTGCACCGAACAGTTGCAGCCCGACACTTTCTACGTCTTTCCCACTCATTTGCCCTATACGATACGCCATAACCCCGGCCATCCGCTTTCGTGCATGTGGGCGGTATTACAGGTCAAGCCCGATTTTGTCAACGGCCTCATCTCGTTTCCGGCCAGGCATAACGATCTGCTGTATCACACACTTAAATCGCTGGAAGCAACATTGAGAATCAGCGATACGAACATTGACCTGCTGCGATTGCAATTCAAGCAGCTCTTTCACATTCTGGCGCACATGGCAAATCTCGATTGCATACTTGACAAAAGAATTATTGAGGCGATTGCGTTCATTCAAAAAAATCTGCATCGGAGCATATCGGTTGCCCAACTGGCGCGTCAGTATGCACTTGATATGGCATACTTTTCCCGCCTCTTTAAAAAAATTACCGGCTTGCCGCCGCAGCGATATATCCTCGAACACAAGATTGCCAAGGCCGCCCAGAAGCTCACTCAGGGCTCATCCGTCAAAGAGATCGCCTATCAGTTCGGTTTTTCGGACGAAAAAGAGTTTTCTCGCATTTTTAAAAAATATCGCTCCATGCCTCCCTCCAAATACCGCAAGATGCACGAAGAGCTGCACACGGTTGCCTGATGGGCGATCCGTGCGGTCTTTTTTGCTGCTGCATTCCAGGTTCTGCCTGCGCATAGTATTTTGGGATACTAAAATGTAGTACTTCAACGGGGAATAATTCACTATGCATGATCCGCGCCTGCCGCTGCTCACCGAAATTGCCCGCCAAGCGGGCAGCGCTATTATGGACGTATATTACAGTGATGATTTTGATGCGGAAATGAAAGCGGACAATTCGCCGCTGACCCGCGCCGATACAGCGTCTCACAATATCATTACGAAAGGCCTTCATACCCATTTTCCCAACATGCCGCTTATCTCCGAAGAGGGAAAGGACACAGATTGGGATCGCCGCAAAGACTGGCAGGAATTCTGGTTGGTTGATCCACTCGATGGAACCAAGGAATTTATTCGTAAAGAGCATGATTTTACGGTGAACATCGCACTCGTCGAACAAAACCTGCCCACCATCGGAATCGTTTATGCTCCGGCGCGGGACTGGCTTTACTATGGCATCGTGGGAGACGGCGCGTATAAGGTGGCCAAAGAGCACGCCGATCAATTACCCCTCAACGTCGAATCTTGCGAGCAGTTTATTGCCGTCGGCAGCAAATCACACGCGAAGCCCGAAGAAGATACCTTTCTTGCGCAATTCAGCATTAAAGAAAAAACTTCGATGGGAAGCAGCCTGAAATTCTGCCTGGTTGCCGAAGGCGCCGCCGACATTTACTATCGCTACGGCCCAACCTGGGAGTGGGACACCGCCGCCGCGCACGCAATCGTTCGGGCGGCGGGGGGTTCGGTCATTTCTGAGGGAGAAGAGCTTCGCTACAACAAGCCGCCCCTGAAAAATCGCGGCTTCGTTTGTGTGAGAAATGCTGCCATTCTGTCCGGCAAAAAAGTTCCATGATCGAAGCGCTGAAAAAAAACATGAATGCAGCCACATTTGTGCTGCTTGCGGCAGCCAATTTACCGGCGCAGCAGACGCGTCCCTACGATCCATTTGTGCAATATGACAAAGCAATGAATGTGCTGCTTGCCTGGGGCCTTACCTCGACAGTTGTCGGCGCCGGCTTGCTGGCAAGCGAAGACCGGCCCCTCAGACGCATTGGCATATCGAATATTTCCTGGGGAACGGTCAATACCGGCATAGCACTTTTGGCCAAGCAGGGTAATCGTGTTAACAGGAGCAAGATCACACCACAAGAAAAAATCAGCAATTTCAGAAAGGCAATGGTCATCAACGGACTGCTTGATCTGGCATATATCGGAACCGGGGTGGGGCTGATGACGCTAGCCAATGACAAGCAGCTCAACGCACTGGGCGTTTCATTTGCTTATCAGGGCGGATTTCTACTGGGCTTCGACTGGATTAACTTCGGTCTGACCTTTCAATAACCCTTTGACATCACTTCGTTCCCACTTATCAGCACCATCCCATCATCCCATACTGGTGTTGTGGTGTTCCCACCTAGTGTAGTGTATCTCAAATACGAATATGTTACCACGGGCTCTTTTCATCCCTGTCTTCGTTGCTCATCAGTTGAATACACCCGGGATTCGCCATCTTCGCGCCTCAACAGGAGGCGAAAATAGCTCCTCGCAAGCACACACTAATTTGAGATACACTACACTAGCGGGATCGTTGCGTCGTTGCGTCGTAATTTACTTTTACTTCATGTCCCATCCCCTCACCGCCGTCCAGAAAACCGTACTATCTCTTTGCGATAGAATCTGCCGCGAGGAATATCCTGTCGGATCACTACTCCCAAATGTCAAAGAGCTTGCCGCGGCAAGCGGCGTCTCGGTACCAACACTCGGGAAAGCAACCCGCTTTCTGGCGGGCAGGGAAATTCTCGACGGTGCGGCCGGAAAGCGGTTTGGGGTGCGTGAAGGAAGTCATTCCCAATGCCGTGAGATTATCAACGAGCTTCATAGTGATTTTGCAGATCAGAATATAGCAGGCTACTGGGAGCTGGTGAAAAACAGAATCAAGCAGGACATCCTGCAGGGCAAGTACAAGGCCGGCCGGCCAATGCCCTCGCTCAAAGAATTGACTGCAGCGTATGAGACTTCATTCCGCACGCTCAAAAAAGCGCTATCGCATTTACAAGGCGAGGGCCTCATTGCACCACACAAAAAGTCCTTTTGCGTGAAGCGTATTGTGGCCGACCCACGGGCAAACAAGGTGGTTTTCATCATGCTGGCCGATAAATATGGTCGCTTTCAGCTCGGGTCACTCAATCAGGACTACCTGCGCAATCTGGAGCTTGAATGCTCGAATGCCCGTCTGACAGCCGAAATAATAGGCCACTCCTCGAATACCGAGGATTTGTTTTTTTTGGGCGCCAATGGCAAAAAATGTGTCTTGCCCGAATCGGAATTCATTCTGGGCTACATTTTTCTGGTGGTTGCCTACACAAGAGCCGTCGACACCGTGCTTGCCGAATTAGCCCAACTTCGAAAACCAATCGCTGTTCTTGATATAACCGGCGGCTGGCGAGTTCCTCCCTATGCATGCAATCGACATTTCGGCTATTTCAGCGCAGCGGTTTCACCTCGATCGGCCAGGAATGTAGCCAGGTATCTCCTTGCCTGCGGGCATCGCCGTTGTGCCTATATTTCTGCATTTCACCAGGCCTTATGGTCACAAAATAGACTTTCCGGTCTCAGAGAAATATATGCATCGGCAGGTATTGAAGGGGGCATCAAAGCCTATACGCTGGATCACCCACCCCGGTATTACCGATTTTATTTCGAGGAAAAGCACAGTCTCTGGAAGTATGACCAGCTTAAACAGGCTTATGAGCAGTGGAAGCGGAGCATCCCCGGATTCCTTCAACAGCAGCTTGATCCACATTTTTCGTTCACACTGCCGGAACGAATAATTCCCGAAGCGGTCATGCGGGGCAAGATTGAACCGTTGTTCGAGGCTGCGGTGCAGGACAAAAACGTCACGGCATGGATCGTATGCAATGATGACATTGCAGCCTGGGCTCTGGATTATTTACAGATGCGCGATCTCGAGGTTCCCCGCCGCATTTCAGTAATTGCCTTTGACGATACGCTGCAAGCTCAGCGAATTGGTTTGACCAGCTATAATTTCAACATGGCTGCAATGACGCATCTTATGCTCAACTTTGTGCTCAACCGGCGCATGGACAATCGTGCATTAGCATCAGGTCCGACAGAAATAGAAGGAACCATCATTGAGCGCACAACGGTAGCCAACAAAGCGGTGTGAAAAATATTTGTATTCCGGTGACTACCTGAAATATATTAATAAACTGTATTGATCAGCCCATTTTGCAATAGACGTGATTTCCAGCCGGGCTGCTTCAACGTGCAGTAAAAGGCTTAACTTCAAGAGCCTGATTCGAACCGAATCCAAAAGAAACAAAGCACAAGCATAAATGCGGCGATACGCCGGAGGACTCGTCTACGCCCTCGCCAAAAAAAGCCAAACGCTTGAGCAGCACAGGAATGGACGTAGGACAGCAGCAAACCACGATAACGACAGAGAGGACGATTGCCTTATGCAAGCAACCGAAAAAGCACAGTTGAAAATCAGAGACAAAGAAGTTGAATTACCGGTACTGGTCGGCACGGAAGGACAAGTCGGCATTGATATCACCAAACTCAAACAGCAGGCAGGATGTACCACCTATGACATCGGGTTTGCCAATACCGCCTCATGTATCAGCAATATCACCTATGTTGACGGAATTAACGGTGTCCTGCGCTACCGCGGCTTCAACATTGAAGATCTCGTTGAGCATTGCTCATTTATTGAGGTAGCTTATCTGCTCGTACACGGCGTATTACCTACTGCAGCGGAATTAAAAAAATTCAGCCGCTACCTAAATCAACACTCTATGATTCATGAAAATATGCACCACTTCTTTAATGGATTTCCGGCCGATTCGCATCCCATGGCCATCCTTGCTTCCATGGTAACCTCTCTGTCCAGTTTTTACCCTTCGTTAACGCATAAAGATCCCACATTCGACATCACCGGTGCGCGGCTAATTTCCAAGGTACGCACAATTGCGGCATTCTCCTTCAAGAAATCACAGGGCGAGCCGGTAGTTTATCCGCGTCATGATCTTTCATTTTGCGCCAATTTTTTGAACATGATGTTTTCTTCGCCGGTCAACCCCTACGAAATACGTCCGGAGGTAGTGCGGATTCTCAATAAGCTGCTGATCCTTCACGTCGATCATGGACAGAATTGCTCGACGACAGCGGTTCGCTTAATCGGCAGTGCACGCGCAAATCTGTACGCGTCAATATCAGCGGGTATCTGCGCTCTCTGGGGCCCATTGCACGGCGGCGCCAATCAGGCGGTAATCGAAATGCTCAAGCGCATAAAAAACGATCAGCGCAATATCAAGAAATATGTTGATATGGCCAAAGACAAAAACTCCCCATTTCGCCTGCCCGGCTTTGGTCACGCAGTGTATAAAAATTATGATCCCCGTGCCAGAATATGCCGCAAAATGTGCGACGAACTTTTCGGCAGTTTGCAGACATCGGACCCACTCCTTGATATTGCACGTGAGCTGGAACACATCGCACTTAATGACGACTACTTCATCGAGCGTCACCTTTATCCCAATGTAGATTTTTACACTGGAATTCTTTACCGTGCAATGGGTATTCCTACCAATATGCTCACGGTAATGTTTACTATAGGAAGATTGCCGGGATGGATCGCGCAGTGGAAGGAAAGTACGGAGGAGGAGTCGGCAAAGATATTCAGACCGCGTCAAATATACAACGGGCCGACCAGACTTGACTTTATCCCGATTGATCAGCGCAAAAAAGCATAGCAGCCGTCAACCGCTGTATTCCGGCGGGAAATCAGAATCCCTGCAAACCGCAGCACCTTGTACAAACGGGCATGAGTCCTTTTTTCATTTGACGGCGGAATTCTTTGAATTTATCGCCGTTCCAGATGTCGCAAAATGGCTCCACGTTGATATTGCCCGCATCGAAGTCCTGATAGTCGCGACAGGGAGTAACCTGCCCGTTAGGAGAAATTTCGGCAGTATAGTAGATGCTTTCGCAACTGTTATAGCCGCAGCTCCATTTGTGGTCTTCGTAATAGCGGCGAATCTGCTCTTCGGAATAAATGTCTGGCAGAAAGTGCGGTACCGAAGCATGCCCTTTCGCGATTTTAAGTACTTCTTTAATCTGCTCGGAAGTAGCGGCCGGATCGACGTCATTGAAGCATGACTTGAGATAGCCGCGATGGTTTTTCGGTAAATATCCGAAACGATTCTCAAATACTTTCTCGTGCAGGGCAGCGTCTTCCTCGGTAATGAACCAGCCGAAATAGTATGGGTGCAATTGCGTTTTATCCATAACCAGACGATGAATATCCGCCAGGTGCAGGTAATTTTCATCGGAGATAACGGTTATGGGCATGACCAGCGGCGTTTTGAGGTTCTTTCGCCGCTTGATTTCATGTGTTTTTTCGATTACTGCAAGAGTCTTTTCGAAATTGTCAACCTTTGATTTATTCGCCGGGGAGCGCATGATGTTCTGCGACTCGGCATCCCACCCATCAAGGCTGAGGTAGAGTATCGAGAGTGCACCGGTATCGATAAGTTCCTCAAGAATGGGGCCTAGAGCCTGAGCATTCGAAACAATCGATCCATACAATTTATGCCTGCCCATTTCCCGGAAGAACGGTACGAGCGGCTTCCACATCGTCGGCTCGCCGCCCCAGATGTAGTAGAAGGGCTTGTCGTGTCGGGTTTCAAGCATAAGCCTTTTGACGACCTCGAAATCAAGTTGCTCCAGCTTCTCACCACGTTCGAGTTTTTGTTGCAGATGTCCATTTTCGCCCCATTGCCCGCATGACTTGCAGCGCAGGTTGCAGACCTCATTAACCCGCAGAGAAATTTGTCCAACGGGAACATCCATCTCCGGATCGCGTTTGCTGAAATACCTGCGATATCCGGCTTTGAGCAGAGCATTCCAGGAGAAAGGATCTTTTGCCATTGCCGGGAATAAATGCTGAAATACAAACCGCGTGGGGAGAAGTGCGGATCCTCTGAATTGTGGCATGAGTAACTCACAGAAGAATTGGTGATTGTACTTTTGTCTGTTGAGCGCTATTTAAAGCCCATTAAAATAGTTTATTTCTGCGTAACCGGGAGGGGGGGGCCGGAAGAAGGTACGCAAACCGCGCAAATAAACGCGGAGAACGTAAGAAATTTATTTTATTTCCGATGCAGCTTTGATGCTGAATTTCGGCATTTGCATCCAGACAGCAAGGTTGGTAAAATCTCTGCGTCCTCAGAGCTCCGTTGCGTGCTTTGCACTCCACACATCAACGTCATCTGCATGAGCCCACTTTCCGCACAAATCTCCCATGTGAAGCGTCACGTTCTTTTCGAAAGGATCGATTCCACCAACAGCTATGCAAGAAACCTGAACGAACCTGCCGATACCGGGTTGATCGTGGTGCAGGCAAAACGCCAATCCGCAGGACGCGGCCAGAAAGGACACGCGTTTTTCTCCGACATTCCGGGGGGACTGTGGGCAAGTATCATAATTCAGCTTGACGATATCGCCGATCATTTCAGGTGCAATCGATCACTTATCATGTCGATATTCGACAGCGTGCAGGCATGTTGCCGTAAAGCACCCTTGCGCATAAAATGGCCGAACGATCTTTACTGGGGAGACCGAAAAATATGCGGTATTCTCCTCGAAGCCTCGGCCAGGCTAAAAAAAACTATTGTCGCCGGTTTTGGTGTTAATGTCAATTTTGCCCTGCATGATTTCCCCCCTCACCTGCAGGACATTGCAACATCGATGCAGCACGAGACCGGACAATGCTTTGATATCGATGTATTGCTACGCGATATACTGGTACATTTTCACTCCACCCTGCACTCGGATCAACAAAAAATTCATCAACGCTACCGCTCCCGGCAAATGGGATTCGGACACGAAGTTATTTTGAATACTCACCGTGGAATCTATCGTGATGTTGCAGATGACGGGCATTTGATGCTGGATGTCAACGGCGCAATGCAGCGCATATCTTCAGGCCCGATGCAATTTCTCGACTAACACCGCCACGATGCAATTTGGGTTTCAACCAATGCGCTTTGCGGAACCTAACGTATATGCTGACACTGTCAATTGACATCGGCAACACAGTTACCGCCATCGGCCTGATCGATACTACGGCGATAACCTGTCTGCAGCGGCGGGATATTGCCACCGGTCAGGCAATCGATCAAGCCCCCGCTATTATCGATGAGCTTGGCGCAGGCGTGCAGCATGGACTGCCGGTAAAAATTGCATCCGTCGTGCCCGAAATCAGCAATGGCCTGCGCAGCGGCTTACGCCACACGCGTTGCGAATCATTCAGCTTCCTTGTTGCAAACGACAACCTGCCGGTTAAAATCACCTACGAAACGCCACCATTATTCGGATCGGACCGCCTTGCCAATATGCTGTATGCGCATAATGTCTGTCCAGGGCGTTCCTCTATCGTCATCGACGCCGGAACAGCGGTAACCGTAGACATACTCAAAGATGGAAGCGAATGCATCGGTGGCTGCATCTTTCCCGGACCCGCTCTTCAGTTCGCAGCACTCAAATCGCATACGGCGCAATTGCCGCATGTCAAAACGCCTCCGGCGCCGGTCTATCCGGGAGCCTCTACCCAGGAGTGTATTTACACAGGCGTAATTCAGGGAGTAACCGGTGCAATCGAGCGAATCGCCAAGCTTTCACGTAAGGCTGCGGGGGAAGATGCCGTAATACTGGCAACCGGAGGCGTCTGGCCGCAGTTAGCGGTTGCGTTTGAATACGAGTATATCAGAGATCTTACCCTTATCGGTACAGCCCTTTACCGCGTCTGATAAGATTTCCCGTTTTTGCTCACCGGTTCGTACCCCATCTCTCGAAGGAAGCGGGAATCCTGCCTCCATTTGGGCGTTACTTTCACATGGCACTTCAGTGACGCCCGCATACCGGTAAGCTGATACATGTCCCGCTCTGTTGCTTTTCTGATTCTGTCAATCTGCTTGCCGCCGGGACCGATTATTATACCACGCTGTCCTTTTGTTTCAACGTGAATTGTCGCTTCAATTTTGTGGCGATTTTCAAGTTCTGTATACGACTCAATCTCAACAAAAGTCGCATGGGGCACCTCCCGGATGGTACGGTGAATGATGTGCTTGCGAAGGTATTCGCCGGCAAAGAATCGCAGGTTCTCATCCGTCAAATCCTCGGCCGGATAATAGGCAGGGCCCTCGGGGACGTATGGTTGAAGCAGGTCAAGAAAAACAGATTTTGCCTTCGATCCGGTTGCATTGATGGGTAAACCGGGCACTTTTCTCAGGCCGGGGTAACGCTGATGAAATTCCTCAATTTTTTCGCTGTACCTTGAACAGAGATCCATTTTCGTGAAGAATACAAATATCGGAAGGCTCACAGTGCTGATGATGCCTGCGATGAAATCCTCCTCTTCTCCAAACGGACGTGCAAGGTCCACAAGATAGCAGAGCAGATCGACTTCGCCGCTTTTAAGCACCGAGGTGCTTTCCTGCACCATGAATTTGTTGAAGGCATGCTTTCCCTCGTGAATCCCGGGAGTATCCACAAACACCAATTGCATAGATTCGCAGCTGTAGATACCTTTGATATTTCTACGCGTCGTCTGCGGAACCGAAGTCACAATTGAGAGGTTCTCGCCGATTATGGCATTCATCAAGGTAGACTTGCCGCTGTTGGGCCTGCCGATCAGAGCGATGAACGCTGATTTAAAAGCATGTTTCTCCATGTATCAACCATCCGAGAGTGCCGAATCGGAAGCAGCTTCGGCTAATTTCTGCCGCTTTTTATCGGCAATTTGAATTGAACGGATATACCTGCGCATGATCTCGGCCCCCAGCACACTCGAGTGAACCGTCCAGTTCTCATTATGAACGGTAACCACACCTACCGCAATGCGTTGACGCGCATCGGTCTTGTGGCGCGCGAATCCAACAAACCAGTCTGTTTTCCCTAATTCATCTTTGTCAACCGAGCCTGTCTTGCCGCCATATTCAACATTCTCAAATCGAAATGAACGCTTCATATACCTGAATGCCGAACGCGCCGTGCCATAGCGGGCAACCGAGATCATAAGCCTACGAAGGTGCAATGCGGTTACGTCATTGATTGACTTCTTCCAGACAGCGGCTTTTGCGGTATATATCGATTTACCATTTGCGATACTCACCAGACTGTCGATTGCATAGGGCACCGGCATTACTCCGTCTTCGGAGATGGCAGCCCCGATTAAAGCTCCCAACACCGGTGTCAAGCGCGTTCGCTGATTGAAGCCAGAAGCGAGTTCGGCAATGTTAAAGGCTGAATCGCATTTGAGAACCCGGGACGTATCCACCGGCAGATCAAAGGGTACCGGCTCCTCAAAGCCAAATCTGCCGGCATATTCCTGCAGCGGATCTTCACCAAGAAAGTGAATGGCCGTTCTCCCGAATACCGGGTTGATAGAATAGGCAAATGCATCCTGCAATGAGATTTCCCGGAACTGGTTAAGCTCACGTTCGAGTTGGAAGTGATAGAGCGTATGATTTCTGCCTGCCTGCCTGAGCATGGTTTCTGGCTTATAGCCGCGATGCTCAATAAAGGCAGCGGCCGCGATCGTTTTAAAAATCGAAGCAGCAGGATACATATTTTTCAGGTACAGATCATTGCCCAGCGAGGGCATACTGTCATGGGTATAGGAGATGAGCGAAAGAATCTTTCCACTCACCGGATGAACTGCAACAAGCGCACCATAGCGCGGGTGATAGCGCCGAAACAGGCGATGTCCGAATTTTTGCAGATTAGTGTCAATCGTTGAATGTACGGCAACTTTCGTCCTTTTGCTCTGCAACGTATCAATCCCTTTATCAAAGTCAGGCAGCGTACGGGAGAGGAAGGAACGTACTTCTTGCCGGCTTAGTCTTCCTCCGTGAAGCTTCTGATTCGAAGCGAACTGAGCAGGTGATTCCTGTTTTTTTTCCGGTAGGAGTTTTCCGGTTTTTGCAGCACTCTTTTTTTGGATTTTGCGTGCCTCGGCATTCACAGCATCAGCTTTACCCGCATAGAGCAAATAAAGCTTGAACGCCACGAGCGCAGCACTGATCAGCAAGAAAAGGCGAATGCGCCCTTTACGGGGGATAAGCGCTTTTTTGGACCGCGAGCCGAAATCGTTCTGGACACGCTTGAGCATGCCCGACTTGTAATTCATGTAACTCCTGATGAGGCTACGGTAGTGATTATGTAAAAATAGTATTGAGTCTGGGCCATGTGAAGAAGCCAAAATGAAAAAAAGCAGGCGCCCGACCTGCCTGAAGAGTATGGTGTATAGTGCACAGTAGCTGCTAAAAGGTCATTGCAGCCTGGATGATAATATTGTTGTTGGGAACCAGTTTGTAATTGGTATCGTATTGAAATCCATAGCGGGCATCCCAGATTATGCTTG
>WJLW01000088.1 GCA_014728295.1 Chitinivibrionales bacterium | reverse complement strand
GTGTCTGGGGAGTCGATGCCGTTATTCGCGGCTATGATGAGTTTTCGATCGGCGCACAGGGAACGTTTGGCTCCAGGCGTACCTACGAAAAAGGGAAAGTTCTTTTTTCATTTAACTCCGAGTTGCGCGTTCCAGTTGTCGAGCAAACCTTGTATTTCGCGCTGTTCGGTGATATGGGCAATACCTGGTCGAATGTTGCCGACCTTGATTTGAGCGACCTGTATCGCGGCGCCGGCTTTGGTGTCCGGCTGATGGTTCCCATGCTGGGGCTACTTGGGTTAGATTTCGGCTGGCCTGTTGACAAACTCAACGCTGAAGGTCATTTTAGCGGCAGCGGCTGGGGAAAAGTGCACCCGCATATCATTATGAACCGTGGATTTTAACCATACCAGGAATCTTGAAACCATTATATGTTAACTTAAGCTGGAGGAAGCTACATGTTTAAACGCACGGCTATACTTTTGTTTGCCTCACTTACCGCATTTGCGCCCTTGAGTTTCGGCGCATTGAAGATTGGTTTCATCAACTCTCAAAAAATTTTGAAAGATTATGAGGGGGTCAAAACCGCTCAGCAGAAGTTCGAAAAAGAGGCCGCCAAATGGGAGCAGGAAGCGGCAGCAATGCAAAAAGAGCTGAAGGATTTGAAAAATCAACTTGAAAAGCAGAGCTTGCTTCTCAGTAACGAACGCAAGAAGGAATTGCAGGACAAATTTCAGCAGAAATATCTTGATTACCAGGAATTTCTGCAGAATAAGCTTGGCAAGGGGGGCGATGCTATTAAAAAGAACGAAGAGTTGACCAAGCCCATTATCGAAAAAATTAATAAAGTGCTTGACAAAATTGGCAAAGAGGAACGCTATGATTATATCTTCGATGCCGCGCAAGGCGGGATTGTTTTTGCAAAGAAGGGCTACGACCTGACCGAGCGAGTACTCAAAGAGCTCAATAATCAGCAGTAACCACGTTGCTATGCCCATTTTCTATTTTATTCGATTCATTTGAGTCGGCTGTACAGAGCAGCTTTATTTGTGCGGAGTACTACTCTTGAAACTTTCTGATATAGCGCAGGTGCTTCAGTGCCCGTCACCTACCGATGGTGAAGATATTGAGATTACCGCAATTTCCGCACCGCAAGCCGCAGACAGAAATGCAATTACTTTTCTGTCCAATACCAAATACAAAGAATCAATCGCACGCTGCAATGCTGCTGCCGTAATTTGCCCGCCTGATACGAATTTTCCCGACAAATTGTGTCTCAATGTCAGCGACCCGTATGTAGCCTATGCAAAAATCGCTCAGGCCTTTGAAGATACCTCCTACATCAAAGCGGGCGCCGTTGATGCCGCTGCTCTGGTGCACGCGGATACGCATATTGCTACTGATGCCTGCATACGGGCCGGGGTCGTAATTGAACGCGGCGTATCAGTCGGGGCGGGAAGCTACTTGGGTGCAGGTTGCATCATAGAAGAAAATGCCGCGATCGGCGAAAATTGCCGGCTGCATGCCGGGGTGATTGTGCGCAGAAACTGTGTAATAGGCAACAATGTTATCCTTGAGCCGGGAGTTGTTATTGGCAGTGACGGATTTGGCAATGCCCGGGAACATGGCAAATTTATTCGCATTCCCTCTTTTGGAAGAGTCGTGGTGCATGATGATGTATGGATCGGGGCTAATTCGACAATTGATAGAGGCGCATTTGATGATACGGTTATTGCACGCGGCGTGCGTATCGATAATCTTGTCCAAATAGCCCACAACGTAGTAGTTGGAGAAGATTGTGCGCTGGCGGCCCAGGCCGGAGTTTCGGGAAGCACCACGTTCGGCAGGCGGGTTATCGTCGGCGGTCAGGCCGGTTTTGTCGGTCACATCGAAATTGGTGACGACGCCTTCGTCGGCGCTAAAGCAGGGGTCAGCAAAAATGTCCAGGCAAAGGCAAAGATAACGGGATGCCCTGCACGCAATTTCATGACCATGCGCCGTATCGAAGCTTCCCAGTCCGAACTACCGGATCTACGCAAAAAAGTTAAAAAACTGGAAACGGAGCTTGCCGTGTTAAGAAACAGGCTTGAAGCGGGAAGGAAACGTTTGTAATGGCATTGCAGCATACCATCAAGAAAGTTGCTTCCCTATCGGGAATCGGTTTACATACCGGAGATGAGGCCAAAGTTACCATCAATCCTGCTCCGGAGAATTACGGCATTACCTTTGTTCGTACCGATTTGAATGATTCTCCGGTCATCGAAGCGGACATTGATAATGTTGTCGAGCTCGAGCGCGGCACGACTATTGGCAAGGACGGTGTCTCCATTAAAACAATCGAGCATCTCATGGCGGCATTAGCCGGGTTGGAAATTGATAATTGCCTTGTAGAGGTCGAAGCGCCCGAATTGCCGCTCATGGACGGTAGTGCATTGCCGTTTGTTCAGCTCATCCAGAATGCCGGAATACAGGAACAGCCGGCCCAGCGTGAATTCCTGAAAATTGAAAAGCCGATTCTTCTGTATCAGGATAATGATACCGGCTACAGTATTTTTCCGATGGATCAGTTTCACATTACGTTGATGATCGACTATTCTCAAA
The DNA here is from genome assembly GCA_014728295.1 of Chitinivibrionales bacterium. Taxonomy (GTDB): domain Bacteria; phylum Fibrobacterota; class Chitinivibrionia; order Chitinivibrionales; family WJKA01; genus WJLW01. The sequence goes on along the minus strand of WJLW01000088.1, from coordinate 29,927 downwards.
AGAATCCAATGCTGAGCTCGCAGCATACGACGATGTTTTCTCTCGACGATTTTGCAAAGGAATTCGCCCCGGCGCGCACCTTTTGCTTCTTGTCGGAAATCGAAATGCTGCGTGAAAAGGGGCTGATTAGAGGCGGTACACTTGACAGTGCTGTGGTTATGCAGGATGTCGACCTGACCCAGGAGCATATCGAATATATACGCAAGCTGTTTGAATACAGCGGGCCAATCGAACCGGGAAAGAATGGCTTCCTCAATAATGCAAAACTGCGTTTCTACAACGAACTGTGCCGCCACAAGGCACTGGATCTAATAGGCGATCTGTACCTGCTCGGCAAGCCGATTCTGGGGCATGTCCTCGCCGCGCGCACCTCCCATGCAAGCAATCACATGATGGCGAAAAAAATCCGGGAGAAGATTTCCAAGCATGAAAAACAGAAAGCAAAAGAGCAGATTGAGCCGCAGGTTTCATATCAGGATATTTTAGAAATACTTCCGCACAGGTATCCGTTTTTGCTCATAGACAATGTGATTGAAATAGAACCCGGCAAAAAAATCATAGCAACTAAAAACGTTTCATTTAACGATCCATTTTTCCAGGGACATTTTCCCGGTGATCCTGTTATGCCCGGTGTTTTACAGATTGAGTCAATGGCGCAGGCCGGCGGGATAATGGGACTGTTTTCGCAGAAAATGAGCAAGGATAAAGCTATCGCATTTCTGGGAATTGACAAGGCACGATTCAGGGAAATGGTGCGGCCAGGTGATCAGTTGCGCATTGAGTGTGAATTGCTGCAAAATCGTCGTGGCACTATCAGATTTGCCGGCAAATGCTTTGTGGGCGATAAAATTGCCAGCGAAGCGGAACTCTTCGCCATGCTGACGGCAAAGAAATAAAGGTTATTCATGATTCATGCAACAGCGATTGTAAATCCGCAAGCCCGTATTGGCGATAAGGTGACTATCGGGCCCTACGCGGTTGTCGAAGACGACACCGTTATCGGCAATGAAACAGAGATTGGGTCGCACGCCTATATCGGCAGCGGTGTGCGTATCGGCGCACAATGCCGTATTTTCAACGGCGCCAGTGTCGGCACCATTCCGCAGGATCTCAAGTTTGGCGGAGAAAAGACCACACTGGAAATAGGTGACGGAACCACGGTACGGGAATTCTGCACTCTTAACCGGGGCACCAACGCTTCAGGGTCAACCAGCATTGGTTCGGGCTGCCTGCTGATGGCGTATGTTCATATAGCTCACGATTGTCACCTGGGAAACAATGTTATCATAGCCAACAATATGGCAATGGCAGGCCATGTTACTATCGGCAGCAATGTTACTATCGGCGGTGTTTGTTCCATACATCAGTTTGTCAAAGTTGGTGATTACAGCTTTATCGGCGCCAATTCATACTTGACAATGGATGTGGCGCCATTTGCGCTGACTGCCGGCGATCCGACCCGGTTGATGGGCATTAACAAAGTGGGATTGCAGCGAAAAGGATTCAGCGATGATCGGCGTGATGCGATTAAGCGCGCTTACAAAACGCTTTTCCGCTCGAGCCTGTCACTTGTTGGCGCACAGCAAAAACTGCTGGAGAATTTTCCACAGAATGCCGACATTGCCTTGATAGTTGACTTTATCCAAAACTCCCAGCGGGGGCTGATGCGCATATAGCACTGCCGGCGTCAGTAAACTACCCACTTGCCGAGCGAATCGGCTTTACTGGTAACCAACGTATTGCAATACACGGGCTGGTTATTCAAGTATTCATTCACCGTCAATCCCAGTGCGACAGGAAGCCCGGCAAATGGCGGTATGCCCAGCTCTTCGATACCCTTGACGGGGACCGGATCGCAATAAGCGCGCAAGTAATCCATCAGCGTGAGGTTGAGCGCTCCGCCGCCGCTGATCCACACTGCCGACAGACTTGAGAAATACGGGCACTCCCGTTTCATGAAATCGTATATGTTGCGTGCCGTCAGCGCAGTAATGGTTGCAAGCTTTTCTCCACTGGTCTGGCGCTTGAACGAGGAGTGGGTAAGCAGATCTTCAAACGGAACCAGGTGCGCCAGCTTGGGAGCCGGACGCCCAAACCAGTCGTATTCGCTCAAGGTATCCAGGCAGACTTCATTCACCTGATGCAGTGCGGCTTGCGAACCATCGCGATCAAATTCGTCGGGGCAACCATGCTCGGCTGCGATCACATTCATCAAGGAAGTTCCTGGGCCGGTGTCGGAATCGGTAAGGATTATTCTCTTTTTCTTGTCGGTGATAACGGCATGGGACAACAATCCCGCATTGATAAATGCGGCATCGCCACTGAACAGATCGGCGATTTTCAGAAAACCGGCCTGCAACGGCAAGAATCCCCGGCCGCCCCGCAGCAGATCAAACGTAATGAAGTCGGTTAATACCGGCGCCTTAACCGCCCGGGCAATATGCACATCGCTGCCGATGTCAAACGTCCACTGGCCGTTGCGGGAGCCTTCTTCCCACGGCCCGCGCCATAACTGCATTTTGTTCAGCAATACGGCATGCGGTTTTTTCTGTGCCTGCGGAACCGTTGCCAGTGCGGTGAACGCTGCATCAATGAAGCAGGAAGTTACTTTGCGGTCCAATGATGCGATTTCGTCAACGGATGCTTTTTTGCGGGAGGCGCTGTTTATGGTGTCAAGCAACGTTCGCACCTCGGCTGTAAACGGCAGGTAGCTGTCGGCTATAATTTCGAATTGCGCACCGGCGATTTCAAGATAGATTGCCTGTATGCCGCTTCTATAGCTTCCCGAAGAGAGAACGAGAAGGTTGCGTTTCTTCAGCTTTGGCAATCGTGTCAGTGCATCAATCATCATTTCCATGCTTGCGGGTTTCCGGCAGCCGTATCGCGGCTATATTCGTTTCGGGTAACATTTACCTGTTGGCTGGAATCTAATAAATATATAATTTTCCTGCAACGCTTACCTGCGCCATTTTGTGATGCTGCTCAATCGATGTAATTTTGAATGTTCCGGAACGTAATGTTATTCAGTCTCGGAGTGATTGCAGCGCCGGATTCTGCGGTGAGGAGACATTTCCTGTACGCGGTGCATTCCGAACTTCCAAAATAAACCTTTTTCTTAAGCAGATGAAAAGAACCTGCAAGTCAATACCGGCGCCAACTACCTGGAATCTGCTGCTGTCAGTCTGCGTTGTGGCGGTCACGGCGGGCGAGCAGCTCACCGAACAGGATGCGATAGCGCACGCACTTGATGCCGGCAGCCAATTTCGAATACTCCTGATCAACCGTGCATCAGATTCTTTGTCAACCCAGTCAGTTGAAAGCGATGAATTGCCGCAACTCGAATTTGACGCTTCCTACAGAACGAGTTTCAATGATTCGCTGGAGGATCTGGCCGCGGAAGATTTGGTGCATCAGGCCAAAGCTGCCGTTTCTGGCAAAAAATCGATACGAGGCGGCGGTAGCGTTTCAGGCGCGGTATCCGAAACCGTCACGCATGACGCAAGCGATAATCAGACGAAATTCTCGACCGCCTTCGGAATCTCATACGATCATGAGCTGCTGAAAAATTCCGGGAGATACAGCTCTGCGCAATATGCCATCCTCATACGTCGCATCGACGCGCACAAGTTTCGTCTCGAGCAGAAAAAGCGATTGCTCGGTGACATCAGCGACGTTCGCATGATGTACTGGAATTTATATGAAAAGCTCATTTTGCTCGATATTGCCAAAGCGGCACGTGACCTCGCGCACAAGGATCTGCAGACCGCCAGAATCAAGCATGAAATCGGCGAGGGAAGTCAACTCGATACCCTGTCGGCCGCACTTGAATTTCTGCGCGCACAACGCCGTCTGCTCATTGCAACCACCTCAATCAGCCAGGCGCGAAGATCGCTTGCCCTGGCCGTCGGCGCTGACGAAGATTCTGTAGAAATCGATACTGCCCGCCGGCCAGACATAGGAGATTTCCCGCCCCCGCACGAGTTTATCTCGAAAGCCCGGACATTTGATCCCCGGCTTCGCATCTTTGAAACTGCTTTCAAAAAATTGCAGCTTAACAAAGACAAATTGAAAAATGACATGCTGCCGTCGGCCCGCGCCGGTATATCGGTTGGTCGCACGTTTACCAGTATCATTGACGGATTCAATAGTGACGGGATTACCGGTGCAGCTTCATCGCATAGTGACAATGCGGTAATTTCGCTCATCCTCAGCTACAATTTGCCTGCGACCAAAAGGCGCATCTCAATTCGGCAGACTGAGTATGATATCGACAAAAACAGACTGGAGCAAAACGAGTATCACACGGAGCTGATGCATCGTATCCGCAGTTTGCTGGATAGCTGGCGGCAGGAGAAAGAAGATCTGCGCATCTCCCGGGCGGCCCGGGCAATCGCTCAAAAGCAGCTTGATGCCGCAACAAGAGGTTTTGAGCTGGGGGCGGTTGATAACCTGAGCCTGCTTAAAGCCCGCAATGATTTTATAGACACGGCCGTAGAAACATTGCGCAAAATCATAGCCCTGAAAAAACTTGAAATCACCTTTGATGAGATTACCGGCGAATCTCTGGCAAAATTCGGAGTAACGATGCAATGATGCGAATTATTTCTGCCCTATGCCCGGCGTTGACTGCCTTCATCCTTATCAGCGGATGCATCGCCAAAAAAGAAGAAAGTGTTACCTACGAAGAAACGCATATCGTTGACTATGTAAACCTGCGAGACGTCATCTCCCAGACCGGAGAAGTCCGTCCGCTGGTGAAGCTCGATCTGAAGTGCGAAGCCAGCGGACGCATCGAAAAGCTGTTTGTCAAAGAAGGTCAGCTCGTAAGCAAAGGAGACACCTTACTGATTATTGATCCCGAGCGGCTTCTCTATAAACGGGAACGTACGGCCCTTTCGGTACGGCGGGCCGAAATAAAGATGAATCAGGCCCGACGCGATTATGAACACACCGCCTCGCTTTACGAAACCGGTACTGTTTCGGAGAAATCGCTTGAAGACCGAAAAAGCGAGCATGAGCTGGCTGAAATTGCATTTAAGCAGGTGCAACTGGAGCTCAAGGATCTGGACGACGAACTGGAGAAAACCGTAATCATATCGCCAATGAGCGGTGTACTGACCAGCCTTAACGTTGAGGAAGGCGAGATTGCCGTTTCCGCCACTTCCGGTTTTCAATCCGGCACGACGATTGGAACCATTGCCGATATTTCAAAGCTGGAAGTTGTTTCGCAGATAGGTGAAGTTGATTATGTTCACTTGGAGCCCGGCCAGCACGTTGCCATTCGCCCGGAGGCATTTGAGCACGCGCAAACGCAGGGAACAATCACCTTTATATCACTGAGCGCAAAAAAATCGAATAATGATGAGCTGGGAACATTCGAAGTGCGCATTTCTGTCGACTCGATAATACCCGGCATTTCGCCCGGAATTAACGTCAATGCAGAATTTGTAATTCTTGACAAAAAGAATGTGCTGGGCGTTCCTAATCATTTTGTGCGCAAGCGGGGCAGCGCATATTTTGTCGATGTCGTACCGAATGCGCAGGATGGAGCCGCTAAAACAGAGCAACGCAAAATCAAAGTCGGTAAAACCGATTATAAGCACTACGAAGTTGTCTCGGGTCTTGCGCGCGGAGAGGTTGTGTATTTCAAAGAAGGAGACGGGAATGAAGATAAGAAGCGCAGAGGCAGGAGGGGCAAGTAGCCGCCATGCATGCCCAACAGGTCATACAAACGAAGGCCTTGTCGAAATCCTACTTTATCGGCGGGGAGCAGATTGACGTGTTACACGAGATTTCACTTTCTGTTTCACGAGGAGAGTATGTTGCGATCATGGGGCATAGTGGCGCCGGCAAATCTACTTTGCTCAATATTATCGGCTGCCTGGACAACCCGACTCGCGGCAATTACCTGTTCAATGCGGAATCGGTGGCCAACTTCTCCCCGGCACGGCTGGCCGATATTCGCAATAAGGATATCGGCTTTGTGTTTCAGAATTTCAACCTGCTGCCGAAGCTTGACGTCGCGGCAAATGTGGAATTGCCGTTGATTTATGCGAATATCCCGGCCCGCAAACGCGGAGCAATGGTTGAAAAGACGTTGCGCCGGTTCGGCATCTGGGATCGTCGTTCTCACAAGCCTTCCGAGATATCGGGTGGCCAGAAGCAGCGCGTTGCCATTGCCAGAGCGGTTGTCAAAAATCCCTCACTGATACTGGCCGACGAACCGACCGGCAACCTTGACAGTTACACCACGCAGGAAATTCTCGGCGTATTTCACGATCTGCATCACGAAGGCAATACCATCATTACCATCACGCACGAAGATGATGTCGCGTCCCGGGCCCAACGGCTGGTCAGGCTGGTCGACGGAAGAATCGATGTATGATTCTGACGCGCCCGGTATCCATTTTATCCGTCAATTTCAAATTATGCCTGGTGGAAGTATTCAGCAATCCGCTACGCACGTTTATCACATCATTCGGGATTTTTCTTGGTGTTGTCGCACTGCTGTGGGATCTTGCATTTGTGCGCGCAATGGAAGCGGACATTAAAAGCAATCTCGAGCAACTCGGTGGGTTGACGATAATTAATATCCAGGAAAAAGAGCCCGTTACGCGCAGAGAGAAAATGGCGTTTCAGCAATCACGAGGGGTTACCCTTGAGGAGGTTGTCACCATTGCGCAGCGACACAACTACATCAAATCCGTCCTGCCGATTGCCGACTTGCGCTGGCAGCGGATCCGCTTCAAAGATAAGTCAACCTGGTCTCGCGTCAAAGGAGTATCGCTCCATCACCATGAAGCGTTCAGCTACACCATTGACAAAGGAAAATGGTTCTCCATGGCGGATTTTGCAGAACCGATACCGGTCATTATTCTCGGCAGCGGCGTAGTTGAACGGATCTGGGGAGAAGATGCCAATCCATTGGGTGAAGAGATTGTCATGCGTTCGATTCCCTTCAAAGTTGTCGGCATTACCCAGTCTTCTTCGCGTCAAAATGAGCGCGCACGCGAGTGCCTGATCCCGTATCCGTATTACCTTTCCCGTTTTGGCGGCTATCGCCGCAGCCGGGAGGAAATAGCCGTTCAGTTGATCGGCACGGAATACATCGACCTGGCGGAGGCGCAGATCACCACCGAGCTGACCGCCATGCATCGCGGGGTGACCGATTTTGAATTCGAAATAGCACGTGACAAGATCGCCGAGCAGCGCAAAGCGTCATTCGGCATGAAGGTTCTGCTGTTCTGCATTGCGGCGATTTCCCTGCTGGTTGGCGGCATCAGCATAATGAATATCATGTTTGCGACCATCGGCGAGCGCATCAGGGAAATCGGTATTCGCAAGGCGCTCGGAGCAAAAAGATTCGACATATTTGCGCAATTTATCATAGAAGCCATTTTCGTCTGTGTCATTGGCGGGGGAATGGGTATGGTAGTTGGTGCATCAATTACCTTCTTTCCCGAAGATTTTTTTCCCTTCAATCCCATGTTGACGATTGCGGATTACGCCCTGGCATTTGGTTTCACCCTGGTCGCCGGTTTTTTCAGCGGTCTCGTCCCTGCAGCAAAGGCAGCGAATATGCAGCCGGTGGAGGCGTTGTGTTATTGACGACACGACGATCCCGCCAAACGAGATCGTCGTGTCGTCCGTCGCCTATTTAATATGCCTAAAATAGCAATCTCAATCCTCGTCGGCATAAAAATGTCGCTCATAGAAATGCGATCGCATTTTCTGCGATCTGCTTTGTCTATACTGGGGGTGCTGTTTGGCGTGGCTTCGCTGGTGGCGATGCTGACGCTGATCGGAGGGATCGATAAATTTTTGAATTCGAAAATGTCGCGCTGGCTGGGGACTATCTGGGTCTGGCAAAAAAATGCTCCGGAAGATGCTGATAAAGTTGCCTGGAGCCGCTCACCCGGCATGCGTTTCAGTGATGGGAATTACCTTGCAGATAATGCAGAAGAAGTTGGAGAAGTTGCCAGGTATATCACGCGCCGGGAGCGGATTTACATCCTGGGCAAACGCGCACGCGTAAAGATCAAGGCAGTTGACAGTGCCGCCCTGGCCGTCGATTTCGAGCATATCGAAATCGAAGGCGGCCGGTGGTTTACGCCCGAAGAATATGAACGCGGCGCTCAAGTTTGCCTGCTGCCCTGGCATATCGAAGAGCGAATTCAGAAGCAATTATCATTTAGCGCCAACCGGGAAAGCAGCAGGTACGATCTTTTACACAAACATGTTGTCTACGAGAATACCCGCCTGCAAATAATTGGCATTTTCGGGCCGAAAAATCCGGAAGATCGCTATCGCCGTCGCACGCTGTTCATACCGATAAAAACCATGCAGAAATATATTGTCGGTTTTGATCCAAATCCCGGATCGATCGAGATAACCGTAAGTGACGTTGAAAAGCTCGAGGAGGAGACAAAAAAAATCGCACAATCGCTGGCCGCACATCATCGGGGGGTGGAAGATTTTGAGTATAACACCGCCGAGCGCGTTGAAGAGATGCGTACCATGCTCAATAACATTAGCGTCATTATGACGATTATCTCCCTGATATCATTGCTGGTCGGCGGTCTCAGCATCATGAACGTCATGTTGTCAAGTATCAGCGAACGTATTCACGAAATTGGCGTCCGCATGGCACTGGGCGCGAAACGATTGCAGATTTTCATCCAGTTTGTTGCTGAAACCACCACCCTGAGCTTGCTGGGCGGCTTGCTGGGCATCCCGCTCGGGGTCATCCCCCTTTACTTCAAAGAAGCAATCGCCAAAAGCACCGAAGGGGCGGTAGAACCGACGATTCTCCTATCCCACATTATTTACGTGGTAACCATAATTATCAGCGTCGGTATTATCTTTGGCCTCTACCCCGCCATCAAAGCATCTCGCATGAGTCCGATTGAAGCATTGCGGTACGAATAACAGCGCAGAAACATGCCGCAACATCCGTGCGGTCGACAACTATTCATAATGTATTTTCAAGTGCGTGACGATAGTTTACATTTGATACAAAGGAGAGCAGGTGGCCAAAAAAATTAAAAAGCGCGAAGAAATGTATTTCGGCATCCATTTTGATTTACACCCCAAGAGTAGGGATACGGAACTGGGCCTTGACGTAGCCGAATCAATGATCGAAAAGCTCATCAAAAAAACGAGGCCGGATTATGTACAATATGATTGCAAAGGTCACGAAGGACTCACCGGATACACCTCAAAAGTCGGCTGGACGTCTCCCGGCGTGAAAAAAGACTCGCTCAAAATGTATCGCAAAGTTACCAAAAAACATGGCGTTGGCCTGTTCGTTCATTATTCCGGCGTCTTTGACGCCGAAGCCGTCAAGCATCATCCCGAGTGGGCCCGACTCGACGAAAACGGCAATGATGACGGCGGGCATACGTCGACCTTTCGCGGCTATGTCGATCAATTCATGATACCCCAACTGGTCGAAGTTGCCGAAAAGTATGATCTCGACGGCGCCTGGATAGATGGTGAATGCTGGGCCGTCTGGCCCGACTGGTGTCCCGAAGCTGTTGACGCATGGAAGAACGAAACCGGCGGCAAGCCGGCGCCGACCTCACAGGATGAGGAGCTGTGGCCGCAGTGGATGGAATTTCACCGCAGGCAGTTCCGCAAGTACCTGGCCCACTATGTTGACGAAATGCATGCGCGGGTTCCCGGGTTCGCACTTACCAGCGCCTGGGCGCATTCGCAGTTCATGCCGGAACCATTGAGCGCAAACCTCGATTTCCTCTCCGGTGATGCCGCCGAACCTTCCCGCTTTCCCGCACGCATTCTTGCATCCTACGGCAAGCCCTGGGACCTCATGGCGTGGGGATTTCACAATGAACATTTCAAGTATCATACGGCGCATAAATCACCTGAGCAGCTCAAGCTCGAAGCCGCCTTTATTATATCGCAGGGCGGAGGCTATGAAATTTATTATCAGCCGACGCGTCGCGGCCGGGTTAGCGACTGGATGATTGAGAGTATCGCCGAAGTATCCGCTTTTTGTCGCAAAAGGAAAGCTGTCTCCTTCCAGACCGAAACGGTGCCGCAGATTGCCGTGCTCCTGCCTTCCAAAGCGCACAAAGAGCGCGCTGAGCGTATCTACACGCCGCGCAAACATGAATTGACGGGCGCCAGAGGCATGACCGAGGCATTGCTTGACCTTGGCTACTCCGTCGATGTTGTAGCGGAATTTCATCTGATCGGCCCCACGGCATACAAATTGAACGACTATCAACTGCTGATAATTCCCGAGTGTCACACGCTTGACAAAGAGTTTGTCTCGGCGGTGAAGGTATACCTTAAAAATGGTGGCAAGGTACTGATTACGGGTGCGGAAACTGCCCGTCTGTTCAAAAACCAGCTTGGCGTTACGCTGAAAGGAAAGGCGAAAGAAGAACTGCCTTTTATCGATACCGGATTTATCCCGGCGAAACTGGAAGGCCTGTGGCAGTCAATCGGCGCGGGGGATGCTGAGATAATCGGTTATCGCGCTTCCAACCAGGATGTGCGCAAAAACCAGCAGCCCGCGGCGTCCTTCAGAAAAGTTGGTGACGGCGCCATTGCCGGTGTGTATGGTCCGCTTGGAGACTATTACCTCAAGAAGCACTCCCCGCACTTGCGCGCGTTTATCGGAAGTATCGTCAAGAAACTCTACCCCAAACCAAAAATACGCATGTCGGCTCCGCCGGCAGTCGATATGGCGTTGCGTACTAAAAACGGCAAGCTGCTCATCCACCTGATAAATACCTCGACGTTGTATTACAGCACTGCCAAACCGGTGTATGATTTCATTCCGCCCGTCGGGCCGATTGAGTTGACGCTGAAACAGGATTCCCCGCCGAGGTCGGTTGAGATAGCCGGTGAAAGCCGCTTTGTCGAGACTTCTTTCAAGAAAGGCAAATTGCGGATAAAAATTGACCGGATTGATTTGCATGCCGTAGTGGTTGTCTGTTGAACTGGATGAAATACACTATCAAAGCTTGTCGCTTCCGAATCACACGCGCTGGTGGCATGCTCGTTCACGCGCCATAACGGTTTTCATATTCAAGCGGGTGAGATTATGCTCACACGCTGGCCAGACACCTTATCACTGGTAACTACCTGAACAGGGCAGGTGCACTATCGCTGAAGAAAGCACTACATTCTACGATCAGCTCTACCACACGGCTCCTCAGTATCACCTGCATTACAAGGATACCCACTATTTCCCGCTCTTCGCGCAGGCTATGCTCTTCGTCAAGCAGTTCTCCGATCCGTCCATTATTGAAATCGGCTGCGGTGTCGGGCAATTTGCTCAGTATCTGTATGACGAGGGCTTTCGCAACTACCGGGGGATGGATTTCAGTCCACATGCGATCGAGCTGGCCCGCAAGCGGGCAAAGCAGGACTTTTTCCAGGCCGATGCAACCAATGCTCGCAGCTTTCCCGAACATTACTCGCTGGCTGTTTCCCTCGAAACACTTGAGCATATCGATAACGATCTTGACGTTCTGCGCAATATCAGAAGCGGTATTCCGCTTATATTCAGCCTGCCCAAATTCGATTGCGAAGGACATGTGCGGTGCTTCAAAAAACGCAAGGCCATAAAGCGGCGCTATTTGTCGTGCCTTGACATCAAGCGCATCGTCGATATCAATCGGTGGCATGTCGGGTGGGGGATCGTAAATCACATCCGGCCAGGCTTGTTGCAGCGCTTATTCGGCAAAAGAAAACTCACCTTTTGATTTGCAAGCGGCTATTTTGCATGCGCTGGTGAGAAACGATATCTCAGGCAGGATGAAATCATCCGGCGAAGAATCTTGGTCGTCATCCTGCCCGGATCGAGGCGCAGGGCAAGTGCATAGCACTGCGCGCAGCGGCGTGTTATATTCCGTTTGTAAATCGCATTGGCAAAATCGTAAAAAACAGTTGCATAAGCATGCTTACGAATGTGTCGGTTTTTTGTTCCCGCAGGTGATGCGAATGCTTTGAAGAGCACCCTCAGACGTCCGCGCTTGTCCCGGAACGGATTGCGGGATTTTCGGCCCGTGTGGATCCTGCCCAGCACCAGCACCTCGTCGAGGTAATAGAACCGGAAGCCTGCTCCCGACATGCGCAGCCACATGTCCCAGTCTTCCACGCTGCCCAGTTTCTCGTCGAACCCGTTGCAGACGTCAAAGCATTTCTTGCGTGCAAGCGGCGTTATGGCGTCGATAAAATTGCCCTTGAGCAATGCCGCAAAGGTTTCCGGCGCCAAACGTCCGCGCATAAGCTTGCGCCGCTTTCCGGGCGAATATTTGCAGGTACCTTTATCGGGCGTGATCAGGTCGAAATCAGCATAGACCAGATCTACCTCGGGATGCTGTGCGAAGATTTCCATTTGCCGCGCTATTTTATGTGCGCAATACACATCGTCGTCATTGAGAATTCCCGCAAATTCCCCGCGCGCCTCCCGCAGGCCGCGATTGATGGAAGCCGACTGGCCAAGGTTGCGCGTATTGCGGATAATGTGAACTTCTTTTCCAAATTCAGCCAGAGTGCGGGTAGCCTCAACCCGTGAACAGTCATCCACAACAATAATCTCGAGTGGAGAATACGTCTGATGTACCAGCGATTCGACAGCCTCCTTGAGCCAGGCTTCGCGATTATAGGTTGGCACGATAATGCTCACCAGTGCATCGGTCAAGGTAATCTCCTATCGTTGACAGTCCGGATGAACGCCGCCTCGGCTGATCATACTGTGGCCGGTAATAGGGTGTCATTAAAATACTTGCTGAATGAAAGTTCAGCTAATTTAAGGCGTTTGCAACCGGAATTTGCCGGATCTATGTATATTATTACCATCCTGTTAGTCGACATTGGACACGCATTTATTTCATTTGCCCGCGCACACAATTGTACCGTGCATTTCTGTTCTGATAAAATTGTTGTCGCCTGTCCTTTGTGGTTGTTCCCGAGGAGTCGCTATGTATCGCCTGTCCGGCGCCATGCTTCTGTTGTGCGTGACCATTCTTGCAGGCGCCGCCTTTCAGGGCGAGAAAGGCTCAACCTATCTTAAACTCGGCGTCAGTCAAAGCTTTGTCCCGTTCGGCTGGGATCAAAATGGTAATACATTTGACTTTACCGAAATGAGCACCGGGTTGGGATATTACGGACAGCGCTATATTACCCGGCGAATCACGACAATTGTCAGCGGATCATTATTGTCCTACGCAGAGGCGGAATATGATTTCGGCATGCCTTTCACACGAGTTGCCCGCAATTATTTCGCCGGTCCCTGGAGCATTTCTGCGATGGTTAACGTGATACAATGGCAGTCAAATGCAATTGCCGCCGGCGCGGGGGTGAGCTGGATGTTTTCATCAATGCCGGGTAAAACCAGTCCGCACGCTACGCTTTCGGTGGAATACGGGCGCAAGTTTGATCCGATCCGCACCGAACTCTGGTCTACGGGCACTGTTCGGATCAGTGCCGCAGACGAAACCAGGCCGAGGGGAAAGCTCAAAGCAGGCGTCAAGTATCATCAGCGCAACTGGAAATGGGAGATAAAAGCTGCTGCGGAGTATACCGCAGTTTTGCAACGCTCGGGGCCATTCGCCGATCAAATAGTGTCCGTCGAAGAACGCAGGATCAGTGCCGACTCCAGCTATGTAGTTCTGAACATCGAAGAAGGAAAGCCCCTTTCTGACAGTTTCGCAGCCACTTGGGCAGGGACGTGGTATGTTGGCAGGGGGTTTGGCCTCGAAGCCGGTTATCGCCATATATTCCTGGGGACCAACGCATCGGCCGCCCGAACCATAAGCGGAGGCGTTTCATACGCATGGTAAAACCTGACCGGAAAGCTTTGCAATCACGACGCAGATTCATACGGGTGACCTCCGCGGCCGCCGCAGCATTTTTTGTGCCGGGCAGCGGTTTCTTTGCCTGCTCGGACATGACGGTCAATCCGCAATACACCGACTTTCCAACCGATTATTTAACTCCCCTGGACCGGGACGAGTCGCGCGGCGGTTTCTATATCGAATTTGCCGAGGGCAAATCTTGGCGTCCTTCGGCGATTGATCTCAGCACCTGGACGCTCCAGTTCGTCTGGACACAGGGCGGAACCGTGCAGGATACGGCCCGCCTGGCCTACAGCGAGATCGCTTCACTTTTTGCGCAGGAAGAAGAAAATTTTACGCACACTTTTCAATGTGTCGGCAATACCCCCGGCGGCGCGCTGGTCAGTACCGGAGTCTTTACCGGAGTCAAACTCGCGCGCTTCATAGAGCATTTCCGCAAGCTTGACGCAAACAAGTACCAACGCATCAATTTCCGCTGCTACGACGGATACTCCAGCAACCACACCATAGATCGCATCATGGCGGATACGCCGGCGCCGGTGTATCTCGTTTACAAATTCAACGGCTTTGCTTTGAGTGATCGTACCGATTCTTCGCTTGCTCACGGTTTCCCGGTCAGAATTGTCGCACCCGATTTCATGGGTATGAAAAGCCCTAAAGCACTGCTTGAAATCGAGATAACCGATGATGACAGCGTTGTGGGGTACTGGGAATCCCGGCGGATAGGAAAAGATTATCCGGATACAACCTGGGCGGATAAACCCTACACGCGGGTGAATTCAAAAATTATCTCACCGGTCAATTACCAACATGTATCCGGGGACCGGGTGCGCGCAATCGGCTTTGCGTGGTCGGGACCGAATCCTGTTGCCACGGTTGAAGTCGGCGTAACGGCAAATACCGACAAAAACGCATTTGGGGTCACCTGGCATAACGCGACAATCGAAGCCCCGCCAACTCAGGATATGATCAGCGTGTATGGTGCATCCCAGCCCGAAGTAATCGATGCCGTGCAAAAACTGGGAACCGGTGCATGGCCCAAGCCCTTTGTGTGGACTCGCTGGCATGTCGATATACCGCTTTCCTCAAAGCAGGATTTCACTCTTCTGGCGCGGGCAACCGATACAGCGGGCGACCGGCAGCCGTTTATCGAACAGGGCGAAGCTATTGCCGACGGCAACAACGGCATTCACTCGATACAGGTAAGTGCCACATGAACATTGCGGTTACCGGCGCCAACGGTCTGGTCGGAGGGCATCTTGTCGAAGCATTGACCTGTGCGAATCATCGGGTGCTTGCGATCAGCCGTTCTTCCCGTCCGGCCATACTGCAAAAAATCGTCAAAAGCCACGGATGGAGCTATGCCGCTATTGATATATGCGACGAGTCTGCATTGCGCCGGGTGCTTATCCAGCATCGCATCGAAGTGCTGATCCAGTGCGCGGTCGTGCGATGGCGTGGTGAGGATGCGTTGCACCCGAGACGGGGAGTGCACTGGAAAGTCAACGTTGACGGTGCTGCCTCGGCAGCACGTGCTGCGGCTGCGGCAGGCGTCCGGGCGTTCATTCACTCGTCGGCAATGATGGTTTTTGATCTTGACGGCAACTACGATCGAGCCGTCACCGAGGACGATCCGGTGGCGCCCGCAGAGCCGAACGGTTTGTCTGTTGTCGTTGCAGAGCAGATGGCCGGCTACCTGGCCCGGCGCGCCGGTATGCCATTTACCATTCTGCGGTATCCGGGAATTTACGGGCCGGGCAAAACAGGCGGCTTCGTTGCCCGCTGCATCGAGCATGTGAAGCAGCAGCCCGACCGGCCCCTTAAGGTGCGCAGCAATCGGCGGGCGGATTTTCTTTGGGTGGGCGATGCTGTTGCGGCTAACGTACTCGTTCTGGAAGCGCTTGAAGACGCTGCCGGACACCTTTTTCATATCGGCAGTGAAAGTACGGTGTCGACCCGCACCGTTGCCCAGACGGTTTGCACCTGCGCCAAGCGCAGCGTTGAGCTCCCGGAAGATGAGCAGCCTCTTGCCGATCGCCGCTTCGGGCTCGATTGCAGCAAAGCGACCCGCATCCTGGGCTATAAGCCCCACTCACTTTCTTTCGGCATTTCGCAAACTATTTCGGATTGGTTTTCGACGCCATGACAACTCACGACAAAACGAAGCCGGATTACCTGCAGGCCGCGCGTCCCTTCTTTCCTGCCGAGGATCGCCGGATTATCCTGCGGGAGCTTGACGGCATGCTCGCAAGCGGACAACTCACCATGGGCCCCTGGGTCGATAAGCTGGAACAGACCGCCGCGTCGATGCTGAACAATGCATATACCGTTGCCACCAATTCCGGAACGAGCGCGCTTGAGATGCTGTTGCGGTATTTTGACGTGCGCGATCGTGAGGTGATTGTGCCGACCAACACGTTCGTCGCCAGTGCAAATGCCGTGCTGATGGCCGGCGGACAACCGGTGCTTGCCGATATCGAAGCTGCAACGCTCGCATTGAGCCCCAAGACGCTGGAACAGCGCATCAGCCCGCGCACCGGGGGCGTCATCGTCGTACATATCGCCGGCCTCATTTCGCCGCGGATGGATGAAATCAAGGCGCTTTGCAAAGGTAAAGGCCTGTTTTGTATCGAGGATGCTGCGCATGCCTTTGGCGCGGCCTGTCCCGGCGGCGCGGCGGGTGATCTGGCGGACGGGGCGGCATTCTCGCTGTTTCCCACCAAACCGGTGACATCCGGCGAGGGCGGACTCGTCGTCACGCGTGACCGGCAATGTGCGCAGTTTGCGCGCAGCTATCGCTGTCATGGCATTGACGCCGAACATAAATGCAACGACTTCATCCGCCTGGGCCATAATTTTCGCATGAGCGAGATCACGGCCCTGGTTGGTGAGACCAATATGCGCCGAAGCATCCAAGCCCGGCGGTTGAAACAGCATGTTGCCGACGCGTATATGAATTTTTTTGCCGGCTCTCCCTGCACCTTTCCACTCGTACCCAAGACCTGGACGCATAGCTGGTACAAATTTCCCCTGACCCTGCCCGCGGGCATCGATGTCAACGCCATTCGGGCCGCGTGCAAAAAATCTGCAATTGCC
Organism: Chitinivibrionales bacterium; assembly: GCA_014728295.1. GTDB lineage: Bacteria > Fibrobacterota > Chitinivibrionia > Chitinivibrionales > WJKA01 > WJLW01. Next base: position 12,996 of record WJLW01000088.1, on the reverse strand, counting down.
TGTCAGAGCTGTTACTGGCCGCCGGTGCATCGACAGCCGTTTTATGCATCGCGTGAGCAAAGCGCTCCGGGCATGTTTCCCTGTGCCGAAGACGTGCTTGCGCGTACGATCTCTTTGCCGATATTCGCCGGCATGACCGAAGATCAGATCGAGCGGGTTTGCCACACCGTTATCGCAGCAGTCAAGGCTGCATGCTGATGGAGATGCTGTCGTATGAGTAAAAAAGTTCTCGTGCTGTGCGCGCATACCGATGACGGTGAAATTGCATGTGGCGGCGCCCTGCATAAATTCTGCGCCGAGGGGGCGCTGGTTTATTATGCTGCGTTTTCCCGGGCTTCGGTACCGGACGGGTTTCCCGCGGATATCATCGATACTGAAATGTGGAAGGCGACCAATTCGCTGGGCATCCACAGGCAAAATGTTTTTCTCTATGACTGGCAGGTGCGCAAACTCGGTTACGTGCGCCAGGATATACTCGAGGAGATGATTTGCCTGCGCGATCGCATCAGGCCCGATCTGGTATTTCTCCCCTGTAAAGATGATCTCCACCAGGATCACACCACAATTTACCATGAAGGCATGCGCGCGTTCAAATACAGCACTGTGCTGGGCTACGAAATGCCGATGAATAACCTCAGCTTCCAGGCACGCGGCTTCATCCCGTTGCGCCGGGAGGATGTAGAAGCAAAAGTCAAAGCAGTCGCCCTGTATCAATCGCAGAACCATCGCATCTTTACGCGTGCCGAAGCGGTGCGATCGCTGTGCGTGACGCGCGGCATGCAAGTGGGCCAGGAATATGCCGAATGCTTTGACGTCATTCGCTGGGTGATGCCGTGGTAGCGAGCAGGAATAGCGGCTCGACCGATGTGCCGCCGCCTGCGGCCCGTATATGCGCCGCCCATCAGCCAAACCTGCTGCCGTGGGCCGGATTTATGGCAAAAGTATATCGCGCAGACGTGTTCGTGATCGCCGACACTGTGCAATATGTCAAACAGAATTTCGTTAACCGCTGCAAAATCCCGCGTGCGGGCAAAGCGCACTGGCTCTCGATTCCGGTCGAGAAATCCGGAAGGTTCGGGCAACGCCAAAAGGATGTTCACATCGATTATACTCAGCCCTGGCGCAAAAAATTTACCGGAACGTTGCGTCATCTCTACGGCAAAAGTGCGTTGTATCCGGTGCTGGGAGGGGCGATCGAAGCGGCGATTGACGAGGAGTGCGAATATCTCATCGATCTCAACGTTCGCCTCCTGTCGGAGCTGACGGCACTTCTGGGAATCACCACCCGCATATGTAAACTCTCGGAGCTGAAGGTGACTTCGCAGGACCGGTGTCGGCGTATCGTCGAGTTGACAGTTGCGTGCGGCTGCAATCACTATCTTGCCGGGAAAGGCGCATCGATGCACTACCTGGTGGATGAGCCGTTTCTGCAGACCGGCATATCGTATTCGTATCATTCATTCAGCGAGCCGCCCTACGAACAGGCGGACGGGGAATTTACCGGCGGCTGCTCGATTGTCGATTCACTGTTTCGCTGCGGTGTGCCTGCCACGCGTGGGCGAATCGGCATGGAACCCGGGGAGAAATGTTGAGAATTGCGTGAAAATTGCTAGCCACTCATAGTCAATATCTATTGACTCTGCAAGTGGACGGCAATCTAATAGGGAAGGGGAGATGCAAAATTGCCCACCCCGAAAAACAAACGCAAAAGTCCTATCAACTATCAGTGATGAAGATAGAATGTGTGGAACGAAGCTGCACTCGTTATAATTTTCGAGGCCGATACGAGAGGACGCTACTTCGAGTGTGATGAACTGAACAACGCCATCGAACTGATGATTGAAGATTAAGATGCCGACGGGAATCTACTTTTTTTCCAGCGGAACGCTGCGTAGCGGACCGTGAAACTGTACGCCACTAGTGCGCGGGTGTGCCAGCAACACGCAGTATCAGACCAGACCCCCGTCGTTCAATTACGACCCCGGGAGCGGACCGGTGAGCAGCCGGCGAAGTAATGAATTCACCCCGAACCGTATAGAGCGTGCGGACCCGGCCGCGCGCAGCTCTGGAAACGTTTGTCTGTGCGGCGCGCGGTTGAATGGCCCTGGTTGTTTGACCGATAAGAATACCCGGTGCTATTTTGGCGTATCTGACCACACTCGAACCCCGTCCGATCCAGATAAGGTGCAGCTTGCCGTCGGCGGCCTGGATAATGCTACAGTCGGCATTTTCGTTGCCGCCGCTTTCTTCGCGCAGTTCCAGTTTCTCTTCCCAGTCGTCGGCATCGCCGGTGTTGCTGACAAAAACGCGCATAAAATAGCGCTCGCAGCGTGCTTTTGTGCAGCCGGATTCCGTGCAGTAGCGCGCTTCGCCACCACTGGCCATCACGTGCCAGCCCAGCAGTGGGCCGCCGTCCAGATCAAGGCTGACTCCCGTGGGTGCGGCATCGTTGGCGCTGTTCGCGGTATTGGTGCATCCAACACCGCCGCCGACAAAACCGATATTAGTGAAACCTCCCCAGCTCTCGCCGCCGTCGGTTGAGTAGGCGAATTTTCCCTTACAGCAATTATGAAATTGAGTACGCATGACCGCAATTATCTCCTGGTAATGGCCGTTGACAACATTTGACGGATTGCGCACCATGAAATCGGGGTTCCAGAACTGATCGATGCCGAAATGCTTTGTCCAGTCGGAGGGGCTCCCCAGCTTTCCTTTCGGGATATGGCTGGTATAGCCCTGGCCGCCGTTGTACGTCTCGGACCAGCCGCACAGCCAGTCGCCGTTGGGGTGGCGAAGACAGTTGCTCTGCTCACCCGCCTGCAGTTCATCATCACTTAAGCCAGCCATGCCGCTCACATCGTTTTCAGACCCCCAGGTATCTCCATTATCGGTCGATACCCTGAATTTATGGTTATTGCAGCATGATCCTCCGCCTCCCCTATAATAAAAGCAGTAAACATCACCATTTTCCGCCTGAGTCAGTGTGGGATCGAATGCTTCCTGAACCGGCGTAATGTTAATTAAATCACCCCACGAATCACCATTATTGGCGCTTCTGAATGATCCGATTCGTGTGGATTCACCCTCGCTTTGCCCGGCAACAGTCACGATAATCAGGTCCCCGTTGGCAAGCTGCTCGATATTGGCGGGGTGGTTGTAGCTGGCGCCGGTATTCAGTATGTCTTTGCGGATAATGCATGACTGGTCGCCATAGATCAGCCAGCTTCCTGCCGCGAAAAGGTTGCCGACAGCTATTAGTCCCGACAGAATGCCGGCAGAAATTCTGGTATTTATCATAGTGAACTCCTGAAGTTGAGGTGTATAGTACACTTATTGGTATTTGTATCCGTTCTTCTAATTGAAAAGAATAACTAAAATTGATTGAATAGTTGGCCAATTATATTGTAATTTGTTTATATAAGCATATAAGTTTTAGGCAGGAGCATGTTTTTTATGTCACAGCACTCTAACGGCACTACAGGGGCAATCCGCATGCTTCTTACGCAAATCAATACAGCCAGCGGGAAAGATGCCCTGCTTCCCGCGCTGCATCGATTGGCCTCTCAGGCAGGCGTTGCTCCCGTGACCATGCTCAAAGCTGCGGCATTTCTTCGTGAGCGCGGCATAATTACCGGTGGGCAGGGCAGACGCTATCGTGTCGCCGCACATGGGAAAGAGCGGATTGCGCGAGTGATGCATGTGCTTGAAACAGGTGAAGCTGGCTTCGGGCCGCTTCATGCAATGGCTGCATGGCATGTCGGGCAGGCGATTGAGCGCGATATCGATGCCGGTGTCTATGACAGCGCGGCGCCGCTGCCCCTGCTGAAAGAGCTGATCGCCCGGTATGATACGTCATACTATACGCTTCGCAAGGCGCTTACTGATCTGGTGTCGCGGGGGAGGCTGGTGCGGCACAAGAGCGGCTATGCGGTTGCGAAATCCTCGGTGGCCCATTCCGGAATCTCGATCACGTTCCTGGTTCTCGGCCATGAAAAGGCGGGCGGATTAATGCTGCCGCCGTTGGCACACCAGTTTCTTGGTGCGCTAGAAGCTGAGTGCTCCCGCTCACGGCTTGATTTAATCACTGTGGGATATTTGGTCTATCGCGGGACGAAAAAATTTGAACTCTGGAGCCCCCGCGAAGGAATCATTGATTTTGCAGACCTTGACACTTCTATCGGGCATATCCTGTTTGTCACTGCCCTCGACCCGTCGCTTGGTGCACTTCTCAAATGGCTGGCTTCAGCGAAAAGGCCGATTGCCGTAATCGATATTGCAGGGAGCGAACGCCTTCCCGAAACATTGCATGGGGCAAACGCAATGATCAACTCGAATGTTATCGGACCCGAGCCCGGCCGCGGCGTGGGCGAGTATCTTATCTCATGCGGCCACCGATGCATAGCATGGATTTCGCCGTTTCATGCGGCCGGCTGGTCGCACGCACGTCTGGAAGGTTTGCAATCTCTCTGCAGGGCCCGCGGTATTGGCATATCTTCATTTGTGCACGAATTTCCGGCTGAAATGAACATGTTCTATGAAGAAAAAGCTTTGCAGATGGCCCGATATGCCGATCTGCGCAAAGCATTTCAAATCTGGCGAAAAAAAGCCGATCCGGGTGCAGCCGGCGCGCTTGATGCTTTGTTCTCCTATGATATCCCGCGCCGTATCCTTCCCCGATGGCGCTGGCGGACACTGCTGGATGAACTGTTTGAGCATGCGCTTGCCGACCGTCGCTGTACTGCCTGGGTGTGCGCCAACGACGATGTCGCCGTCGCGGCGCTTGATTTCTGCACAAAGCGTGGCGTGAAAGTTCCCGGCAGGATCTCGATTGTCGGCTTTGACGGTACGGTCGAGGCGCTCCAGCATGGGATAACCAGCTATAATTTCGATATGTGTGCCCATGCGCGGCTGGCACTGAATTTTGTGCTGGGGCGCAGAACGGCCGCGGCTGATGAATCCATGTCGCGGGTGCCGGGACTTATTATCGAGCGGTCGAGCACTGCGCGCGGGAGGTGATGCTGTAGCGGGGAAGGGCGAAACGTATAATCAGGACGGCGTAAAATATTATAGAAGAGCAGCCAGTGATTGAAAAAATCTTGCACCATTCATGCATCGCGACCAGCTCGGCACCCTTCGGGTTCAGACAGAGTCGGAATGCTCTCCGGCCATCCCTGGCCTCATATGGATGACCCCTCTGTCAAATAAAACAGACGTTTTCCTGAAAACTCTTTGTTCGCCGTGAACTTTCACCCTCATATTCGCGTGCTGGTTAACGCAGTAAGTTAGTTCGAATGTGGCGTTCACCGTAATCTATCATCAAGCACGTGAGCTTAAGGAAATTCCTCGGACTTCACCACATCATAGCTTACCAGAGTTGCAAGGACTTTTCTGTTCTATTTGCATTTTCATTCAATTTCATATGCTACGCTATTCGTTTCGATTCAAGCTCCAATCCGCATCGCTTCCCAGACAAAACCAAGCATTTCACGCGCACAAGCGGTTGTAATCTTGTTCTTGTGTTTCCCTGCGTAGAGCATGCGAGTCGCTTTCTTGTGAAGCCGGTTCATGCACCGATCAGATATGTCAATGATTTCCGGTGGCTGTCCCGCACGGGACCGCTTGATTCGTTTGCTCAGGATGGGCGGTTTCCCCGCAGTTTGACACGATTCGGTCTGTATTGTTCGGATGCGTTTGTTGCCGGTCTTGGTAATACCCCCTTTGCGTTGTTTCCCACCCGAGCTGTATTCGGCAACATCGAGGCCGGCATAGCTGGTAAGCTGCCGTGGATGGGCAAAGCGGCGAATATCACCGATTTCACAAATAAGGCTCATTGCACTTAGTGTGTCGATGCCTCGGAATGAGCACAAAGCATCATTGGCTTTTTTATAGCGGTCGCTTTCACCAATACGCTGGATTTCTCTGTCAAGTTTCTCGATGCTTTCGCAAAGACTGGTGAATTGGGCCAGGAGTGTTTCGATATCGAGTTGGCATGTTGGGCGCTTCAATGTCTTTACCCTCTTTTTCAGCCAGGAGATATGCGTCGGTTTTGATGGTGGAATTATCGCGTGGGATGGTGTATCGTTTGACACACTCAACCCAGTATTGTCGAACGACAGCCTTTCCGGTGCGCTCTATGGTTTTTCAACGGAGGCGAATATATTGAGCAAAAGCATGTCAATGACTCATTGCTTGCCCCCGGGGAAACCTTCTGATTTACCTGAAATGTCGGGTGGATTCATTGACGGACGTATTATTTTCTATAGCGGACAAAGGATGAAATCGTCGTTACTTTCAAAGTACCGTTTTGCCGTCAAGGGATAGCATGCAACAAACCGACATAACCAGGCATAGAGTTGAGTTTGCCGACTCGCGGCGCCTGGGAACAATTGAAGATGATTCGATTGATCTGGTGGTAACCTCCCCGCCATACCCGATGATTGAAATGTGGGATGAATTATTTGCCTCATTAAATTGCGAAATTGGAGAATCGCTGCACCACTGTGACGGGCCGCATGCGTTCGAACTCATGAACCGGGAGCTTGACAAAACATGGATCGAGCTTGCCCGGGTTGTCAAGGAACATGGATTTGTCTGCATCAATATCGGCGATGCAACCAGAAAAATCGGCGCCCATTTCCAGCTCTACTCGAATCATTCACGCATAACCACGAAATGTACTGAGCTTGGTTTTCAGCCGCTACCTATTGCACTCTGGAAGAAATCAACGAATGCACCCAATAAATTTATGGGTTCCGGGATGCTTCCGGCGGGAGCTTATATTACGCTTGAGCATGAGTACCTTCTTGTCTTTCGCAAAGGCGGCAAACGGGAATTCAAACTGCCTGCCGATAAACGCCGGCGCAACCGGAGCGCAATTTTCTGGGAAGAAAGAAACAAATGGTTTTCCGACTCCTGGGATCTAAAAGGCGTTCGGCAGGCGATGAAGCACGACAATATGCGAAATAGAAATGCAGCCTATCCGTTTGAGCTGCCGTATCGCCTGATCAATATGTACTCCGTAAAGGGTGATACTATTTTTGATCCATTTCTGGGAACCGGCACCTCAACCTTTGCCGCAATAGCATCTGAGCGCAATTCAATCGGTATTGAATACGACAAAAACTTTTTGGAAATAATTATGGACGGTTTACACGCTTTGGGCGAAAGCGCAAATTGCCGTATAACGCAAAGGCTTGAGGACCACATCGCCTTCTGCAAAAATTATCAGGCAAACAAAGGGCCGCTCAAATACAAAAACGAGTGTTTCGGATTTCCGGTTATGACCAGGCAGGAGACAATGCTTGACATGAAACATATTGCGAAGATTGTATCCGGCGATCCGGCAAATATCATTGTTGAATATGCGCCACTTACCTGTGTGTTCCCATCAAGTATTGACTTCAGTTGCGAGCAAAGGGTACAACATGCCGATCATGAACAGATATCGCTGCAGATTTGAGCATGACCGGCAACTACCTGTTGTTCCCTTCAGAAAGGAACCGGGAAGGTAACCAAGGCGCCATGCCGCATACATCGAAAGGTAACTGCATGAGCACGATCCTGGTAGTATACTACTCCAACACCGGAAGCAATAAATACGTTGCCGAAAGAATCGCCCATGATCTGGAATGCGACATAGAACGAATCCGGCCGCGACTCCCCGCATTTCCGATGATTCTAATGTCAAGTTTTCTTAAAATCAGCGCGGGCATCAAGCCGCTGCAGCATAATCTCGCTGATTATGAGAAGGTAATTTTGTGCGGCCCTGTTGCGGCCGGTCAATTTCTTGCTCCCTTGCGGGACTTTGTGAAAAAGTACCGGCAGCGCATAAACAAGCTTTATTTCGCTACAAATTGCGGCAGCAGTGACAAGCATAAGGACGGCAAATTCGGCTACGGCAAGATCTTTACTGCACTTGAACAGGAACTCGGCGACAAGCTCGTTTTCGCCCGGGCCTTTCCCATTGCCCTGGTCATACCGCAAGACAAACAGGACGATGCCGACTACGTGATGAAAACCCGCCTGTCGGATGAGAATTTCAAAGGTGAAATCGCCGAACGGCTGGATGGGTTTGTTGCAAAAGTAAAGTTATGACCGTCTCAACCGGGTCTAACGCACCGAACCGGTCAGTTGATTTTCGATAATATCTTCGATGTAGGTCCCCGCAAGCTCCCAGGCCGGGCCGCGCAGGTGCGTCAGATCGTCATCAATGTATTTGTCAAGATTACTTTCGATCTCATCCGACAGGTCATAGTAGTGCATGCCGTGCCGGTTGCTGTATCTCTGTAAAAGACCGTTGAGTATCCGGCGGCTTTCGATGTAGGTACCTTCTTTTGTCTTGATATTGATGTGGCCGGTAAAAATGACGGGACGATTGTCAACCAGATCGAGAAATTCTTTAAAATCATGGTAGAATTCGGCTTCGTCCTGTTTGTAGTGCCGGGTGTTGTCGAGCAATTCATCTGAAGGTTTTGGAATGTTCCACAGGTGATGCGAATCGAAACGTGATATCTGGAAATAGAGATTTTGATACTGCAGGATTTTCAGGCTGCTGACTTCTGCAACAAATACCTCCGCTTCCCGCAGGGCCTTGCGGTTGGATGCGTAAACCTGATTGATATCCTCACGGCGCTGGTCACCTCCATAAAAGGTAAAGATGTATTTCAATAATTCTTCTGGTATCGTTATTTCTTCTTTGAGGAACTTGATGAGCTGGACATGCTCTTTGAGTGTGTGGGAGTAACCTATTGCTTCGTTGATAAAGGAGTGATCGGCTTGAAACGTGTTGGGAATGTAAAAAACCCGGCATGATCCTAAGCGATAAATCTTCATAAGGAACGCCTATAGACTAAAATGTGAAAGAATTTTGAGAAATTACTCGAATGCACGTTGTTTTGTGCATCTGAATATCACAGTAACGTATCCCCTGATTTTGCCTGAACCGTCTGTGTAAATATAATAAAATTGATCGCTTTGCGGCTATGTAAGCCCTAAATTGCCGTATGGTTGTCAATTCAAGATTTTTGTGTACATTTAAGAGAGGCATTTTGGCGAAAATGTCTACAGAATGGTCGCTGTGCGGCGCGTGGCTGGATCTGCATTCCACGATTTGTGTCATATTTTCTACGCAATCGAGGTCGCGGTATAGATTTTGCGGCTGGAATGTGGTACCTTACTATCAAGCCGGCAATGTTTTGTTCTTGTGATAACAATCTCGCCTGAGAAATGAGAAAATGTATGATTCCAGCGTGGATGATCGTACTTGGGTTGCTTACCGTGTCGGTTCGTGCCGCTCATGCAAAGGTGGTTGGCCGGCTTGCACATATTTCGCAGAAGTATAACCATCGGGGATTGCAGCAAGCACATTTGCTTTGTGATACGCTCAATGTGCCATCGAGTGTATCCGGAAACCGGCTCAGAATCGTCACGATCTGCACACGCACCGGCCGGCCGGTTGATTCGGCAGCGATCCGCAAGATTGGCGGTGAAATCGCAGCTTTATCGCGATCCTTTCTGCGCGTGCGTATTGCATTGGATTCACTCGATCATCTTGCAAATTTGCCGTTCATTGGCAAAGCCGGCGCTCCGATGCCGGTGAGAGAGCAGGAGGGTTTTGGTTCGGTGCTCTCCGAAAGTGTCGGCTTAACAAACGCAGCGTATTTGCAGCAAGGCGGTTTAACCGGATCCGGCGTCAAGGTGGCTGTGATCGACGGCGGTTTTGCCAATCTGCAGGATGTTGTCGATCAGGGAGAGCTGCCGGCATCGACCATCAGCAAAGATTTTACCGGCAATGGCATACGTGAAGGCAGCAGTCACGGGACTGGAGTCGCCGAGCATGTGCTTGATATGGCGCCGGGTGTTTCGCTTTATTGTCTGAAGGTAGGAGACCGGGTTGATCTGGAAAATGCGGCGGACTATATCCGTGACAATGCTATTGGCATCGTAAATTTATCGCTTTCCTGGTATGGCCTGAGCTATTACGACAACACCGGGCCATTTAATACAATTGTCAATAACTCCGCAGCCAATGACGATGTCTTCTGGGCGGTAGCTGCAGGCAACGATGCCGAGCATCACTGGCGCGGAATCTGGCAAGATGCGGATAATGACGACGAACAAGAGTTCGACGGTACGATCGAACGTATGCTCCTGGTTGACCCTCCCGAAGAAATCACCATCTTCCTGAATTGGGATCAGTACGGCGCATCCCGCTCGTCAATGGTCGATCTTGATTTGTTTATTGTTGACGAATCGGAAAACATCATTGCCGCCAGCACGGCTTCACAATTTGTCACCCAAATTCCTTTTGAAGCCGCACAAGTCAAGCTCGATACATCCAAATCATATTCCCTTGCCGTCGTCAGGATGCGCGGCAACGCCGCGGGTCTTGACATGACCATTTTTGCTCTGGAATCACAACTCGAATTCGGGACGCAAGCGTCAAGTTTTGTCGATCCGGCAAATGCACAAAGGGCGTATACGGTTGGTGCTGTCTGGCGTGGCGGCTGGGAAGAAGACGCACCCGGTATACAGGTTTTCAGCGGCAAGGGGCCGACAAATGACGGCAGAATAAAACCGGATATCGTCGGGCCGGAAGGCACTTCGAATGTGACCCAGGGTGAGAAGAGCTCACACGGCACATCTTTTGCTTCGCCCGTAGTTGCCGGAGCTGCTGCTTTGCTTATGCAGCGATTCCCATCCTTCACCTCAGGCCAAATCAAAGACAAGCTTGACGAGATGGCGATTGATCAGGGGGCGCCCGGCAGGGATAATGTTTACGGAATCGGTATGCTGGCGCTAGATTCGAGTCTGGTGACTGCCACAATCGCCCGTCAGGGGCCTTTGCTGCAGCCTGGGCTGGATGCGACGGGGAAAGCCGAATTGTATAATCTGAGCGGTCAACGCATAACGACGATCGGTGTTGCCGGCAAAAATCCTGCACGCCTGCCGCGGGGTATATACATTGTCAATAAGCACCGCAGCCGGTTGCGGCCGCTCAAAAAACTGCTTGTGGCGCAATGATAGCGCATTTTTTTGCTGCAGTATTGTGCGCTGCATCTGCAACCTGCCCGGGATACACCTGCCTGGCTTTTAGGATGTCCCCGTAAGGTGAATGCAGCGCTTGTCGGGCTGTGATCGTCGCAGGCAACAAATCCAGTCGGCGCCAGACTGTCCGCAATAGCTATGCCGGCGTTGCCGCTCCTATTCGAAAGCAAAGACGTATGATGCTATTGCTGAATAATAAATTTCAATAAATAGAAAAATTTGTGGAAGTAGGGAGTACAGCCGATCAGAATAAAGCACTGGTTGTACTGATTTTAACCTTGATGTGCATATTCTTTGCTTCATTGTGAACGGTTAATTGAGACGCTTGCGGTTTAACCAGATTAGCTTTGATGACCGATGCAAAGCTTCGGCATGCGCCTTGAGGAAATTTACAGGAAATGGTCACGTTGCCGTCAGCATCGAGTGGTATATCGCCATTTTCCAGGCAGGGCTTGAGACTGACGCCGGAAAACCAGTGGGATGCATCCATCTCGATCAGGAAGTGTGTGGTATCATCTTGGCCGACGATGATTGTCGAGTCGTAGGTCAGATACTTAATCGGCGCATTCATGTTTAAGCCAACCCTGAAGCGACGCTGTTGATGTTGATAGAAAAAGTTTCCCCTGAAATCAACGGTCGCGCAGGTATCGATATGTGACGATTTTGACGGCGCTTTGTCAATCATCAGCTTGATGCCTTTATAGCGTCCTGCCGGGATGCGCAAAGAGTCGAGTGAGGGGGAGACGGTTCCATTAACGGCGTCAAATATGAACGTGCCGCTCAGCGCAATGCCTTCCTTGTCACATTCGAGGTTGAACGGGCCGTGAAAGCTTGCAAGCAGGTCTGAACAGTGCGAAGGCGATTCGAGAATGAAAATTATGGTATTGACTTTTATTAAGGTGGTATCTAGCACATACTGCAGGGAATCATCGTCGGTAATCGGCAGCAACCTGGAAAGACGCATGCCCGATTTGGCAAGCGTGTAGCCCGATGATACAAAGCCGGTATCGGCAATAATTGCCAGGGTAGTTGTGGATGATGGATTGCCCGCGCCTGTTCCACCGGCAACGGGATCGGCGTCATTGGAGCACTTCAGCAGCAAAGCAGCACCCATGCAGATCATGACGGTCATGCAAAGTCGCCTGATCATTGCTTTTTTTCCTGTTCACTTAAAGGGAAAAACTGGATGTTGACCTGGTAGACTTGCTGCGGATCTTTCTGCGTTTCGGCAAAGGACAGTAGCTCCTTCCAAAAGCTTTCAAGTCGTTTTTTGATGGCCGCGTAGCCGTGCGGGGTTATGCCGAGGGTCGCTCCACGAATATCCCGGTCATGGGGGCCGAATCGTTCGATAGCTTCCTTGCCCAGAGTGATTAATGATTTGTGATACCGGGCAACCGCAACAGAAAGTACTTCGGCGGGCGTACTGACAACCACATCCGTTTGTTCGTAGTGATTTCCGACGTGCTCGATAAGCTTGAGCTTCTTTAGCAGGGAGACGGCTTTGCTCGCTTTACTTTCAGATATCGCGGGAATGATTCGTTCAGCGATCCATCGTGGTGTTCCATCGAATGCCGGGTGGGTCACCAGTTCCCGTACCACCGGAATATACCAGTGCGTGAAATAGTGATATTGTTCCCGGGTCAATGTTTTGATATTGCGGTATTCACGGCTGGTTAAAATCTCGCGGAAATGAGCATCCTTATCTTCGTGCTTTTTTGCGTGATCAAACGCGACAATGGTATTAAAATAGGCAGCTTCCTTTTTTTTAAGATGCAGTGCATTGGATATGTGGGAAACAGCCGCAGGACTGATGTTGAGTTTTCTATCGCGGATCAACTGCAGATAATTTGGCGAACTGGAGCCCGCCATTTTGGCAAAGGCGCGATAAGAAAATTTAGAATTTTGCTCCTTGAGTTCCTCAAAGACATCTGCAAGGTAGTGTCGATAATC
>WJLW01000087.1 GCA_014728295.1 Chitinivibrionales bacterium | reverse complement strand
TGTCCGGTATCTGAAATCGTGCGGATATTTAAACTGATCAACCGTATGGGCGGCATAGGTCCATTCGCTTCCGTTTGCCGCTGTGCTGTAATCCATCGCATACCTGGTATAGGAAGAAAAAACGTCTCCGGTTTTTCGATCAATCGCGCCACAGTCGACGAATTCGAGACCTAAAAGCCTCCACTGCCGCTCCAGATTCGGGCCGTATTTCTCCAGGATGCTCCCGCCTCCATTTGAATGGTGGTTAACCTCGGGCCCGAACCGGTTTTGCGCAACATACCAGTTCCCGGAGCTGTCGGTACCCAGCCCGGTAATCCCGCAGAAACGGAGCGGTCCGACCGTGCCGGAAACTGGGCCTGCATACACCCCCTGCTCTTCACCGAGCGTTCCGATAACCGAAGGGTTGGCATCCAGATTGCCATAAACACGAATGCATTGATCAGGGCCGTTGTCGGCAGCCATCAAAGCACCGTCTCCCCTGAACCTCAGTGCGGTGGGGTCGAATCCGCTACCGGGAATTATCTCCTTCTCAAGAACGCCGTCGGCGGAAAGACACAGTAGCTTCCCCTCTGTCGAATCCGTTGACCGCACCGCAACCCACAGATCGCCGTCGGGCTCAACCGCAATGCGATATGCGCTTTCGCATTGGAACTCATCGAGAGAATCAAGGCCGCCCGCAGTCGAAACCACCTTGATTCTGTCTGCACCCGGGCAACACGCATACAGCCTGGACACAGCCGCATTGACCGCCATTCCCGATATCCCGGTGCCGAAAGTGATTGACGCTCCGCCGTCTTTGTCATCGACTCCCCCGGCGAATGGAGCAGGAGAGCCGCTATAATTATAACGCCGGATATTCTTGCCGTTTCCAACATACACATAGTTTTCATCCCCGGTAACAGCCTGCGGCGAATGGCCGCCTTCGTTTGGATGAAGGTGCTTAAGATAGCCGATACAGTCGCCGTCTTTGTAAATTCCGCCTTCACGTTTGCCTTCATCCCACTGACTGACCGTATAACAGGTGCCGTCGGAGCCAACCCACAGATCGACCATATTGACTTGTACCCATTTCCCCTTGTTGACACTCACCTCACCGGAACCGTCTCCAAATGTATTGCCGATCCATGAGAAAGTATACGGAAGCTCGGAAGACAGGAGCGATAGAGCCAGACTCAGCAGGATGAGTGGTGCGATCGTGACCGGCTTTCGTAATGATTTCATTGCATTATCCTTCTTTGCACATATTTGTTTAGTAAAGGTATCTTGTATGATATTCCCATATACTGGTCTGTTTTCTCCCGATGATTTGTCACCTATTCTCAGCATACGGTGATTGCCGGCAATATCCTGTGCTCATTTATAATGTAGAAGCATGGATGACTCAATAAGCATGCCGGCCTTGGACCGTATGTGCAGCATAAACGGCTGCGTTCCGATTGTGCTGAGATCTACACGCGTTCTCCTGCTATTCAACTCTTGCTTTACAACCGCTGTTCCATGAAGAGTATAGAGGACCAGATGAAAACCGGGCCGTTGAGCTTTATGGTCGATAATCAGATGATTGTTCTTTACAAAAACAACTGGTTTCATGCCTGCTGCCGATTGTAACGTATTGACGCCTCCCGGTTGATGTGCAGCACTATGTGTCCGGGTTATATCCGACGGCGGTGTCAGAATATACTGCACGGCTTCCAGCGGGCCGATCTCCTCTTCGAAAGCGACTGTCGGCTCTGCGGCAACACTGACCGTTGCGCGCGCATCGGTATAACAGGGCTCGGGACCGAATCGAACGCCGTCCCATGTGCCGGACCAGGGCATGGTTACCTGCACGCGCATCGTACATGATTGCGCATGGTGAAAATTGACAAAATTGATCAAAACTTTATTTGCGGTTGCATTGCTTCCGGGCAAAGGGGCATTGCCGGCTGTATTGACCGCACGGAAATAGGCCAGTCTGTCTTCGAGCTGTGATGCATTCAGATATGAATAGGCAAGCGGCGCGCCATGGGTTGCATAGGCGCAGGCCAGGCGCCGGAATATCTGCAATTTATTCTGGATTTCGGCATTGGGAAAAGTGGAATTTGTCGGATACACGTGCTCGCACCAGGTCGTTGTGTCTCCGCGTGAGCCGCCGATTAGCCGGAAAGGAGCATCCCTGTCCCACATGGCGAAATTAAGGATACGGTCGGCATAACCGATATGCGCCCGAATGTTTTTATCGAACATGGAGGCCCGTACTTTGCCGCCGGCTTCATTGCCAATACCAAGGTTGGTGTAATCCTTATGCGATGTATGATGAGTGCCGCATTCGGTCAACACAACCTCTTTCGGGAAGCCGTTTTCTATCACTTTGGGAGAGCCATTGCCGTACGTGTCGATTGTCTGGGCAAGGATACCATCGGTCTTGTAATAGGAATTTCCGTACGAGTGCCCGGCAGTCGCCTCGCAGAACTGTTCCAGCTCGATACGCATGGCATCATCGGCGTCCCAGTCGACAGGCTTGCCCCAGCCGCCGCCGTAGGTATAGCCCGGCGCTGTGGTTTGCCAGTGTGAAGGCGCATTTTCTGTTACATATCGGGCTATCGTTTTATTGACTTCAAAGGAGCCTTTCGTGATGCCCATACACGGCTCATTGCTGATTTCATAGTACTGCACCAGGTCTCCCCAGGCCGAAAAAGCATTATCCAGAACATCCTTTTTAGCTGTTGCCAATTCGCCTCCGGCGGTAAGATAATCGCTTTCGTTTGTTTCGCTGTCTTTGTCGGTCAGACGGTCAAGCACGACTGTCATGGCATAGTCTTTACATACCTGAAGATACTCTGTTCTGTTCGGCTGCAAAGAACTCGGTAGATTGCTCCAGAATTGCGCCCGTACCGGATTACCGCTGTACGCGATTCCCAGCCATTCCCAGATTTTCCATTCGGTATTGCACCGGGTATCATCCACTCTGAACCCATTGGAACCATACACACAGCCAAGATATACCGTGCGGCTGTGGACCGGCTCATCGGGAATATCGGCTAAACCGTCCAGGCGAAAATAGTCCCAGGCGACAAAAAGATATATACGGTTATTTGTTCCACGGTTGTAGGTCGGTGCAAGTTTTTCCAGACGAAGCGTATTGTCTCCCTGCTGTAATAACTGCGCGGGAATATACACTTTATAGGTAGTACCAAAACGCCGCGGATTGCTCTCGTTCGGCGTATCTGCTCCGATAATTTGCAGTATTCCACATAACATCCTGTTGGAAAACACCGCAATCTCGGGTACCATCCCGTTGGATTCAATTGTCTTCAGTACAAATTCAGCGCCCCCTGAAGGGACCTGATCGAGAGTATAGGTGATGGCGCTGTTCCATTTTTCACCATTGATTGATGTCGCCCCGCTGGTTCTACCGCTCCAGGAAGACCAGTCCGTACGACTCTGCCAGTCCGCGCGCACGGTATAGCTTGATGGATTCTCGCTGCCGGTGAACTCGGTATTGTCCCCGTTCTCCAGTCCGATCCTCCAGATTGTTTGACTCCAGCCTGAGAATACTAAAAAGAAAACAGGTATGATGCACAGGTATTTTTTCATAGTTGGTCCGGTTTTGTCCATTCTCCCCATATATTTGGTGATGAATACTATAGCTTTCGTTTGCATACTTATTAATGGAAATCTT
>WJLW01000086.1 GCA_014728295.1 Chitinivibrionales bacterium | reverse complement strand
TGGTCCAGCAGGCCCTTGCGAACCCTCGGGGCCTGTCGCTCCAGGATCTCCTTTTGGCCCTTGCGGCCCTTCAGGTCCTGCCGGCCCTGGCTGTCCAATTATTCCGGTAAGCCCTGTTCCGTCACCTGAAAATTTCCTGGCCGTAATTTCGCCTTCCTTTACAGTGACGCCTTTCCCATCGTTCGGCGTTTCCAAATAGAAATGTCCGGTATCTTCATCTCCGCTCCACCCAAATTTTGAGGTTGGGGTTGTGCCGGTCGTGTCATAAAATTCGATTGCGGAGGTTGGCTGACTGAATGCATTCATGCTGTAGCCAACAATAAATGCGGCGATACAAAGCTGTGGTAATCTCATAAAATAGTCCTCTGTTTGATAGTGTTCTATTTAGTCAAGATGAATTTTACTTTGCCTGAGATTCGAACGGTATTGTTCTGATACAATCCCGGCACCGGACAAATCTGGGCCGGTAGATTTTCGGATTTGCTGTAGTTTGACAATGTTTCGGTGATGAGAGTGCCGGGGGTAATATTGATGCAAGCTGTTTGCAGCTCATATAATGCCGAGACGATTTTACTGTTATCCATGAAGATGTTGATTGATTGCTGCTGTGCAAATTGCTGGGCGTCATCTTCCCATTTTACAAAACGGTAATCCGTATTTGCTGTAACCGAGACTGAAACCGAATCACCTTTTCTGAAGATAGTCTGATCCGGACTGAGTGCAACGTTGCCGTTTGCAGAATTAACCGTCAAAGTACAATAAGCTTCCGTGACATTAAAAACAATGACACTTTTGGCGGAGAAGGTATCCAGAGTTGCGGTTACCTGGCCGACATATGAGCCTGCTTCGTAATAATTGGTGGAAAAAGAGAGCTGGTTCCGGTTGATGGTGATTTTATCGGAACCGGAAGATTTTGCGAAGCTTATATCGGCAGCAGTTCCATTTAATTCGATTGAATCGAGCAGGTTGAGCTGAAAACCGGATGCTTCGGGCACGTTGATTTGAATAAGATTTGATTTCCAGGAGAACGGAGCCTGGGATGGATTTGTAACTTGAATTGCTGTGAGGGTAGCAAAGGCTGGTGGTGATTCTTTGGCGCCTTTAAATGCCGTCAACGCATACTTGTAATCAGTTCCGGCATAAGGGATGGTAATTTGCGTGCTGGTGAGTGTGTCAATCGGCTGGTCAAGTGCAAATGTGGAGTCGTATTGATAGACTTTGAATCCGTCGACGCTGTCGACAGTGCCCCAGGTGAGAATGACGGTAGAATCAATAAGTTGAGCTTCAAATTGACCCGGCGTTGAAGGTGTACCGGTGGCTATCATTTTTATGACGAAAGGCTCGCTGTTATCGGAACCCCATTTGTTTGTCACCGAGTATTGATACACTCCTTCGAGTGAGGCATCAGCGATGGTAAGTGTGAGGGAGCTTGAGGTTTCTGAAAGTGGCGCACCGTCCTTTTTCCATACATAAGAAAATGGTCCGGTTCCAGTCGCATGTGTCGTGAGAGTGCAGAGATCTCCTTCGTTAATGTATAAGGTCTGCAAAGATGTATCCAACACCAAAGGCTGGTAACCATCAACATTTATGACATGTTCGTAGGTCTTTTTCTCGCCGTTTTCAAATGTTGCTATTGCGGTTATTGTATTGGTGTCAACATAGAAAAGCGAGCGGGTGAATTGCAGCGTTTCCTTTAATTCAAGAGTTGCAATGCTGGTATCGGCGACCAGTGAGTCGTTGATATCAATTTGCAAATGAGTTATGAATTCGGGTAGACTGATCCGTGTGGTGACAGTAATAGTATCTCCAATGAGATAGGAAACGCCATTGGCTGGTTGAGACACCTGCACTTCGACCGAGACATTCTCGTATTGCGAAGTCGGATCCGTTGGCGCTGTGCAACTCAGATAGGCCAGAAGCATAAATAATAACAGAAATGCTAATTGGAGACGCAATTTTGCAGCCAGGAATTTGCATGTACGGAACATGTTTTTCATCGGTTTGCCTTAATTTTCACGCTACTTCTGTAATTAAATAGCACTAACACAAGAATGAATTCACGCAGCCCCCAGCACCAGTGAATTTGGAAGCAATTGATATAATAAACAGAAATACATTTGCCAAGCACTGCATGGTGCATGCTTGCGCGATCCTTATTCCCTCGCCAACCCGGCTGCCGCAATCCCGGGGGTGATTGCTCAAGTCAATTTACGCCCGAGTCCCTGTGTGCCTCCTTTTCCTACGATGACAATGCCCAAGCCCGATTTTGTTAGATTGCATATCTCTGCTGAAGCAAAGCAGTATTGGTATAAAAGTATTTTTAATACGGTCATATTCCGGCATACTCAATTGGAAAAAGGAAATCCATGGAAACACTTACAGACTTCCCCAAGGTTTACTGTCCCTTTCTGCGGCAAACGTACAAGATAAACAAGGATCATTTTCGCAAACATGGACGGAAGCTGCATTTGCGGTCGCCGGAAGTATATCTTGTCGTCAACCGGGTCAATCCCGGATATGAATGGGTGTTCGAAGATCCTGAGACGTTTGCCGTGGAAAAGCTCGACGGTACTAATATCAAACTCAAAACCGAAAATGGCCGGCTGGTTGCCTTGCAGAACCGCAAGAACGTTATCGATCCATTGCAGATTATCAAAGGCAAAACTTTTATAATCGAGGGAGTATTCAGATCAATCGGCAAGGGCTACGTCAAAGAAAACGGTGAGCAGGCAGGGGAACTCATTGGGCCAAATGTAAATGGAAATCCGCTTAAACTTGACTATCACGAGTGGTATCCGTTTGATAAGGCTGTGAAGGATCTGCGCTACAAATCCTTTCACGAGCATGAGCGCAATTTCGAAAACTGGAGTTCCTGGTTCAAGGATTGGCTGCACTCACGCTACTTCACCAAAACCGCCTCGAAGCGCGGCAGCGATGAGAAAGTGTTTGCAGAAGGGGTCGTTTTTTATAATCTGAAGCGCCGGGCCGAAAACAAGAGCTGGATGGCCAAACTGCGCCGGGATATGTTCGACTGGTTTTATGAGGGCATAGAGATTTATGATTATAATCCTGCGGGACGGAACGAAAGTGAGGATCAGGAGACGTTTGATTGAGGGCCCGTTTCCAAAGTATTACCCCGGAGTTAAATTAATAAATTAAAAACCTCTTATGCCGACAAAAAAGAGAATTATAATTCCTGGTGGAATCACTCATATAATGGCACGGGGAATCGATGGAAAGAACATCTTCCCGTCAGATGATGACCGCTAATATTTTCTTACTCTTTTTT
>WJLW01000085.1 GCA_014728295.1 Chitinivibrionales bacterium | reverse complement strand
TATATCCCATCCTGCGCGGATCTGAAACTCGATCACATGTATGAGGCTATGGATCTGCTCCACAAGCATAGCGCCCAGGTGGAGGAGAATGTCTTTTTCCATACCGCCAATCTCTTCAATTTGGACGTGGATCTGATTTTCTATGACACCACCACGGCCTCGTTCAGTATCGATATGGAGGATGATGACGATGAAGACACCACTTTGCGGAAATACGGTCACGCCAAAGAAGGGTTCTGGGCACCTCAGGTGGTTATTGCTTTAGCTGTTACTCGAGACGGGATCCCGGTTCGCAGCTGGGTTTTTCCCGGAAACACAGCTGATGTCAGTACCGTGGAGAAGATCAGAGCCGACCTGCGAGAATGGAATTTTGGACGAGCGATGCTCGTTGCCGATTCCGGCATGAACTCTGAAACAAACCGGGCAGAGCTGTCCAAGGCCTGTGGCAAGTATCTGCTTGCCTGCCGTATGGCCAGTGTTGCTGAGATCAAGCGTGATGTGCTCAGCAAACGTGGTCGCTATACCGTTTTCAAGGAAAACCTCCAGGCCAAGGAGGTCATCGTCGGCGATGGTGAACGACGTAAACGCTATATCCTCTGCTACAACCCCAAAGAGGCCGCCCGGCAACAGAAACATCGGCAAATGATAGTGGAGATGCTGGAGTCTGAACTCGCCAGCCACCGCGATCAATCGGCAACGGCGCAATGGGCTATTGATCTTCTGGCCTCCCGGCGATTCAAACGTTACCTGCGTGTAACCAAGGCAAATCTTATACGAATCGACCGGACAGCGATAAAGGAGGCGGCAAAATACGATGGCAAATGGGTGATTGAGACCAATGATGATACAATCAGCCTGGAAGACGCGGCCCGCGGTTATAAAGGGCTGATGACGATCGAACGGTGCTTCCGCGCCCTCAAGCGTACCCAGATAAAGATGACACCGATGTACCACTGGGCTTCAAGACGCATTGAGGCCCATGTGAAGATCTGCGTTTTCGCCCTGCTCATTCAACGAATTGCGGAGCGGGAATGCGGTAAATCGTGGCACCACATTCGGCGCGAGTTGGAGCAAGTGCAGATCACAGAATTTTTTCATTTAAATTTCCGTGTGCTCATGAGAAACGAGCTCTCACAAGAAGCGATTAACGTACTAAAATCGCTAAACATAAGACAGCCAAAGCAAGTAATCAATTTGCTAGAAACAACCGAAAAAGTGTAGACACACGCCGAAAATTGCAATTCCGTGCAAACTCAATGCTGGCATGGATTTGCGCGAAATTGTGTTTTTACAAAACCCAAACGCAAGATGGGCTATTTTGGGAAATCGGAGCTTTACCGTCCTGTACCCGAAATCGACCACTGGCTGCGCCGCAGGGTGCGCATGTGCTACTGGAAACAGTGGCGTTTCTGCCGCACCAAGGTTCGCGAGCTGACCAAGCTCGGAACTTTCCTGCGCACTGCCATCTCTGTCGGTTTGAGCCGGAAAGGCCCATGGAGATTATCCCGCACATTGGCAACCCAATCGGGCATGACCAATCAATGGCTCAAGGATCAAGGTTTGCTTTCTGTCAAAGATCTATGGGTAAACATCCATTACCCGGCTACGGCTCGGTAGCCTCTGGGAACCGCCTAGTGCGGACCCTGAAAGAAGTGCCCTTGGGGTAGACCCGCTTGCTAGGTGGTGTGGGGGCTGGGGGAGAGATTCCCCCGGCTACCCGATTAGCCGTCAAACCTCGGTCATCCAATTTCAAAAGACGCTACACCAAAAAGACGATCTAAAGGCATAAAGGGACAATGTCCCGTATACATTCTAGCAGTTTCAAATGAAATTTTCATTCCGTATTTCTCTGCCAATGCTACAGCAGCTTGATTGACTTCTGGTGTATCAAGGAAAATCGGCTCTGATAGACCTATTCTTGATTTTAATGCCAGAAAAAGGGATTCAGCCAATTCCGGATTGTCCGCAAAGAGGGGACCGATTTTGTAGCCGTTGCGGCATTTGCGTATAACACCATAGCCGGCCAGTTTGTCATTCTGCATGATTCCCAGGGCATGGCAGTCAGGTTGGCTGATCCATGATTTGGTAAACTGCGACCTGTTTGCAGGAAAAAATGGTTGATCGTACGTATCAATGGTTTCGAAGGGCAATATGGAGAGCTCGACAATCTCTGAGTTTTTGGGAGGGTTGCCGCCACCAATCCCTTCGTAGCGAATGTTGCGATAGTCCAGCCTGAAACCAGACTTTTTGTAGTTTTCCTGCTGGGCCACGACACCATCAAGACCTATTTTCAAACCTTCAAGATATTTAAGTCCCGCGTTCCAGATTTGAATCCCATACCCTTTGCCACGGTATTCAGGTTTGACAATGTAGAATCCGAGAAAGCCAAAAGAGTCACTATATTTGATCACGGAGATTGTGGCAATGGGCTCGTCGCCAAGAAAGCTAATGAGAAAACCATTCGGGTCAGCCGCAAAATAACAATCGGCATCATGAATGCCTGGATTCCAGCCTTCCTTTGCGGCCCATTCAATCGCAATGTCTATTTCTTTTCTTTTCATTGTTCTGATTGTATAGTTTTTGTATTGCATTGGCTTCCTCCCCAAATATTTAGACCCTTTGGCGGAATTAAGATAGAACAGCCAGTTACCCGACTGACCTCTCGCAGATCCCTGCGTGCGGTTTTCCCGCACAGGGCTCCTCAGTATTGTTCGCTTCGTACAAGAACAAGGTTATTCCCAATAGCCGATTATCTTAGGCCGGGGTACTTTGAAATGCGCAAGCATCTCACTGAATCCCTTCCAGTTGCAGCTTTTCTTCTGAGTTCGTCTGTTGAGCCATTTGAAG
>WJLW01000002.1 GCA_014728295.1 Chitinivibrionales bacterium | reverse complement strand
TGATAATTGTTTGCACAGAATATCGTTGTCCTTGGGTTTTGAGCTGGTGTTGCAGATACCGAACACAGGTTAACGACATAAAACAAATTGCCACGTGAGCTTCAATGCGTTTTTTGGTCCAATGAAATACCGGCCTGAATTTTAGATCATGTTTGCTAATGCGAAAGCATTCTTCTATTTCCCATAGTGAGCGGTATTGAGCCCTGATTTCAGTTGCGCTCATATCCTTTGTATTAGAAATGACGCCGTGTATGCCATCCCACCGTGCTGCCTGAGCAACTTTCTCTTGCTGAATCTGCGAATCCAGCTTTGCTTTGATATGCTCGGCCAGGTCTCTAAGCGATTGGAGTTCTTTATCATCAAAGGCGGTTCCCACATGGCGCACGATGCGCTGCTTTACTGATTTGCCGCTTCTTATGCACTCGACAATCTGCACAGCTTTCTTGGGGCTATTTTTTGATGTTTTGATACGTACAAACATGAGTTTAATATGCAATAGTTTTACACATAAAGTCAATACATATTAATTATTAGGCACTACAAATGGCTTCTGAACGAAAATCGCCGTTTTTAGAGCATATTAGCTACATTTACTTGACATAAGAGAGTGAGGCCGGTAAAGTCAGCAAAAGTGGCAAGTTACGGTGGATCCGCCGAAGCGGCCGTTGTTTATGCTGAAAGAGGGCAGTTCTTAAGATTATTTCATTGATTAAAACTGTAAAATGTAGTATTTTATAATAAATACTATTATTTAAACTATAATAATTATAATGGAAATAAACCCGATCAATTGTAGAGAACTACTTCAGGAATTGGACTCCAAATTAACGAAGCCCTTTCAAATCATTATTTGTGGCGGTTCTGCAGGCATCCTTTGTTTTAAGTTACCAAGAGGCACGGCTGATTTTGATGTACTGGAAGCATACCCCGATTTATCAGAATTAAAACCGTTTATTGATGAGATAGGAAAAAAGTATGACCTCATTGATAACTGGCTTAATGACTCTGCTAATGGATTTAAAGATTTCTTATCTCCCACTTTTAGAAATAGGCTAATTGATGTTCCCTGCGATTGTAAAATGCTTAAGGTCACATCCATTTCAAGAGGCGATTATTTTACGATGAAACTGGCTTCAGATAGAGAGCAAGATTTTATTGACATCAAAGACTATAAGTTGAATTCTGAAGAGTTAATGATAGTGGCAGAAAATATTGAATGTATATCAAGGCACAATAGAGGCATTGCAAACAAAATGAGATTAATGCTAAAAGACTTTTAAATGACAAACCTGGATATTTTATACAGCAAATGGTTGAAACTAGGATATGGTTTTTGTGGAATTCCACATAAAGGTAATGTGGATATCGAAAAAACGATTATTGAAAGCATACCTTTTTTAAGAGAAGACCCCCGATTATTTACCGGTGTCACAACATGGATTTCAAAAAATCATGATTTAATAAATATTCAGCGTTTAATGAAAAGGTTAATAGAAATTGATACTTCCATTCTCGGGTTTATGGTGGAAATAGCAAATTATAAAGTAAATGATGCTTCTCTTTCAAACCTTCTCAAAAAATGCACCCCTGCAAAAAAGAAGGAATTGTTTTTTACAGGGTTCAATAAAATGAAAACAGCAATTAAGCTCACAAAAGAAAACTCTACCAATACCGCTAAAAATTGGGGCTATTATTGCCGAGAACAACAAAAACGCCCGGAATTATTATACAAAAGGGAATATATTTTAAAGAAAAACAAAAAACTCGCTCTTCGCTCCATAATAGGCTGTAATTTAAGAAGTGAAATCCTTTGGTATTTTATGAACGAAAAAAAAGGTTACATCAAAAAAATTTCTGAAGATATTGGCTTTTCATATATGCCCACATACATGGAAATTCAGGGGCTGCTTAAAAACAATCTTTTAAAATTTGAACAGTACGGAAAAATCAAAGTTTTAAGTCTTGATAAAAGAGCTGTAAAATTATTATCAGTTATTTGATGTAATTCCTTTTTTTTAAAAGAAGTGAAAACAAACGGCAGAGGAACGTCTCTCCGCCGCTCTTCCTGGTAGGTTTATCAAGGCGAAGAAGTATGGCCAAGTTTCCTGACCTGCTCTTTGCCCTTGCAGGTAAGCTTCACGGCATAGGACCCCTGTCTGGGAAATGATGCTTTAGTACCAATATTCAATTCAATGAACCGGGATGCTTTATTTTCCAGGATGGACCTTTTGACGACCGTCCCTTTCATGTCGTAAAGGGATATCCCCAATACCTCAGAAGCATCGATGGCCGTTCTGGGATCGTCAAACACCACGCTTCCCAGTGATTGCATATCTGATACCAGGTGCAGCCACAATTGCTTGCGGTGAGGCGTTGTGGGCTTGCCGGGTTGGTGACCCCCCACAGCAGGACCGATGGGCCCGGGTTTTCTTATGAGTTCGCTGTGTAATATGGTAGCCGAATACACGGATTGAAAATACCGTTTCTGAACCGGTGTATGATTATTCCTTCACAGAACCTGCCTGAAAAAAATATGCAATTATTAGCTGCCAGGGGCTTGCTCTAACCGGAACTGCTATCTTTCCGCAAAATTGAGCACTCAGTTCAGAAGAGAGCCTTATTTTGTTCGTTTGCCAACCTTTGCAGATCCGGCTCTTTTCTCGGTTCACTTTTAGACGAAGTCGCTGCTAGTCGCTGATGCTATCCATCACTCGGCCAGCAGCGGATTCACTGCGAACAAATATACGCAGGTCATCCGCATAACGGACAAAGGCATGACCTCGGCGCTCCAGCTCCTTGTCCAGCTCATCTAACACGATGTTGGAGAGAAGTGGAGATAAAGGACCGCCTTGTGGAGTTCCACGTACCCGTTGGCTTACCAGGCCGCCTATCAGTATACCAGATTTCAGTATATGATGGATGAGCCTGAGCAGGCGCTTGTCGCCGATACGGTGACTCAGAAGCCACATCAAGCGGTCGTGGTTGACCCGATCGAAAAATTTCTCTAAATCGATATCTACCAGCCACGGTTCCCCTTCTTGATGTACCTGCCTCCACGAAAAAGCGCATCATGAGCACTCCGTCAGGGGCGGAATCCAAAACTAATATCGGAAAATATCCGTTCATAGTGGGGGCTGAGGACTTGATCTATGGCTTGCTGCACTAGTCGGTCTATTACCGTCGGAATGCCTAACTTGCGCTTTCCACGGTAGCCTTTGGTATTTCTACCTCCAGAACGGCTTGAGGACGATAATGATCACATCGAACTGATTCACTCAGAGAATAAAAATTCTTGTCAAACCACTCCCGGAGCTCTGTTACTTGCATGCCGTCAATGCCGGCACTACCTCCGTTGGAAACTACCTTGCGGCAAGCACGAACCAAATTGCTGAGGTCGACAACCTGAGCCAGTGCTTGTCGTGCCAAGACACGTTCCTCTTTACAAGCTGAAATCCACTCATCACGTACCCGACCGGTTACCGGATGGAATACGTCCACCCCGTTGACCGAAGGGCTATGCCTACGCCACTCCTCTGTTTCTAACAGATTCAACTGACGCTTGACATATTTGCCTGTGGTTGTCGTTGATTTTACAGCCATAAAGTAACTGCTTCCTGACTTGGAAATTCGGCCTTTCTCCCGATGGTATATCGGAATGCTATGGCCTCTGCTGACTTCTTCTCCCCTCTCGGAAAGAAGATCTCCCATGGTAAGACACTGCTCTTTCGAATAAACTCGCCACATTTACGATGCAGAGTTACGTTCGACTTTTGGGCGTCCCAATCCAATGCTCAGTTACCCCCCTGCTACGCCTGTATGTGATTCCTGTTCGTCGAGTCCACTCTTTGCTCAAGCTTCCTTCAGATTCCACCTAGCGGTGGACACCCTTGCTATCTGCTAACGGTTCGTCGCCGAGTACGCCCGTTCTGGACTTACACCATAAAGAACAATGTCATGCATGGCACACATAAGAAAAGCGAAGTCTTCTTAGGACCCCGCTTTTTGTCACTTTCAAGGATTTTTATTCCAGCGATCTCGTGGTTTATTTCATTCCCAACTCCTCCATCACG
Organism: Chitinivibrionales bacterium; assembly: GCA_014728295.1. Lineage (GTDB taxonomy): Bacteria > Fibrobacterota > Chitinivibrionia > Chitinivibrionales > WJKA01 > WJLW01. Next base: position 84,400 of record WJLW01000002.1, on the reverse strand, counting down.
GCAAAGACGTTTTCCTGATCCACAGTCGTTTCTTTTAGATCAGCGGTTTTATACATAGATTTTAGCGCCAGCACGTTAGCGATTTGTTTATAAAAGTACCCGATGTCCTCCATTCCCCGGTAGAGATACACTGTATTGTGGGTTTGGGTGCTGAGTCTGGAGGGGGCCGTGCGTACGGCAGTGGACTTGCCGCAGCCGACCTCACCGGTAAACATACCGATTCCCCGGTTTTCAAAAAGCAGCTCCATTCGATTGTTCATTTCCTTGAATTGATCATGTTCGAAGAGTTCCTTTTCCCTCATCAAAAACCATCTCCGTCTGTCCGGCAGCCTTTTTGTGCTTCCGCGGCTTCGGAATCGGCGTTATGAAATCAGCCTTTCGTCGAAAGTCTTTTACTTCCTCCGTGGGCTGCCCATTTTCATCAAGTTCCCAGTGCTTTGCGGGATACTCGTATGGTGAATTCAGTATTGGGTTTTCGAAAAACTGGTTGCTCATCTCTTTTCTTTCTTTTTCGCACCATGGAAGGTGTGTAGTATTCTTTGGGCGAGCTTTCTGAATTCGATATCAAGGCGCTGTTGGTTGAATTGCCTTTGCGGTTTTACACGCTTAACAACTACCTTTCAAATTAATGCGCGCTACATTCCGGGTCAATAGGTTCCGGAAATAAGTGGTTAGCGAAAATTGAGTGATATACTTTACATTGCATACATTTATGTGTGTATTAAGTTGTTGTTTTTTGCTTGAGATAGGTGGCATGTATGAAGTAGCTTTTAGGACGAAGCAAATGCTAACCTTTTATTTTGCTTCGGCAGCGGGAATTGATCCGGCGTGCACCTTGATGCTGAATTGCAGTCCATTTTCACCCATTCAATGCAGGGTTGCGCAGAACCCATGCGGTATTAATTCAACTACCTCGAGCTAACGGAAGTAACAAATCCGCCACCACTGCGTGTCTAACTGGTAGGCATCAGCTAAACAATACCATCGCTTCCATACCGAGGACAGCAGGAGGTCCTATGAAGTTGTTTACGAAGGGCTACATTGTATTTTACGCAATCGTGCTTGCGACAATTCACACGATACGTGCAGACTTGCCGGTATTCCCGGGAGCCGAGGGATATGGAACCACGACGCCTGCAGGTCGCGGCGGTAAGATTATCAAAGTTACCAACCTGCGGGAAAGCGGACCGGGTTCTTTGAAAGATGCCTGTAGCAAATCGGGCAGGCGGATTGTCGTTTTCGAGGTTGGCGGGGTCATCACGTTGAGCAGCTCGATTACGATACGCAACCCGTACATAACTATCGCCGGCCAGACGGCCCCTTCTCCCGGGATTACAATCACGGGGAGGCGGGGTATCAATATCAGGACGCATGACGTACTCATACAGCACCTTGCCGTACGAATGTCGGACAAGCGCGAACCGTGGATTTCGTCGGATGCAACAGAAGAGCGTGTTTCGATGAGCATTTACGACCGGTATCGCGGCTGTCAAAATATCGTTGTTGACCATTGCACTTTTCAATGGCACAACGGCAAAGTCAGCCTCTGGACGGGTGGCGACGATTTGCATCACGACTACACATTCAGCAACTGCATCATTGCCGAAGGATTGCAGTGGTCGATTCACCATGAGGGCGCGCACTCAAAGGGCATGCTGATTGGCGATTACACAACAAATGTATCGGTTATTCGCAGCCTCTTTATGCATAACTGGGACCGCAATCCGGCATGCAAAGGACGTACGCGCACCCTACTGGTAAACAATGTCGTCTATAATCCGGGAGCAAACGCCATCGTTGGAACCATGGGCACCTATTACGGCGGAACGCGCTCGATTCGCATTGCGGCCGTTGGGAATGTTCTCAAATCCGGTGCAAATACATCTTTACTCTGGAGGGCCTTTATTTCTGCCAGCGGGGGTGGCAATTCGAAGTTTTACTATGCTGATAACGTCGTCGATAAAGCGTGGGATGTCCACAACACCGATTTGCAGTACATTGTTAGTTTTCCACAAGAAGCAATGTGGACGGACCCGCTTACGGTGCTGCACAGCTCGGAGGTGAACGCGTGCTTATCCGCCAACGTCGGCCCTCGCCCGGCCGACCGTGATACCATTGATGCTCGGCTGATTCGTGAGTGGCAATCGGGAGCCGGACGCATTATCAACAGTCCCGACGACGTCGGCGGCTTGCCGATTCGGGATTCATCCTCACGCGCCTTCGACATTCCCGCAAATCCGCATGGCGACGATGATGGTGACGGTTATACCAATATCGAGGAGATGCTGCATCAAATGGCGGCGGACCTGGAAGCTCCCTCAGCCTGCATTCCCAAAACGCCGGAAATTGCGCCAACCTCCGGACGGTTTGCCGGTACCCAGACAGTCACCATCACGACGCAGCGGACAAATGCGACAATTCACTATACGCTTGACGGCTCCGATCCGACCCCGGCCTCTGCAGTCTATACTGAGCCGTTGACTATTTCGACCGATGCAACAATCAAAGCCATCACAACCGAAAACAATGCAGATCCGAGCGAGACTGCCTCGGCAATGTACACTCGAGTGGCGACTCGTGATGCGCTTGTGCCGGCCGGGATTGAGCCGGGATTGAAATATGACTACTATGCGGGACGGTATAGTGTCCTTCCGGATTTCGCGAGCTTGACAAAAACAAAGGAAGGTACCGTCGCTAATTTCGAGTATCATGCGATCAAGGAGGATGTCGACAGCTTTGCTGTCCGCTACTGGGGATATCTCAAGGTTGCCCGGGAAGGGCTGTATACCTTTTCGCTCAGCTCTGATGACGGATCTCGACTGTGGATCGGCGATACCCTGGTGATTGACAATGACGGTTTTCATAGTGCCGACAAAGAAACGGGGCAGATCGGCTTGAAAGCCGGGTATCACCCGATTTACTTATTCTACTTCGAGCGCAGCGGCGATGATTCGCTTTCGGTAATGTACGAGGGACCGGGAATTGCGAATGTGTATATCCCCGATTCCGTATTGTATCATGTTGCGGGAACCGTTCCGCCGCTCAAGGCAGAAGCCCATCAGCGTCTCGCTCCTTTAGTGCCGCGGATTCGGGCCGGTTCCGGCAGGATAACGATTTCTTTGCTGCGTGATCCCAACACGGAGGTAACCGTGCTTTCCGCCGCAGGGCGAACGATTGCGCGACGTCGCTGGATACATGCGCCGACCTTGCATCTTAATCGAATTCCGAACGGGGTATACCTGGTGCGGGTTGTCTCCGGCGAAACTTTTGTGTCGCACATGGTGCACATGACTGAATGACAGTGTACGTTCCCCGGTATGCTTATTGCAGAACCAGCGGCCGCGTAAATTGCCTGGCTCGATCGACTTGAATAACATAGAGTCCGAGTGCGGCTGCTGCTGCGACGTGCGCATAGCGGCCATTCGCAGGCAGAGTGAGTATATGTCGACCATCGAAGGAATAGAGCTTGATCGCATGGCCTGTCCCAACCAAATTCGTCAAGGTGGATATCCCGACGGAATTGTGGCCGATGTGCAAGCCATGGCCGGGACGTAGTTGCTTCGATTTCACAGCCGATGCCGCCAGCCGGCACTGCAGTTGGTCGAGATAAAGCGATTGCGGCTCGAGCGTTTGGCCATCCCCCTCCCCTTCTACGAAATCAATCGGCTCACTGCCGTTGCCACCCGGCGTGGAGATGTTGTTGGCGGCGCCCTGCGTACCGATAACATAACCCCATCCGAATTGCGCAGACTGTACGATGTAGTTTTTATTCCCATGATAGGCAATGCCGTTGGTGTTCCAGAACACCGACTGCGTCGTGGGGTGGCCGTGCAATGTGGTACCATAGGGCCGGTATTTTGCTTCGAGATAGTCTCTGTCAACCTGCATGTTGTCCATAAGGTTCGCCGGTGACAGGTGCATATGAAAATCTGTTGCCAAACGGCTGTCTTCGGCAATGCAATTGTAAATAACGTTGCCGGAAGTCTGCATGCTTTTGAAATCGTAATTGTGCCTGCTGTGGACGGCGCGGGAATTTTTCACCAGACATTCTTCTCCCTGGAAAATGTACATATATCCGTTTCCGCCGCCGCCCTCGTACTGGCTGTAGCCGAAATCACATGAATCAACGGTCACAAACCGGCAGTAGAGCATTTGGAGACAGTTCGAAAGCGTGTGCACCTGCTTGCTGTTGGCTGCGGGCTTATACGTAGCGACATTTTTCACCCAGCTGTTCACAACATAGGCAAGTTTGACAGCATGCGAACCATGCACATCGTAGGCGCCCTTGCCGTTCGTATTGTAGTCGTTATCTCCCCAACCCGAACCGGAATGCTCTTTCATGCCCAACGAGAAATGTTCGAGGCCGATTTCGCGAATGTGCTCATTTACTTTGTATATTCGTGCGTTGTCGCGCTTTTTCAGATAGTACCTGGTCGGGGCATCGATGGAGAGGGTACTCTGCGCTGCGTTGATTCCGGTGATGTATCGATAAAAGCATATCCCGCCCAGCGACGAATTCCACTTGTTTGTCATGCCGTGCTCGGCAATGAAATCGCTGGTGCAGTTGGTGCGCAGCACAATCCAGTTTCCCACCGAATAGCCGGCCACACTGGACACGGGGATCACTTTGACAGGCGACAGTAAATCCTCTGTTATCGCAATCTTATCCTGCTCGTTTCCCCGCCAGCTTGCGGAGGCTTCCGGCGAGACCAGAATAGCCGCTTTTTTGCGAAAGGAAGTTTCGGCAGTGTACATAAAGGTTTGGTCCGTTCCGGCACCGCGCAGGACAACGTTGCTCCCGGTGATGCGCAGACAATAATTTTTGCCGTCCTGAGGGGATATCCGGTACGTGCCGGCCGGGAGGTACACAACACCTCCCCCGTCGCTTTCAACATCTGCGATGGCCTGCTGGATTGCTCCCGTTGCATCACTGCTGCCGGAGTTATCCGCCTCATAAGGTGCAGTGGTGACGTTTTTGAGATGATCAGTGCGATGCGGAATCGGTTTCTCGCCGGCATGATAGCCTGCGTATGAGAAATCGTGCAGAAAGCGTCCCTCGCTGTCGGTATAGCCGGGCTGCCAGCTTTGCGGATAAAGCGAGCTGCGCCAGGCGAGCAGTGAAATGTGCAAGCAGGTTATGCCAAGAAGTGCAGCGATGCGAAATAATTTTCTGTTTGACATGAGCATCCTTTTCTGATCGTTAGCTAACGGTAAATATAGAAAAAAAATTCCGGCTCGCCAATGCGCGCCTCCTACTGGTGCTACTTCATTGCCAATTGAGCCAAGAGGATGTTATTTTAGATTTGTGCATTTAATCATATTAGCTCAGTCGCCGCAAAAGGAGGCAGTATGCTACCCGTAAATCCATCTCAACCTCGTCGCACGCGCAATTTTGCCGAATTCGCGCTAATCTGTGCTTGTGCATTCACCTCGCTGTTTGCCGCGACAAAATTCGAAACATTGCATGGTTTCGAACCGCACTTTGTTTTGCCTGATGATCAAACGATCGTCAAGAATATCAAGAGCGATTACGGCGCTGCCGGTGACGGTCAAACCGATGACACGCAGGCATTCAAAGACTGGCTGGCGGCAAAAGAGCGCAGGCTGTACATTCCGGCAGGAACCTATCTGGTCGATGAGCAGTTGCGCTTTGCCGACGGGATGAAAAAAGTTGTGATACTGGGCGAAAAAAGGAGCACGACGACCATCAAGCTGGCGGCCAATAGCTCGGGTTTTGGCGATGCATCCAGTCCAAAGGCTTTCATTCACCTGCGGGCCGAACAGGAATCTCCCGAGCAGAACTTTTTTAATTGCATCTACCATCTCACTATCGAGATCGGTAAAGGCAATGCAGGCGCCATTGCGCTGAATTATCATACGAACAATACCGGTACCATCAAGGACATTACCATCAAGGCATCCGATATTTCCGACAAAGGGTTCATCGGCCTGGCGCTGGATGATCATTCTTTCGGTCCCGGAAGCATCCGCTTTGCCGAAATTGAAGGATTCGAGTATGGAATTTACGTGGGCAATTCGCAGAATCGCTCGACGCTGGAGCATATCACGGTAAAAAATTGCGGCACCGGCATTTACGCCTGCGGCATTACCTGGCACCTTCGATTTGCTGCAACGGATGCATTGACCTGGAACGACATCTACGCTGCCCGTGCGACAATCAGCCGGGATTCACTCGATTCCATGAGCATCAATGACATACGTGAACATATCAAAGTCGGTCACGGCTATGGCACCAGCATGCGCAAAGTCACTACCGATTCGTGTGACCTTGGCATGAAGTTTGAGATCGGCGATACGACGAAATTCGGTCATGCGGGGCATGCGGTGATCAAGGACATCGAACTCACCGGTGGTTCAGGCGGCCCGGCCATCGAAAACGACGGCCAGTTGCTGGTAAGCAACCTGAGTGTTGGCGGTTATACCGCCGCGATACATTCCTCTACCCCGGCGGGTAACAAGAGCGGCACAAGTATCAGTCACTATTCGTCGCACGATGTGATTTACAACTGGCAACCTGCTCCCGCCAAAGACATCACACTGGGTATCGAGCCCAAAGAGAGTCCGGAATTGCAATATCCGCAGACGTCAAGCGACTGGACGGTCATTGCCCAAACCGATGGCGATGTCACCAGTGAGCTGCAGTCGGCAATTGACAATGGAGCAAAGAATATTTATCTGCAGGGAGGTGAAATAGCCAGCACAATTTTGCTGAGAAATAACTTGCAACGCATTATGGGACTGGGTTCGCATCCGCAATACAGGTTTTCGACCGGTGCCAGCCCGGCATTTTCCCTGGAAGACGGAAATTCAGATTATGTCATTATTGACATGCTCTACTCCCGCGGCGGCGATACCGATACGCTCTATCAGCACAATGCTGCGCGCACACTTATTATCCGCAACAGTTCGATTAGCTATATCAGCACCTCGGCAGCATCCGGGGCGGATTTGTTTCTGGAAAGCGTCGTAGGCGATCCTATTCGTTTAAGGGGAGTCAACGCGTATGTGCGCGGCGTCAACACGGAAAGAGGCGAAGACACAACAAGCGTTGACTTTACCAATATCGTAAATGATAACAGCATCGCCTGGGTGCTGGGCCACAAAACGGAGGATTTCGCAACCAAATTCAAGACGGTCAACGGTGGTAAAACCGAGGTACTGGGCGCCACGTATCGTCAGAATTGGAGCGAATCGAAGATTGAGCCCCTGCTCGAAGATCACCCCCTGTACGTAATCGAAAACGCGCACGCAACCTTTGCCTTTGTCACCTGGAAAGCCTGGTGGAAGGCAAGCGGGAATTATAAATACCTCGTTCGGGAAGTGCGCGGCAATGAGACAAAAGAAATTGTACACGCACAATACGATGCACCCAACGGTTATCGCGGCGAGCAGTCACTTTTTGTGGGATATACCGAATCAGTCGGCATCAGCAATTGGAAACGGCTTACCAAACAGCACCTGCAGTTGCGCAAGACAGCCGGCGTACTCGAAATCTATTCGCTGCACGGAAGGCTCATTCATTCGCAGAAGCTCTCAACTGCGGTCAACCCGGACGCACACGTGCAGGAAGCTACCATAATGCTGCCGACAGGGTTCTATACGTTTGTGCTGCGCAATGCGCAACGGGATATTATCTCGAGCAGGAAGCTGTTTCGGATGTAGCAGTATTTATTTGAAATTTTTTACTGCAAGGAAAGTATTCTCACAACGCGCTGCGTATTGTCCTGTGCCACTGCACGAATAAATGACACTCCCCCTGTGAGTGAAACGGAATGCGGCAGAGAAAATCGTTTCCGGTTCCCTCCACCGAAATGTGCACTACATCTACCCGACGCGTTGAAAAACGCAACCGATTTCAACGCTCTTTCGGCAGTGACCGTACGGCCGTCGAATGAAATTGCGAATTGTCGCAAGGGCTGTTGCGCCAAATTGCGCACATCAACTTTGCCCAGCCAGCTTGCCTGCTCAACGAATCCGTCCGGCATTTCAACCCAGAGCCCCGGGAAGGAAAAATTCGCATCCGATGATTTGGACGTATCCGTCGCTTCGATTATGGTGAAATAGGTGGAATCTTTCAAATTGATGACGGCAATGCTCTCCCGGCGCTGTTTGTGAATTATCGGAGGGATGCCCGTGTTGGTGTACAGGCGATCGTTCAGCACGGCGGCAACGGCAAAATAAGGATGATTGGACCATTCCGGATAACTCCATTGCCGTTGGACAATCTCCCCTACCGCATCGGCGGAATCCGCATCGACCGGCGCTTCGGGAACGTCATAGATGCGCAGTATCGTATTGTCGCTGCGACTGATGAAAAGCCTGCTGTGAAACGTCCAGTCTCCCATTGCGGATGTGCAGTTGCATTGATCGTAGTGCAGACCGAAATCGACATACATGATCGCATCCGTCACTGTCCGGCTGCTTGACATGGAGGAATTGCAGGTTTGAATAGTGGTCGTGCTTACCTGGCCGGTAGAGTCGTCACGAACCGGAAATTCGTGCACCCGGTGCGGCTGGTCAGATGCACCTTGTAAATCGAGCAGATGTACATAACGGCGGTTTTCAGCCGTGCCCAGATACCGTTTGTCATAGGATATTCCGCCGAAATAGCTGCCGCCGTCGTGGAAAACGGTGGCATTCGCTTCGATGTTGTTGTTAACAACACGCTTGGCGACGACCTGCCCGCTCCCCTGCCAGGCATACTCCCTGTTCGCTAATTTATAGCCGCGGGTGGAGTAGATGACTTGCGGCGTATCGAGCATGCATCCGACAAAGCGCGGTACGAAGCCGGCCCCGGAATCGGAAACACGCATCGGCTGGCCGTCGGCATGTAATCTGCTTACCCAGGCAGTACTCGGACCATACGTCGCGCCGTCCGCGTTTGTCCCGGTGGCAAATGTTACCCATTGCCCATCGGGAGAGATAACCGGAATGGCCGCATCGCTTACATTGTCCATTTTTGTGATTGCCGGTGTGGCATCTGCAAAGTTTACCAGATAAAGCTCTTCGTTCCAGGTAAAAACCAGCTTGACATTGCCCGTTCCGCAGAAATTATCGACTTCATTCTTGTCAACACTTATCCTGGCCGGGATTTGTGCAGAAATCAACGCGGTGATTGACAGTAATGCCAGTGTAGCGCGTACAAAAAGCTGCATATTGTTGCCTGTGAAAATTCTGGAATGTATACCAGTATCACTCGCCGACGCAAACTTGACGAGTGCACAAAAATTGCCGTTCGAAACGAATGGCGATGCGTTTTACTTTGTGATGATTTTGCCGATTCGCAGCTTCCGGCCGCCGGGTGAGTAAATCGCGCCCCTGCTGTCGGTAATGTACAATCCATTGCTGTGTCCTGGCGTGAGGCTGGACGTAATCGAAATGTGCAATGTGGAAAAAGTGCTTCGAGCGGCGGAATGCATGGCGGCGGCTTTTTTCTGTTTTGTATCAGTCGACTGACATCCCAGGCAAAACTTCTGCGGGCCACCCGGACGCGGCGTCCAGCGCACGGCGAAATAGGACGGCGAAAAAGCCGGATCATCGCTTCCTTCATACTGCTTCATGCGAATAAGAGCTGAATCCAGGTCGACATTGAGCCAGTTTGTCGGTCCCATCCAGGTTTTTCCGGGATCATCAACATTATCGCACCAGTCGTCAATCACCCAGGGATAATTGCCGTAATACGGGTTATCCGGTCGGATCGAACCTTCTTTGCGGCATTTGCGTTCGATCGGATCTATCATGCCGATTCGCAGATAATTATTGTACTGGTGCCCCATCACCGGATAGTCCATGACTTTGCATTCGTAATGTTGCGGGTTACCGCTTTTGGATTCATACTTGATCATAACGGTATCATACTTGTAGAACGTCTGATATTCGTTCGGATAAAGGATGTTGAGGGATGTATTGGCATGCAGCAGACAGAAACAAGCAATTACCAGGGTGCCGCCAATCTGCAAACGCATGTTAGCCATAAAGTACCGCCTTTTTGTAAAGTTAGAGAAACTGATTCAATAAAGAATATATCACAAAATATGAGGAATGCAGATTATTGCAAGGAAGTTGTCAAATAGTGTGGTGTAATAAGCATATTTTGCGTGATTGGATTTTGTTTTCGAATAGGCATCTGGGCGAATGCGAGTGTGAGCAAAAAAAAAATTATGCGTAAGTCGTTGCTATCATGAGGGATACTGGGCGCAGGACCCGGATGGGCTGTGTTTCTGTGCTCACAGTCGATACGATATGAGCATGAAAGACTGCGACATATCCTGATGTAAGCATCATAGTTTCGCTTCGACATATACAAGCAGCAAGCGGTACAACAAATTTGCGGTAAACAATTGATAGTATGATAAAAATTCAAATCGTGAAAATATCTCAGCTCTATAAAACGTATTTGTTCACATGCCTTGTGCACATGATGTATATTACTATCAAACCCCAATCCCACCAGGAGGTGTCTTATGAAACATTTTCTTACCGCTGCGGTAGCAATACTGGCACTCAGCAGTTTTCAGATTGCTGAAGCCGGAGAAGGATGTGGCGGCCACCACAAGAAGGATGTCGGCCGAGAAGCGTCGCTCAAGAAGATCGATGTCGGCGATTATGCATCGAAAGAAGACAAGCTCAATGCCTACAAGAAAAAGTATGGTGATGTTTCCTACAATGAGCTTCAGAAGATCATCAAAGGCAATAAAGCGTTGATCATCGACGCCAACAGCTACGAAAAATTCGAAAAAGCTCACGTAACCAGCGCCATAAGCTACTATGACAAAAAGTCGCTCAAAGACGCTTTGCCGCAAAACAAGAACACGTTAATCGTTACTTATTGCGGCGGACCGAAATGTGCTGCCTGGACCAGTGTTGCAGATTATGCAGCATCAAAAGGCTACACTAATATCAAGCATTACAGCGGCGGTATTAAAGGCTGGCTGGCCGAAAACGGAAAGAAAGATTCCAAGACCAGCGAATCCTGAGCTTCACTTCTCCTCATGAAATCGGGCCCGGCAATTGCCGGGCTTTTTTTTCGGCACTTTTTCTGAGTTAACGCAGGAAGGCTATTCAGCTACCTCACGGGCGATTTGCTCAAGCGACTCCCACGTGTCGTATTTTCGTGCGAGCGCCTCTGCCAAATCGGCAAGCCGCTGCTTTAATCGAAGTATTTCGCCTTCTTTTTGATAGACCTCCGGCTTCGCCATATCGGCATTGATTTGCTCGCATTCCAGCTCCATCTGCTCAATTTCCGCCGGGAGCACTTCGAGGCTGCGCGTTTGTTTATAGGAGAGTTTGCGCTTCTTGGGAACCGCTGCTCGACGTGCGTGAGATGAGTCTTCTTTCGGCGCCCGGGACTTTGTTTGCCGCGCTTTTTCCTGCCGGACGGCATGCCACTGATCGAATCCTCCCACGTACTCTTTTACCGAACCATCGTTCTCGATTGCCAGTGTGCAGGTTACAACATTGTTGAGAAACGTGCGATCGTGGCTTACCAGCAGGATGGTTCCGCTATATTCCAGCAAAAGCTCTTCCAGTAATTCGAGGGTGGTGATGTCCAGATCGTTCGTCGGTTCATCAAAGACCAGCACGTTTGACGGTTTTGTGAAAAGCTTTGCCAGCAGCAGGCGATTGCGCTCGCCGCCGGACAAACTTGTTATCGGTGATTTAGCGCGTTCGGGAGCAAACAGGAAGTCTTCGAGATAGCCGATGATATGGCGCCGCCTGCCGTTGATCATGACCGTATCACCGTCATCGCAGACGTTTTCCCATACCGTTTTGTTTTCGTCAAGCTGATCGCGCAGTTGATCAAAATAGGCGATTTGCGGTCGCACCCCCATGCGCACTGTCCCTTCGTGAGGCAAGATAGCACCCAGCAGGATGTTGATCAGTGTAGTCTTGCCGGAACCATTTGCTCCCATGATCCCGATGCGATCACCGCGCTGGATTGTCAACGTTACGTTGCTGAGTATCGTTTGGGTATCATAGGCAAAAGTGACATTGCGTGCGTCTACCACCAGCTTGCCTGTTTTCTCCGCTTCCTGCAGCATCATTTTTACATCGCCGGTACGCTCTCTGCGTCGGCGCCGCTCCTCCCGCATATTCAACAGGGTGCGCACTCGTCCTTCATTACGCGTGCGGCGAGCTTTGATACCGCGCCTGATCCAGGCCTCTTCCTGCGCCAGCTTTTTGTCGAAATGTGCGTTTTGCTTCTCTTCGGCGTCGAGCAGGGCCTCCTTACGTTCGAGATATTGTTCGTAGCCGCAATTCCAGTTTCGCAATATGCCTCTGTCCAGCTCGACAATGCGCGTCGCCATGCGCATAATAAAGCTGCGGTCATGCGTGACAAAGAGAACAGTTCCCGTGAACCTGCTGAGAAAATTCTCCAGAAACATTATGGAATCGATATCGAGATGATTCGTGGGTTCATCCAGCAGCAGCAGTTCCGGTTCATTGGCAAGGGCGCGCGCCAGAAAAACACGTCGCTTTTGTCCGCCGGAGAGCTTATTAAAATCGGCAGCACCGTCGAGTGACATCTGCGAGATTGCCCGATCTATGCCCAGAGCGTGATCCGCGCCATCGTTTCCGACTCCTCTGCCAACGACCTCCCGTATGCTGCCCGGCTCATCAGCGGGAACCTTTTGCGGCAGAAACGCAACTCGCACACCGGATTCGAATACGACTTCACCATTATCCGGAATCAGCTCCTGCGCACATATTCGCAGCAAGGTAGATTTGCCGGTTCCATTCACGCCGAGCAGACATACCCGTTCCCCGCGTTCGATCTGCAGTGAAACTGAGTCGAGAATGCCGGGACCGCCGAAAGCGATTGAAATGTTCTGCAGGTTGATGAGTGGCATATATATTGACGGGTTGTGCTATTCAGCGAAAAAAAATACTCTATTCACGCCTTTCGAACATGCTGCAAAGCAAAATTGGCGGCAGTTGCAGAACTTGACCGGCAAATTGGCCGTCCATAACACTTTTTTCATCAAATTCTTATGTTATCCTAACAAACAAGATTTCTTTTATTTAGCCACAGGCGTGGTAATCGTGCAACTCTTTATGAGAAAGGAGAAACATTTTTGCTCTCAGATTCCGAGGAGTAGAATTGATGCTGATTGGTTCTCTTGATAATTTTAACCGAAACATTTAAATCCAACTTGGAGGGTACAAATGTCCAGAAAAATTCTTACGTGTGCTGTGCTTTTAGCTTTAAGCGTTGGGAGTTTCGCCTTCAACATCAACCTTGAAAAGGCTATTGACATGTCGACCCTGGCTGCAGCTCCACAGCAAGTGTATGTCAAGATTTACACCTCTCAAACAGATACAACCCCCGTTGCTGAGCAGAAATTCGGTTTGCTCGACAGCGGCTGGTCGGCAAATTACGATTTCTCCATTTTCAAGAATGTCACCAATATCGAGGTGGGAGCAAATGTCAAGGTCGTTTTTTCAAAAACCGCCAACTTGAAACAGGGTCAGCAGTATTGGGTCGAATGGCTCTTTGACGGAGCTATTGTCGGCGATCGGGAAATGATCTCAAGCGAAGTGCTTGCGCTGTGGAGCGATAAAATTAAGTGGGACGAGAATGGAACGAAAATATTTTATAATGATGGTCATGTTGGTATCGGAACGTCAACACCGATCAGCGAGCTCGATGTCTTGGGTATTGTAACTGCAACCAGGTTTCGCGGTGACGGGTCGTTGTTGAATAATCTGCCTGCCGACAATGACTGGAACACCAGCGGCAGCAACATTTATCGCAGCTCCGGCAATGTCGGCATCGGCATTTCGGCACCAACCAGAAGGCTGCATGTCAACGGAACTCTTGCTGCATCCATCCTTTACGATTACAGCGATCCGGCTTACTATGTCGATCCGGGCGGCTCGGCGAATATCCGATACGATGTAATTGCAAATGACGACGTACGCGTAAAAGACGATCTCTGGGTTGACAGCAGGGTTGGAATCGGCACGACGATACCATACGCTGCATTACACGTTCAAGGTAGCGGCTATCCCAATTCTTTTATTCGCATTCAGTCCGACAGCACGACCCAGGACGCCGGCATGCGAATATACGGCGGAAACAGCACCTGGTGGCATATGTTTAACAACGCCGCAGCGGGCCAGGTTCTTGAATTTCGCGACAACGGATATTCATCGATATTGGCGCTCACCCAGAGCAACCGTGTCGGCATAGGTACAACAACACCCGACGAAAAGCTCGAAGTCGTCGGCCGCGTCAAGTGCACCGGTGTCAAAATCACCGGCGGTGCAGACATCAGCGAACCGTTCAATGTAGCCGATAACGTCAAACCCGAACCGGGTATGCTGATGAGCATCGATGAGAAAAATCCCGGCAAACTCACCGTTTCGCAGTCGTCATACGATCGCAAAGTTGCCGGTATCGTCAGCGGCGCAGGCGGCGTCAATCCCGGCGTGCTCATGGGGCAATCCGGCACCGAAGCCGATGGCGATGTGCCCGTTGCCATGACCGGTCGCGTCTACTGCCATGCCGATGCATCCCGCGGTGCTATCGAACCGGGAACGTTGTTGACCACCTCGGATATACCGGGTCACGCAATGGCTGTTAGCGATCTTGGGAAAGCGCATGGCGCCGTTGTCGGTAAAGCAATGACTTCGCTGGATTCCGGCCGCGGCCTCGTACTTGTGCTCGTCAACCTGCAGTAACTGGAGGATTCTCATGAAAAAGCATACACATGCCAAATGTCCCACAGGCCTGCTGTGTCTTCTCGCAGGCCTGGTCGCGCTGCCGGCAAACTTACTTTTTGCGGATGATGTCACAGATGCATCCGAAGGTCCGGCACGGGCGGTGGCAACCGCACGTGCCAGAAGAACTCCGCGCAGCGTAAGGCTTGACCTTCCAGCAACTGACCTGGCGGCGCAATTGCCGGCGCTTGGCCCCGATGACGTGGTCATTGATGAAGGCGCCGATCTGCCGGTATGCGGAAGGGTCTATGAGTTGGCGACGCAATTTGATGACGCCGGCCGGTGGGTCGATCTCCCCGAGGGTGGTCGTCTTTGGCGGCAAACGGTTGAATCACCGAATGCAGCCGGTTTGCGTATCAAATTTGCCGACATGCTCATGCCGCAGGGAGCAGAACTCATAGTCTACGATGCAGACAATCCACAGGAAGCGTATGGTCCGCTCTATCCCGCATTTACCAGTCCCGAAGAACCGTACTGGACGCCAACGGTCTGGGGATCCAGGGCCACCATAGAATATTTCATTCCTGCAGAATCGCTTCTGGACCCAAACGCACGTCAGCCGCTTCAGATACAATCTGTGCTGCAGCAATTTCCAGAAGGCGGCATTGAAAATGATGCAGCCTGCCGCCTGGACCACACCTGCTATTCGAGCTGGGACTATATCGGCAAATCGGTTGCCCATATCAGGTTTATCAGCGGAGGATCGTCGTATATTTGTTCCGGAACCATGATCAACAGACTGCCAGCTTTCGATGCGACACCGTATTTCCTCACTGCCTCGCACTGCATCAACACCGAATCGGAAGCCAATAGCATCGAAGTGTACTGGCTCTACGAAACCAGCTCCTGTAACGGAACTCCCCCGTCCCTGGGCAGCTTGCCGCGAACCAGTGGAAGTACCGTTCTGGCCAATGATTCGGATCCTGATGTGACGTTGCTCGGCCTTTCGCCCGACGATATCCCCGGCGGCCTGGTCTGGGCAGGCTGGGCCTCCGGCGCAGTTCCCAATCCCACGTCCGGCACGTCGATCCACCATCCCGGCGGTGCCCGCAAATCGATCTCGTTTGGCGTATTCGAAGGCAATGATAATAATTGCAGCAGTCCCATTAACCTGACATATCGCTTCGATCTCAGCGACGGTGGTCAGGAAGGCGGCTCATCGGGTGGTCCGGTCTTTGACAATGCCAATCAGCGCATACGTGCCGTTGTATCGTGTTCACAGACAGGATGCTCACCGGGCGAAAATACGTGGGAAGGACGTTTCAGTGACAGTTATGACCGCTTGGTACACTTCCTGAATCCGCCCGCTGCGACAGTATATGTCAATCGCTATTACGGCGGAACTGAAGAAGGCACCTCAACCCGTCCCTGGGATGAGCTGTCGGAAGGCTACTTTGGTGTTCCGGGAAACGGAACAATACGTGTCTCACCCGGGACCTACTCGGCATACGATTTCCTGGGGGCCAAGGCCATGACGATCGAAGCCTGGGGAACCGGTACCGTGCTTATCGGCAACTGATTCCTTGTCCGTGAAATCGTCTTACGTGCTTAATTGAGGTCGTGATCAATCGGTCACGGCCTTTTTTTATCCCCCGGCACGCTTCACGGTAAAGCCCTCACCCGAAAGCAAATCAAGCGCCGCGGCAACGACATCGCCTTGAATGATGACAACATCATCCTTGACGCTGCCCCCGGCTCCGCATTTTTGTTTGAGTTTTCCAGCAAGCTGAGCCAACGCTACTCCCTGCACCGGCAAACCGTAAACCGCGGTCACGGTTTTACCGGCGCGTCCTTTCCTTTCACGCTGGACTCGTACGATACCGTCTTTTTTTATGCCGGGCGGCGGGGAAGGCGGTTTCTTGGTAGCACGGCGAGATCGTGATGGTTTTTTGCGCAGGTCGCCGTGTTCGGTTGAATAAACAAGGTCATCTTTTGGCATGGGCGAATTCCTTTTTCTGTGCCCATCGAGCTACACAGATAGACACCGTCTTAAAGCACAGACTAGTACTTCTTTTCAAAATAGTTATGTCATTGCCTGAGGGCAACATTGCGCGAAAAGTCGCAATGGTGCAACCCTCTGAGAGGAGTTGCATAGTCTTGCAACCCAAATTGCAGGAGGAATGCTGATTTTCGTCCAACAAAAGGCACTTTGAATTGGCAAAGGCTTTGCTTTTTTGCTGTACGAGAATAGAAGATGAGCAATAGAGCAATCGCGCACCTTTTTTAGCTGAGGATGGACTATGAAAATACTCTCTGCTTTTATGCTGTTCTCTCCCCTGCTCTTTCATGCATACTGTCGTGCCGGCACTACCACGATTTCAATTTACGGATTTAAAAGTATTAATATCCCGGATGATATTGCCGCTTCATTGCAGGAACACATTGAGTCGAATTTGCTTGGATATCCGCACTATTCGGTGCTTTCGCGCAATGATATCGATAAGATTCTGGAAGAAAACTGGATCAGCGGCAGCGGCCTCTGCAATGAGAATTCCTGCCTTATCGAAACCGGCAACATTCTCGGCGTACAGAAGCTGATTACCGGTACGATCGGCAAAGTGGGACGAACGCATAACATCGTCCTCAAGCTGATTGACATAGAAGAGGGGCGGCTCGAGGCATCAAGCTCCCGCAGATATGCCGGTACTATCGATTCGCTCTTTTCAGTTGCGACATTGTGCGTCGGGGATTTGCTTAAAAGCGGCAGCGGCACATCCGTAGCATATTCAGCCCATTCTTTGCCAAAAAATATTGATACCGTTATCGTGATAGACACAGTGACTATCGAAACCGCAAGGATGAAAGGTAACTCGCAAAAAGAAATCAAACTCAACGCACATGCGCCCGGATCATCCATCACAGCCGGAAAGGAGGATAATCTAATTTCTCAAAAGCACTTGACCCATCACCGCAATCAAAACCCCGAAAAGACAAAGCAGCTAGCCCGGCAAATTGGCCGGGGAGCGATTGCCATATTTGCTTCTCTGGCTGCGATTATCATCATAAATTTATCATTGTAAGTGGAGGAAACCATGAAAGCACAACGAAATGCACTCCTTACCGCATTTATAACCGCCCTGAGCGTCACCGCCGGCTTTGCGCAGTCGAAATATGCCTATGATCATCCTGTTGAGTTAAAATCACGCTCACTCAGTGGTCCGCGCATGGGCATGACGGCGGTATTACCCACCGGCGGCGAAATGGAGAAGCGCCTGAAAGATGAGAATATGCATAATCTCATCAGTCAATTTGGCTGGCACTTCGAATGGGTCATTGAGCCTGCGGTTGGCGGCCCGGCGTTTGTTATCGAAGCAATTCCATTTTTCGGCGGGGTTGAATACGGCATGGTCATTCCGACAACTTCGCTGGTATTCGGCATACGCCTTCCGCAGGGGTGGGAATTCGGCATGGGCCCCATGGCAACCTATACCGGTGAAGAACCCAATTACGTCAGCTCGGCACTGGTGCTCGCATTTGGCAAAAGCCTCGATTTCAACGGCGTCAGCATACCGCTCAATCTGGCATTGGCAACCAATACCGAAGGTCAACGGTTGTCATTTGTCTTCGGGTATGCAATTGCCAATCGCAGCAGGCGGTAATAACCAGGTAAAGCGAGTACCTGATGACGCAATAGCATCATGTCATACCAGGCAAAGTCGAAGTATGACATGATGTTACCCCGGCTTGCCTACAAAATCTGATCATACCAGCCGTCATAAAACTTCCCGGCCCATTCATGCGGATAGCCATAATCAATATGAGCTACTTCGTCAATCTCACGCCACTGAGCATCCCCAATCTGCCAATCACCAACCGTGCAATTGTCAACAATTTGCTCTACCCGCCGGGCTCCGGTAATAACTGATGCAACGCGCGCATCCTTGAGCAGCCACGCAAGCGACACGGTTGCAGGGCTGACGTTGTGGTCTTTGGCAATATCAACCACTTTCCGCACAATAGCAAATCCGCGCTCATTCCAGTAACGTACGACATCAAACTGTTTCCGCATTGACAAACGCGTGCCCTCTGGGGGTTGGGGCGCCTGGTCATATTTGCCTGCCAGAAAACCTCCTGCCAGCGGGCTCCAGCAAATCAGGCTCATGCCGGCCTCTTTGCATGCAGGAAGTATTTCGATTTCGACGGCACGCTTGATCAGATTATACATGTGCTGTGCGGAAACAAATTTCTCCAACTGCTGTGACACCGAAATTCCGTGCGCTTTCATTATCTGCCAGGCATAGAGATTACTGCAGCCGATATAGCGGACTTTACCGGTGCGAACCAGATCGTCGAGTGCGCGCAGCGTTTCTTCCTGCGGGGTTTGCGGCTCGGGGCCGTGAATCTGGTACAAGTCAATGTAGTCGGTATCCAGACGCGATAAACTGGCTTCGCAGGCGCTGATCAGGTGCTTGCGCGACAATCCCCGCGTATTGAGGCTTGCCCCGGTCTGGAAATATCCCTTGGTGGCAATTACCAGTTCTTCACGGTTCTGCGACTGTAGCCACTCGCCGATGATCTGCTCCGACTGCTTACCCGAATACATATCGGCCGTATCGATGAAATTTCCACCTTGTTCAAGATAAGCATCAAGAATAGCATGCGAGGTCTTCTTATCGCATCCCCAGCCTTGCTGCCCGAAGGTCATCGTCCCCAGACACACCCGGGCAACCGCCAGTCCTGAGTTTCCGAGATATCGATACTTCATGTGCGACTCCTTTCGTATGATATGGATAATGCTTCAACCGATTAATATACGACCCGGAACAAGTGTGAGGTGACAGGCAACCCGGTGCATAAACAACCCGCCGCATTCAACACCTGCGCCGGTTTGCACGGTCTGTGCTGCCAGCAATCTTTTCGCGTCCACGCCTGGTCGTGATTGGCCTCAATTATTTTCAATGCATTATGACCGACTTCACCGAGCTTACCCCGAATCTCTTTTTGTCGGCGCTTGAAGAAGCGTTGCATACTCGCCTGACGGCGCTTGCCCGTCCTTTGCCAAGTTATATCAACCGGGTATACGAAGTACAGGATGAGGATGGAACTTTCTACATTGCCAAATTTTACCGTCCCGGACGCTGGAGCACGGCGGCGTTGCAGGATGAGCATAGTTTCCTGTTCGACTGCAGCGAAATTGACATTCCGGTTGTTTGTCCAATCAAACTGGATAACGGCACTACGCTGGCTCAGCTCGACGGCATAACGTTTACGGTATTTCCGAAACGCGCCGGACGCCAATTTGATGTTGAAACACCGGAGAGTTGGACACGTGTGGGCAGCATGCTCGGCCGCATCCACAATGCCGGCGCGCGCAAAAAGGCAAACGCCCGCTTAAGGCTGACGCCGCAAGACACGACGCAGCTCTACGTCGAGCAACTTTGTCAATCCTCGATTACGAATCGCTGGCGTCAACCCTATCGTGATATTTGTCGGCGCATCGTCGATACCGTTACGCCCTTTTTCGACCAGCAGGAATTCATCCGAATCCACGGGGATTTTCACGTCGGCAATATTATGCATCGTCCCGGCGAAGGGCTGATGGTAATTGACTTTGACGATATGATGAACGGACCGGCAGTTCAGGATTTCTGGCTTTTGCTGCCTGATCACTACCCGACCAGCCGTCCGCAACTGATCTCGCTGCTCTCCGGATATCGCCAGTTCAGGGATTGTGATGAGAGCGCCTTCAAGCTGATTGAGGGGCTGCGGGCAATGCGCATGATTTACTTCACGGCCTGGTGCGGCATGCAGAGGAATGATTTCAATTTTCAGCAGAAGTTCCCCGACTGGGGCAGTGATCAATTCTGGTCGCGGGAAGTGCAGGATTTGCGCACGCAATACGCCAATATCATGGATGCGCTGTCTATGTAGTGGAGTTAAAATAAGCCCGATCACCTCCGCGACCGGGCTTTTTCAGCAAAAGCAATTTTGTGCGTTTAGTCAACTTTCACTTCAATGGCCTTCGGTTTTGCCTCGGGCCTTTTGGTAAGCTCAAGTTCGAGAACGCCGTGCGCAAACTTTGCATTGATCTTCTCTGCGTCGACATTCTCCGGCAGGCTGAACGAACGGCTGAATTTTCCATAGCTGCGTTCGAGGTGATAATACCTTCCTTTTTCTTTCTTTTCGTGTTCGGATTGTTTCTCACCCTCGATTGTCAGGACGCCGTCTTCGACAGTTACTGTAACGTCTTTCTTGTCAAGTCCCGGCAGATCGGCGCTGATTTTGTAGCCGTTTTCGCTCTCTGCGATGTCAACCTTCGGCCAGTTGGTGGCGCTGATGGCACGATTTGAACTCTCGAATCCTGAATCACCCAAGAGATCATCGAGCCGGCGTGAGAGTGCGTTGGTTGGTCTGTAGGCAGTAAGTGCGTACATGGTAAACCTCCTTTATGTGTTTAGTTTTGTTGTTTGTTTCTCGATTTTTCATTTTCAGTATTGAGTGTTGCAATGGGTGTGCCAATAACTCGATGCGAAAAAATGCTCGCTTTGAGCTTTTAAGCATGCACGCTATAGATGTGTGTTCTAATGTGAAACAAAACTTGCTGCAGGATGAAACAAGAGCGATTTAAGCAGTGCCTGAAGTTGGGGCAGGTTCGAATCCATGCCCCTTAGCTGCCGGATGGGATAGATGGTCGGGATTTGCAACAGATTGACAGGTAATAAGAAATGCAAACCGGGACATACCCCCGCCGCCTTCACCGATTGCGGAAA
Organism: Chitinivibrionales bacterium; assembly: GCA_014728295.1. Taxonomy (GTDB): domain Bacteria; phylum Fibrobacterota; class Chitinivibrionia; order Chitinivibrionales; family WJKA01; genus WJLW01. The sequence goes on along the minus strand of WJLW01000002.1, from coordinate 62,945 downwards.
CCGATGATGACTCCAAGCTGCTCCAGCTCGTAAATAACACTTGGGGTATCGATGCCATAGTCATTTGTAGCCCGATCGATATAGAACGGGTCGTAGAGAAAAGTTGATTGTGGAGTGTATGCAGTATCCCCATCAAAGATCCCGTCGGCGTTCGCAAAAAAATTTGTTTCAGCCACGGTAAATTCCCCGTCAACTCGCTCCCGGGAGATGGCATAGCCTTCGTTGTAGGTGATCAGGCAATTGCGGATAGTAATCGGCAATTTGGGGACCTTGAGACGCAGCCCATCCTGTCCGTTATCGGATACCGTCAGCCAGCTTAGGTCTAATTGTGCCGTAAGCGAATTGATGCCGTTCAAGCGGTTGTGGGCGATCAGAGTATTGCTGATGTCAATACGGGAGTGTTCGGAGATACTTGAAGAGATATGAATACCGCTACCGATATTATTGTAGATCCTGCTGTTGCGGATTTTTATATCGCTGTCGACAATACTGAGTCCGTGGCTGCCGTTGCTGCGGAAAATGCAGTTGACAAACTCACATCCCTGCGAACCGTCCTCCAGTTTTATGCCGTCAACCGGACTCTCTTCGAATACGAGATTGCGGAAGTATATAAAATTGATATTGCTGATAAAAATATCGGACTGGACAATTCTGGAACGCAAGTCCGGTGAGCCGAGCATCAGGATCGGCTGATCGACGGTCCCGGAATGAGTGAAGCGTAACGGGGCAGTAAATACTCCGGTGTCAAGCAGCACCGTATCTCCCGCACGCGCTTCCTGCACGCGCTTTAAAAGGGAATCGCCAGTGACTACCGGCGCAATATTGCAGAAAGCTATATTGAATTGTATCGAATCGTTGTAGCGATGCACTGCCGCATTATACGCCATAATATCTTCATTGCGTTGACGAAGCGATTCGTTGGCGGAATCGCTGATCAGAGAATCATAGCGGGTCGCATTTTGCGCAAATGTCGAGATTGAATCCGAAAAGCCGGACAGGATACGCAGCAGGGAATCCTCGTCGTCACTGCTATACAAGCCGGATGGTTGACACCGGTCATTTCCGGATTTGATCAGCGAGATTATTTTCAACGAATCCACCCCGATCCGATTGTGCAGCATTGCCAGACTGTCAACCAGGCCGGCAATCTTGAGCAGCTCCATGTGCGCTTTGAGTTCTTTCTTCGTCGATGAATCGCAGAGAGAACCGCTCAGGTTAGCCGAGTCGATGACGCTATTCAGTGAATCCATTGCGGAATTGGCGAGTCGATTCGACGCGTTTACCGAATCGATACTGTCGTTTGACATCTGCACTCCACGATACAGCGAATCAATTGCAACGGCTCCGGCAAGTACGGACGCGCTCGCAGCAAGAATAGAATCAAAGATCGGAGCGGTCTGCTCAATGATAAGATTTTTTTGTTCCGGCGAACAGGTATTGACCGGATCCCAGGGATTATTGCGTTCGACACACGAATTCATCGAGCAGATAAGCAGGATTAATTGAACCGGTAAGGCAAAATATGCTAAATTTTTTATGCGCATATGGTTTGTTGAAAAGTATCTTTCATTACGGATGACAAACTTGAATATAGGACACGTGTGAGGAATTATACAAGCTCATCACTGGTAGTACCTGCCGCCGTATGGTGCTGGCTGTTTGCGTGCGCGATATGGTCACAATCCGCAAATGCACCCTGCCCCAACACGCAAAACCTGCTTTACATCGAGTATGCCGACGGGGTAAATGAAGCAACCTATCCTGCATTCAGCAGCGAGCTTGCCGGCGAAATTAGCGCAGCAGCACACGACATTAACTACTGCCTGAGAATGCGCACATCAGCTTCCCCGATCGATACCGGCCGACAGTCCCATTGTCTGCGGATTTCCGCACGCACAACCGATCGCCTGATTGCAAACTCCAGTATCGACACATCCTACCTGCACAATCTGCGGGTTCACCTCAGCGGCTGCCATCCCGCATCTCCGCCTGCATTGCTTGTTGAAATAGATTTCATTCAACAGGAGGCAGCAGCCCTGCCGCGCCTACTTGCTACTAAAATTATCGAAAACCTTCGCACCCAGTACCTGTGCCATGTCAAATTAGCCTCGTCTCCAGAAAAGGTGCGCATCGTCAACAAAAAAGGTCTTTCGGGAATGACGCCGCTCGAATGGGTCGTGCCCGTAGGTAAAATCTCATTCTCCGCCGAAAAAGAGGGTTACTTCTCGATTGACAAAATCATCATCCTGGAGCATCCCGGAAATCACACCTTTACCTTTGAGTTAAAAAAGCGCCGCTTCTATCATTCAAAGTTTGTCTATCCCGCGCTACTTGCAACACTCACTTCGGCAGCCGCGGCTGCTGCAGATCGCTATTACTATAATAAATATCAACAACTTGGCAAAGATGACTACTACGCAAATCCGCAACTATTCGAGAAATATTTCGAGCGCGCCCAACGTGCCGAAGGAGTAGCCGCGGGATCGCTCGGGCTGGCGGCACTGTGCTGGGGAATGACCTTTATCTTTTAACATGAACCAGACAGCGCCGAATGGCACTAACTTAATTAACGGGGACTTAAAAATGTGCAACACCAGTGATGAAGGGTTACAATCATGAAAGCTGTGATGGAACCGGATTCCCGGCTGCTTGAAGAATGTAGAGCCGGCAACCAATTGGCTTTTAAGGAATTATTTCGCATGTCACGTTCGTATGCATATAATCTGATCTACAAAATTACCGGCATGAACGGCGATCATGAGGATTTGCTCCAGGAAACCTATTTTCAATTGTACCTTTCGCTCAAGTCATTTCATGGAGAATCCTCGTTTAAAACCTGGTTTCACCGCCTGATAATTCATGTTTGCACCCGTCAATATCGTTATCAAAAAGCCGAAAAACGAATAAACAAAAAGGATACCGTCGATTATGACAGTGTCGAATTTCAAGTGCCCTCCCGGGAAATGTCGGCTTCAAAACAACTGGAGCTGCGAGATCTGGTCGACCAGGCGCTGGAAAAATTAGATCATAAATTGCGCGTGCCGCTGGTGCTTAATATCTACTCCGAGATGGACCTTTCCGAAATTGCAGGTATCATGTCCATTCCCGAAGGAACGGTTAAGTCACGCTTGTTTACCGCGCGCAAAAAAATCCGAGAATTTCTGGATTCTACCGAGTAAACCATGAAGCAGAATTGCAAACGCAATGATTAACAAAGTTTTAAAGAAACTAAACGAAAGCGTGAACGACAGTCACGTTGATTACGGTCGCATCGAGAAACAGCTTATGCAGCGTATCCAACAAACTGAAACACATGGCCGGGCAGCCCAGCTCAATGTGCCTGTGCAGGAGCCGGAAGGCATGTTCGATCGTGTCGAAAACACGTTGTTTCAGCGCATCCAGGAATATCAGGAATACGAAGCACCCGTCAATGAATGTGTATCAGGAGAAAACGAACTGCCCGACACACTCTGGTCACGTTGCGAAAACAATCTGACCGATCGCATCGAAGCCGCAGCTCAGCTTCCTGCCTGGCAACAAATCCTGAAAACAGACATAATTCTCCCCGAAGGACGCTTTGAGCGTATCGAAGGCGCCCTGATGAAACGCATCGAGCACGAAGAAAAAGTGCAACGGCTGGTTCATCAGCCCTTCTGGAGCACCGTTCTCCCCTATTTCAGCATCGTCGGCCGGTTTGCGTTGACATCTGCCGCGCTGGTGCTCATCGGGTTTGGTGTGTGGCGCGGAAAACACTATTACGATAATTCCCGTCCCATCGAAACTCTGGTGTATCAGCAGCAGGGAACCACCGAATCTCTCAATGCGGTGCATACTCAGCGCTATGCATCCCGCAAAGATGCATCTCTATCACTAGTCAATAAGCACGGCTTTGTCAAGCTGCAAAACGGCGCAGCATTGACCATTGACAAAGCAACGCGCTCACGCGTTGAGTATGCCGTTTCCATGACACAAAACACCGGCAAGGCCACAATCTTTGTTAAAAAACGGAGCGCCTCAGAACTCTTTTATGTTGCCACTCCCGATTATCGCATAGAAGTAACCGGCACCTACTTTCAGATCTTGCCCGGGCACGATAATCATCCCACAACGCAGGTGCTCGAAGGCACGGTTAAAGTTCACACAACTTCCGGCATCATCGGCGTGAGCGAAGGTCAAAGCCTGGTCTACCACCCCGCATCAGCATCCTACCGGGTTGAACACGGCGGACGCATTGTACCGCGCTACGACATCGAATCGTTGCCGACAATCGAGCAATTGAAGCAGTATCGAAAATTGCAGGTAAATACCGATATTCCTCAGGCATCAGTAAGGATAAACGGCCGGTATAAAGGCGTGACTCCTCTGTTAATTTTGCAGGCCCCCGGCACTCATACGATTCGAATCAGCAAAGAAGGGTATCGCACGATTGACACATCGATCACGGTTACCGTGGCGGGCAAACCAGCAGACCTCGCCGTGACACTCACGCGCAGTCATCTTGCGCGTCACGACGAAACACCAGGCAGACAGAGCGTATCACTCCCTGCAAAACCGCCCGATGCATCGATCGAATCGAGTGCAGAGCATGTAGAGCGCATCGATGAAGTGGCAGCTCTTAAGCAGCAGGCGGAAGCAGCGCTGAAGAGCGGTTCCTGGCAGAAGGCTCTGGAAGTATACCAAGAGCTGGACAATCACCCCGGGGCCGGCCGCCTGGACAAAGAGGATGCGGCTTTCACCAGTGCACTGGTTTATGTGCAGCACGCACAAGACCCGGATGCTGCCCGCGAGCAGTTTCTGACTTACCTGGCCCTGTATCCGGATGGATTTTTTGTCGGTGAATCCTGGCTTCGCCTCGCCGAACTGGAGCTTGACCGGGATACCGATAAGGCGATTGAGTATTATCTTAAATACTTTCGCAAATTTCCCAACCACCATCGTATTGCCGAAATTCAGCATCGCGTCGGTCTGATCTACCTGCAGCAGAAAAAGCATGCAGCGGCGATCAGCATGTTCAAGGAAGCACTCGCCGGCATGTCGCATAACCGACGCACGTTGCGCTTAAGCCTGTATACCAATCTGCAAAAAGCGTATCGCGAAAATGGTGATACGCAGCTTGCACAGCAAGTATGGGAACAGCATCTGGCAAATCGGGCCGACAGGAAATAAAGCATTAGGCGTTTCGAACCTGATTTTTATTATTCCCACTAACTATGGTGAATGCAACGTATAACGTTTGAGAACGTATGTTGCGAATTCGTGCAACACAAGCACACGGCGCGAGGTATACATTCAGGAAAGGTTTTTGTTGATGGCAAGATTGATTCGGGGTTTGAATGGCTTAGGCGGGTTGCTGGGAATCGGCGCGTGCGCACTGCTGCTGACGGCATGCGATTCGGGGCCGGGCGCGGGTGGCGATATCGTTACGTCTTTTCCGCGCAACAAAACCTTGTATGTCGGCGGTTTTCAATGGGGCGCGCCGGTCAGTTTCAATCCGCTGCATGTGACGCCGGCCTGGCCGGCAACCGGCAACATGAATTTGATTTATGAATCGATGTTCGGCTATAATCAAATCACCGGTCAACTGGAAGGTATCCTTGGAACAGAGTATCGATTCGAAGATGACAAACTGCATGTAACACTGCACGAAAAAAGTGCATGGCAGGATGGGTCCCCGCTGACATCGGAAGACGTGCTGTACACATTCGAATTGCATAAAAAGTACAACACTCTTTTTCATGCTCACTGGAATTATATCGATACTATCGTTGCAGCGGGTCCTAAAGAGGTAGTGTTTACACTAAGTAAGGTCAATTACAACCGTTTGATGATGCTTGACATCATATCGGTTACTTTCATCCTGCCTAAAAAGATTTTTCGCCCGATCGAGCAAAACGCATCCGACGCAGGGAGCGAGGCGGAAGTACTCTCACAGATTCGCGAGTTCAAAAATGACAGCATACCGCTCGGATCGGGCCCATATACTTTGCACGCCTACTCCAATCAGAAAATCATTCTCGAGCGCGTGGATTCTTACTGGGGCGCGGTCAAGTACGGGGGCCGTCTGCCTGCACCACAGTATCTGATCCACATGGCATACACTGGCAACGATAAGTTCAATCTCGCCCTGCAGCAGGGCAATCTTGACCTTTCACAAACATTTTGCCCGCAAATCTGGAACAAGTTTTCGAAAGGTGTCGGCACCTGGTACGAAAAGGAGCCCTACTATATCCCGGCAATGATTCCGGCACTGCTGATGGGATTGACAAAAGCGCCTTTTGACGATGTCGCGTTTCGTCGTGCTTGTGCGCATGCCATCGATTACGAAAAAATAAAAACACTTGCCGTTTACGGCTACACTCCCGACCTCAAACCGGGCTTTATTCTGCCGTTTGGTACCGAAAAAGAATACTTCAGTGAGCAGGATGCGGCCGAATTCGGCCCGACATACGATCCGGCACAAGCTCGGCAGATTCTGCAGGATGCAGGCTACTCATGGGGCGCAGACAGCTTGCTGATTGCACCGGACGGCGCCAAAGTCGGATCACTAACCGCTACCTGCCCCGCCGGCTGGACAGACTGGGAGACAACCGTAAAAATCGCCGTCACCGGCCTGCGCGCCGTGGGTGTTGACGTGCGGGAGAAGTTTGTTGAATATCCGGTATGGGATAAGAATCTGAAAAACGGCCTCTTCGATTTTACCATGCGCACACCCCATCCCGAAGCATCACCGTCATGCCCGTGGATGCGTTTCGAAAAAGTCATGTCGTCTAAAGAGTGGGCCCCCCCCGGTCAGGTCATGTACGAAAATGAAGGGCGGTATAAAAATCCGCGTGCCGATGCATTGCTCAGGGATTTGCCCCAATTGACCGATGAGAACAAGATTTCACGGGCCTATCGCGAGCTCAACGCTATCTTCATGAAAGATATTCCGGTTATTGCGCTGATGTACCGTCCCTGGCACTTTTATCAATTCAGTACCAGACACTGGACCAATTTCCCCAGCGAAAAAAATCCCTATGCTCCACCTCAGTGCCTGATGGTTGGCGCAGGAGTAAAGGCACTGTGGGAGATTGCACCGGCGAAATGACTGTAGAATTCAATAACGCGCATGGCAGTGAATTGCAAATATCAATCGCTTGCCTTCATTCATATACCAACATACCTGTCAGTCTCGACGCTCCCGAATAATGATACAAACGCTTCCGCCCCGTCTTCACTATGTACTAAAACGTCTCGGCTGGTATCTCGTTACCTTTGTCGTTGCCATAACGCTGAACTTTATCCTGCCGCGTCTGGGTCCAACCAACCCGATCGATACCATCATGACAAAACTCAGTAGTCCGGGGATGGATTCACAAGAGTATCTGAAAATGTATGAGGAATACCTGCAGGAATTCAATCTCGACAAACCGCTCATCATCCAGCTTTTCACCTATTTCGGCAAAACGATCACGGGCGATCTGGGTGTCTCGTTTACCAAACATCCACTTTCTGTTTGGTCAATCATCACTCATGCCCTGCCCTGGACGCTTCTGCTGCAAATCCCGGCGCTGCTGTTGAGCTGGATAGTGGGCAATGTGCTGGGAGCACTGGCGGCGTATAAGCGCGGCATTTTCGATAAGGCGCTGTATCCGCTGGCGCTGCTGTTCAGCTCCATACCTTACTTTTGTTTTGCAATAATTCTGGTGTATGCTTTCGGCATTCATTTCCAGCTATTTCCGCCAATGGGCGCCTATGGTATGAATTTAATGCCGTCATTTTCCTGGGCCTACATCACCAGTGTCGCCCGGCACTACATCCTGCCGTTTACTTCACTGTTTTTGATACTCGCCGGCGGTCAGGCTATCGGTATGCGCTCAATGTCAATTTACGAATTGGGAACCGATTACATCAAGTATGCAAAGCAGCTCGGGATCAAGGAGCGCGGTATCGTCGGCTATGTCTTTCGCAATGCCATGTTACCGCAATTGACCGGGTTGGCGCTTTCTCTGGGCCTTATGGTCGGCGGTGCGCTTATAACCGAAATAGTTTTTTCGTATCCAGGACTGGGCATGGCACTTTTTAACGCTATTCGAGAGAATGATTATCCGGTTATTCAAGGGTGTACCCTGTTGATTACGGTGTGCGTGCTGGCGGCAAATTTTACTATTGACGTCCTGGTCGGCTTCTTCGACCCGCGCATCAAAGCGGCTCAGCAAGGACAACAGGCATGAAACAGATCACGATGCTGTTGCGAAACCCTTCGTTTTCGTTTGGCGCCGCATTCATCTTGATAAGCATGTTCATCGCACTCTTCGGCCCGGTGCTGCTGGGCACAAACCCCTTCGAACGAGCAGGAATGCCGTTTGAAGCCCCATCGCTTGAACATGTACTCGGGACCAACAGCCAGGGACAGGATGCATTGGCACAGCTTTTCTCGGGTTTGCGATCATCGTTGATGGTTGGCGTCTCGGCCGGCCTGCTTGCCACGATTGTTGGAACGCTGATCGGCTTATTCTCAGGCTATAAAGGCGGTTTCATCGACAACGTGCTGACGATGCTCACCAACTTGTTTCTGGTTATTCCGTCGCTGATCATTCTCATTCTTATCAGCAACAGTGTCGAAAAGCGATCCTTACTGCTGGTTGCGGTTATAATCGGGGCAACGACTTGGACCTGGACCGCACGCGCCGTGCGCGCCCAGACCCAGAGCCTCAAAAATCGTGACCATGTCAATCTTGCCAAACTCAACGGGTACTCTACATTGTCAATTATCATTCTGCATATTCTGCCGTATATTCTGTCATACGTTTTTATGGCGTTTATACTGCAAATGGCTTCCGGTATTCTCAGCGAAGCTGCGATCAGCATGCTGGGACTGGGCCCGTACGATACGGTTTCACTCGGACTCATCCTGCACTATGCTCAGCAGAATGAAGCGCTTGTCAACGGCAACTGGTGGGTGTTTATGCCAGCCACCATTCTGATCAGTCTCATTACCTTCTCGCTGTATCTCATGAATACGGCGATGGAAGGCGTGTTTAATCCACGATTGCGCAAGTAAACAAATACGTATGTCACTGCTCCTCACAGTAAACAACTTGTCGCTTTATTATCTGACCCGGTTCGGAGAAAAAATCCATGCCGTAAGCAATGTATCGTTCGAATTGCGCCGGGGCAGCGTGCTGGGCATTGCCGGCGAGTCCGGCTGCGGCAAGTCGACGCTGGTCAACGGCGTGATGGGCTTGCATTTGCCGCCGCTTTATCATGCATCCGGCGACATCGAAATAGACGGCCACAACATCCTTGAATATCCGCCCGAAAAGCTTCGACGCGACATCCTGGGCAAAAAAATTTCAATGATTCCGCAATCGGCCCTGAACAGTCTCAATCCCATGCGCAAAATAAAGCATTTTGCCACCGACATTATGCAACACCATACGCCCGAGATGAGCACGAAAAATGTACATGCCCGACTGCAGGAACGCTTCGACGCGATTGGGCTTGGCAAACATATTTTAGATACCTTTCCGGTCGAATTGTCGGGTGGCATGAAACAGCGTGTCGTCATAGCCTTGTCGACCCTCATGAATCCACAGGTGGTAATTGCCGATGAGCCGAGTTCTGCGCTGGATGTTTCCACCCAAAAGGCGGTCATACAACTGCTGATCGATCTGATGCGCAAAAAGATTATCGGCAGCATGATCTTTATCACCCATGAATTGCCGCTGCTCTACCATATCGCCGGCAACATCGCCGTCATGTATGCCGGTGAGTTTGTTGAATTCGGCAGCAGCGAGCAAATTGTACGCGACCCCCTGCACCCATACTCCCGCACGCTTATGGAAGCGATGCTGCTGGCTGAAGAAGGCACCCGGGACAGGCAGGCAAAAGCCGTAGCCGGAGCGCCACCTTCGCTTGGGTCAATTCCGGAAGGTTGCAGATTTGCGCCGCGCTGCCCCACGGTACACACCGACACCTGCTATTTTCACCGCCAACAGATGCATGCAGTACAAAGTCGCCGGGTGAGGTGCGAATATGTCTGATAGACCGGCGGTAATCTCGGGGCGCAACCTCTCCTGCCTTTTCGGCAGCGGAAAGAAAAAATTCCATGCCGTAAAGCGGGTTTCTTTCGACATACACGACCAGGAGATCATCTCGATAGTTGGCGAATCGGGCAGCGGAAAAACAACCCTGGCCAGAATGATATTGTTATTGCAGCCGATCAGTGAGGGCACGCTGCTCATCAATAATCAGCACCCGTTGCACCCCAAGAAGCACTGGCAATATGTACAGGCGGTATTCCAGGATCCTTTTGCATCATTTAACCAGTTTTTCACCATCAAAAACCAGCTCTTGAGCGCATTCAAACTGAAAGAATCGAAAATTGACCAAAAAGACAAGCAGGCGCGCATCGAGGCGGCTTTGCTGCAGGTGAATATGTCTCCGGAGAAAATTCTGGAGAAGTACCCTTTTGAGCTCAGCGGCGGCCAGATGCAACGCCTGCTGATTGCCCGTATTTTTCTTATCAGGCCCAGAATTCTGATTGCCGACGAACCGACGTCCATGGTAGATGCGTGCAGCCGGGCAACCATTCTGGACATGCTGCTGGATTTGAAACGCAAATTGCACATGACCATCATTTTTATCACTCACGATATTGGCCTGGCTTATTACGTCAGCGACCGCATTTTTGTTATGCGCAACGGCTCAATCGTGGAGCAGGGCGGTCCAAACCAGGTCATCCTTCACCCGGCACACAGCTATACGCAAAGGCTGTTGCAGGATATTCCAGTTCTCAACCGTGCGTGGCTGCAAAACTGAACGCGCCGCCAAATTTAAGCACTAAATCATAACAGAGCTCATAATCACCATCTTTATGACGATTGTAATGGAGGTGTTATTGCAATTCATCGGCATTAAGTTACTTGCACGCAAAACGCTGTTTGCCTCCTTCGGTGCACTTCTGCTGTCGGGTCTGATCTTGCAGCCAGCGTATTCAGCCAGCACCGATACATCTGCAGTACTTGACAGTTTAGAGGCCCGGCTTCCCTCGATAGAAAAGAAAGTGCTTTCGACGCTTTTTTTCGGCGGATCGGCCCCGGTTTCGTTCTCCGGCGAGGCGCGTCTCAAGCTGCAATACCATAATTTTGACCTCCAGCCGGACTTCATGCGCGACGATCGATCCTGGTTGCAAGCCAACTGGGAAGGCAACGAATCGTTGCTGCGCCTGGGAATGGTGGTGCGCGCCGGTCGCAATACCGTACTCTGGTCAAGAATCGGCTTTCAGCATACGCTGCCCGGCAGCTATCTGAATGACTGGTCCGGCGACACACTTACCACCAGCCGGCATGACAAGATGAACCTCTCCTCAAACATACACGAGGATATGTCGGCCGGTATTGCTTTGCGAACCGTACCGGCTTCATTCTGGTTAAAGATGGGCAATGTCCACTGGATCGAAGCATCTCCCTTTACTATCTGGAAATCGCAACCCCGCACATTTGCCTGGGAATATTTGCCGTTTGAGATTGAGCAGCCAATCACCCGGTACTTCGAATACAATATTGCCAGGGGGGAGAAAACAGGACGTGCGGCCTGGAATAAAAAGGCGTTTAACGGCATCAACCTGGAAAGCATAGACCTTCCGTTCGGATTGTACCTGAATTTTCTGTACGGGACCTTTGAGCGATACGATAATTTCGAACGGGAGTATATCGACTTCAGCAACGATCTTGCGTATGCTGATGTCAATGATCGCGATGTCAAGGGACGCGGTATCGGCGACACCTATCGGCACGTAGTCCACCTGCGCGCGGCGAAAGAGAAACTTCTTGCCGATCTGACACTGGGCGTCAATTTTGTAGCGCTCGATTACAGTGAAGATATCATTCGCAATAATCTCTACAAAAAAGTATTCGGCTTTAGAGATACCTCGGGCTATTCCTTTTACAAAGAACCGAAAGTTTACTCGCTGGATCTCAGGGGAGCCGTCAATGACCATCTGGAGATGCACGCGGATATCGGCCTGTCTCATACCGACACCGCCTGGTTCGAGTATACGCCAGGGGGCCGCGAAAAAGAAATGAATTCCGGCATTTCCGGACCGGCGCTTTTCCTCTCCGCAAGGCAGGAATACACCCTGCCTGTCGAGCTCGACTTCGCCTACATTCCGCCCGGATTCTATTCGCCCTTTTCATTTGCGATGCCGGTAGATGCGTTTTATCCCTTTGGGGCAAACCTGACCGGAGCCGGCAAGTTCCTGGCCCGCAGCGAAGCATCGCCCTACGCGCAAAATATGGTTGGCGCCAAAGTGATGATCGAGCCGGTTCTCAAGGGCTATGGACATCTGCGAATTATATACGGCCAGCACAAACAACTGGAGTCGTCGCGTGATTTGTTGTATTTCCCCTATCGCCTCAACGGCGCCGACCTGTTCAGCCTCTTTCACACTTCGTATAACCGCTGGGGCAACGGACTTGTTGACGGGTCGATGAATGGATCATACCGCAAACGCCTCGGTGATGAAAGCTATAAACGTGTCGGCATACGGATCCCCTTCGAGCATCCTGAGCATGGCGGATTGCGCAGTGACTACCTGTCAATGTACGAAGGATTCGCGGCCTACGAAAATGCTGCGCAGGCCGATTCAAATGTCAGTGAAGTAACCGGCATTATGCAGCAATCCGCATTCGTTCCCCGCCATACCAAATGGACATTTAATCTCGAGCTTGACGCAGCCTACGATATCGGAGGCATTATCGGCTACAAGCGCGATCTCTTTCTTAGCGGCTATGCAGCATTGAACGGCATTTCAACTGCCTTCAAACCGCTATTCGTCAATGACGACGATGAAGAAGCCCTGCTGTGGGGAACGTTGCTACGCTTTGAACCGGCAATTGCCCTGACAAAAAACTTCTACCTGCTTGGTCTCGCCGGCTTTGAAAACTGGCGTTCACAGCAAGCATATCTGCTCGACGAAGCCAACAAAGCGGTTGCCGCCCCCATTGACTATCGAGACTATGCCGTCGGTCTTGGATTCGACTGGGATATGCTTTCACGGGTTGGCCTGCACGGCAGATTCAAATGGATGAAACATGAAGACACAAACGTTACCGATAATAGCTGGTCTACACCCATTGCATCACTGGAAACAAAAATGTGGTTTTAGCCATGCGCACGCAGAGCAAGGAGAAAGCTTTTCGCATGAACAAATCAATAGGTCTCTTTTTTGCAGCCATCTCGCAGATTTGCGCTTCCAGTGCAGACTCTGCACAAGCACGAATCGATCGTCTTGAGGAAGCCTTTCGTCGCGTCTCGGCAAAGTCGGGAATTCATATCGGTGGTGAATTCAAATCTCAGTATTTTTACTCCGGTTTGAGCGGCAACGGGGCCGACTCAATACGCAGACTGGATGAAACCAATGAATACACTTCGGTCGATTTCGACATTACCGCCCGTCCCAACGATGCCATCGGCGGAAGCATCATTTTTCGCATGCATCAGAACTGGCAAAACTTTTTTTCGGATATCGCCAATCCGATTTTCTCACGCTGGATAAGCATTGACGGAACCGGCTGGGATGTTGTGCGCTATAATGCAGGTGATTTCAGGGCACGGTTCAGTCCCTTGACTATGTGGACCCCCGAGATATCACCGCTCTTCGAACCTTTCATATTCAAGCGCAGTCGCTCGCAGGCCATGCAGGAAGAATTTCTGGGAGACAACAACAGATTGCTGCAGGGATTACAGGCAGGCTTTGATGCAGAAATATATCCGCTTTTCAATGAAGTTCATTTTGCCGCGCTGGGTACCCGCTTGCGCAATGTGCAGACAAACATCCAGAACGGCAGCAAAGTGACCAATGTTGTCGAATTCTCGAAAACCGAGAAATTGCTTGCCGGCGCAAATCTTGACGTGCGGTATTTAACCGGCATAACGACCGGCGCCAGCTATCTGCAGATATTCGATCGCAAGGGCAGCATGGCCGGATCCGACACCACCATCGATACCAGCGCCCAAAACACACGTGTCGGGGCCATCCGCGGCGGTATCGATCTCGGCGCCCTGCTTGAATGGGAACGCCTGGCACTGAAACTGAATATTGAAGACGCTTTTTCGATTGACGATACCGTATGGTTTGACACAACCAACGGCTTTGGCGAGGATAACCTGTTTGGTAATGCAATGAAAGCCGGTATTAATATCGGCTATCAGGTCGATAATTCTTTCTCGGCGATGCTCGATGTCGCATTTATCAATAATGACCTCGATTTTCGAAATGAGCTTGCGCAGTCGCCTTCATTTGTCGGCAGCCGCATCATGAATATCGAAAACGATTCGATTGCGGGTACGGGCAACAATGCAACACTGGTCCCGAATCACTATTCAACCTTCGACGCTCTGTATCATTATGTATTCAAATTCAGCCCTAAACAAGCGACCAATCTCTACAGCAAAGCGCCTTTTGCAAAGAATTCATATACACGCGTCATATTCGATCAGCAGGAGCTTGGGGCCCTGCGTTCTCACCTGGATCCGGCCGTCCAGCTTGTCATGCCGTTTGGCCCGGCAACTCCCAACAGAAGCGGCATCACAGCCGAACTGCGCGGCGACCTGCTGGATAACGCGCTGGAATTTGCAGGGATTGTTAAGTCGCTGAATGAAATTGAAGAAACAGGAGCTTCGATCGCGATTGACAGTGTGACGGATACGCTGGTTATGTTTGCCCAAAGCTCATTTGCGCAAATTGGCGGCGGTCTTTCCTATGACGTTGCATCGATAGTTCCCTTCCTCAAGCATTCGCTCAAACTCAGCGGCAGCTTCGTGCGCTCAACATCCGATAATGAAGGGCCGCAAGATTTTGGCGGTTACGCCATGCAGATAACTTCCGATTTTATCAACGCCGGTCTCAATTTCAAATTCTGGAAACGTGCCGCACTATTGGGCGGTTTGCAAATGATCATGACCGATATGACCGCCAACAGCATAACCACCGGTATCAGGCAGATGCATTGGTCAACCGGCCTGCAATGGGAAGTTTTTGCTGGAGCAGATGTCGTATTCAGTCTGGGACAAATCAGCGTTAGCCATGAAAGCGATGTTGACGGTATCGATGCATCCGGGGACGATTTTCAGCAAATGCTGGTCGACGTATCCCTGCAGGTTCGTTTTTAGCATGCCGCAGCGATACGCGCAAAGAAGGATATGCCTGATTTCGATGTTTGTTCGAACGATGGTGAATATGATTACTCTCAAAGTTAGCAAGGCTCTATCCATACTATGAAACCAGCTTCAATCTATGCTTGCCTAGCACTGCTCACCCTTTTGCTTACCGCATGCTTCAAATCTATTGAGATTCGTCCGCTTGTATCTACCGAAACTGAAGCAGATACGACACTGAGCTCCCGGCAAAACGATCGCCTGGTGTTTCGGTTCTTTGACGAAGACTTCATATCAGGCGGCTATGCTTACTGGTATCCCGACGCGTCCAAGGTTTTCATCCCCGAAGAATCGGGCAAAAATGGTGAAGTTGCACTCAAGTTTCAGTTGGAGGCCAATGACTACTCGGGCGGATCGGTTTGTCTGTGGAATTTACTCTATGATATTTCCCCCTACTACGCCGGCGGGGCCCTGCAATTCTGGATTAAAGGCAAACAGGGTGGTGAAATTGCATGGGTGGCACTTGTCGATGAAGAAAATTCCGACGGCAAGAAAACCGTTGTGCGTCTGCCGCTCAGCGATTACGGCGGAATAACCAATAAGTGGACGTCTATTTCGATTCCACTGTCGGATTTTGGTGCGCGTGGCGTTTACTGGGATCCCAAAAAGAAAGTTGAAATCGCCAATCGCTTCGACTGGGAGAAAGTCACCGAATTCAGAATTGAGATAAAAAAAGCCGACAACAAATCGTTTGATGTTTGGGTAGATGACATTTTCGTAGTGCGTGACGTTTACGAAGAGCGCCGGGAAACGGATGAAGAGTACTGGGATGAGCGTGAAGAGACGCTTCCCGCACCACCGCTTGCCGATAAACCGAATGTCAACGAAACGCATACCATTTTCGACAATAGACTTGCGGCCGGTGGATTCTGTTATGTCTACGGCGGTAAAACCGCATTCAAGCTCCAGCCGACAACATCCCCTGATAATCCGGCGGTCCTGGCTACCTACCTGGACAATGCAAACTATTCCGGCGTGACGATATCGTTAGGCGCGGGCAAGACTATCGACCTCTCCAAAGAACGAACGACACACGCCGGTATTGCATTTTGGGCCAAAGGCGCGCCCAACGTCAAAAAAGTTTATCTGGGCCTGCTCGATGATGATTCCGACGGCAAAAAGGTGCAAACCAAAGTGGCACTGGGTGATTTCGGTGAGCTTGATACGAGCTGGCGCTATTTTATGGTGCCCCTTAAAAAATTTATGGCCCAGGGCAGCTACTGGGATGAAACGAAAAATGCCGAGATCGGATCGGATGTTGCCTGGAATGCCGTTAATGAAGTCCGCTTCTCGATAAACCGTTACGAAAACAGAGTTGACAAAGGAGACCCAGTCGAACTGTACATCGATCAGCTTGCAGTAATTGATGACATACCCGGCTATGTCGATCCCGATGAGTTCTGGGCTTCATTTTCATCGGACGCCCCTGATATCGTGCTGCATGATTTTGAATCGGAATCCGATCGCAAATGGGAAAAGGCGCAAGGCCCGAAGTCACGGGTGGAATTCGCATTCGAACAGCCTGAAGACAGCGATACCTACGGCGCCAATGTCCTTGCCATATCATATAAGCTGGGCGACTGGTGCGATATTTATTACGACTACCCCACGCATGAGGCCGGTCAAAGCCGGCGCGACTGGTCACAGCACTGGGGGCTGCGGTTTTCTTTTTTTACCACCAAAGCCTATCAGCCGGTTACCGTTCAAATCAGTGATGCCGGAAACGAAATATTTGTCGCGAATGTGGGCGGGCAACGCGGCTGGAGCGAATTGCTCGTGCCCTTCAAGTCATTCAACAAATTCCCCTATTATCAACCGCCGGATGCCCGTCAAAATGGCGTTTTCGATCTTGACAATGTCAGGCGCATCGATTTCAAGCCGGCAGGTGAAGGTACCAATGCCGCTTATAAAATCGACAATATCGCGTTAACCAACACGCGCCAAATCGAGCGCAGTAAAGCGCCCGAGCAGGTCGCCGTCACTATTGCCGCCGATACGGACCAGGTAATCACCCCGCGCATCAACGACGGCATATTCGGCATCAATGCCGCGCTCTGGGACGGGGACCTGCTCAAGCCCAAAACTGCGGACTATGTCAAAGACGTTAACCACGGAGTGTTGCGCTACCCCGGCGGATTGCGCGCCGACGAGGACCACTGGCAGGAAGTGCTTGCGCGCAAGGACTGGATGGTTGACACAGATGAATTCATCGAATTCTGCCGAACAACCGGCAACGAGGCGATGATTACGGTCAATTTCGGACGCGGCACGCCCGAGCAAGCCGCCGCCTGGGTTAAACACTGCAATGTCGACAATGATTATAACGTGAGGTACTGGGAAGTCGGCAATGAACTCTATGGCGACTGGCACCCCAGTCATTGTTCTGCTGAGGAGTATGGATCACGTGCTGCGGAGTTCATCAAGGCTATGAAGGCAGTCGATCCGACGATCCTGGTGACGGTGGTCTGGGTGCTGGAAGGTGCGTGGAATAAAACGGTTTTCGAGCATACGGCCGATATCGCCGACGGCGTCAACGTTCATCACTACCCGCAGCACGCGGGGGAAGAAAACGACTTTGCCCTGCTGGCGGCGCCGCAAAGCCTGAACGACATCATCCCCACCGTACGTAGCCAGGTGAAGGAATACGGCTTAGCTGATAAAACGTACGAAATATGGTTGACAGAGTGGAATTCCGTCGACTTCAAACCGGGAGTGCAGACCCTGAGCATTGTCAACGGCCTTTTCCTTGCCGATTATCTGGGTACCCTTGCCAAGCACAATATCGAACAGGCTTCTTACTGGGACATCCACAACGATATAACGCCCCAGGGCGGCGATTACGGTTATTTATCCCGCACCGGTGCGCCTGACGGCGACAATGTACCGCGCCTGTCCTACTGGGCATTCAAGCTTGCCGCAACAAGCCTGCGCGGAAAACTAATGCAGGTACGTTCCAGCAACGAAAATGTGACGGCCTACTTGACGCAATCGCAAGGCGACCACATATCGTTGATGCTGGTCAACAAAATGCCGTACACCAAAGCGATCGTTTCACTTGAGAATACCGGACTGAACGGAAAAGTGACGATACGGCAACTTAGCGACGGGCATGCCGGCGACGGCTATTCCACCGAGTTGAGAAATCTGCAAAAAGGCACTTCGATTACGCTGCCGGCCTGGTCGCTCACGTCAATCAGCCGGACACGGGAGAATTGAGTACCTATGCACTACGGCTATTTCGATGATACGGCAAAAGAATATGTTATAACGACTCCGCAAACGCCGTGGCCCTGGATCAACTATCTGGGAACACAGGAGTTTTTCGGACTGATATCACATACGGCCGGCGGCTACGCCTTTTATCAGGATGCGCGTTTGCGCAGATTGACGCGCTATCGATACAATAACGTCCCACGGGACTGCGGCGGGCGGTATATGTACATTAATGACGGCGGCACGATCTGGTCTCCGGGATGGATGCCGGTGCGCAACGACCTTGACAAATTTGAATGCAGGCACGGTCTGGGCTACAGTTGCATCAGTGGTGAGAAGAACGGGATAAGCTGCTCGACGCGCTATTTCGTTCCCTTGAAGCATAATTGCGAGATTCACCAGGTAAGCATCGCCAACACCGGCTCGACCCGCAAAAGCCTTTCTCTGCATTCGTTTGTGGAATTCTGTCTATGGAACGCGCATGACGACATGACCAACTTTCAGCGCAACTACAGCACCGGCGAAGTCGAAGTTGACGCATCAGTCATCTATCACACAACCGAATATCGCGAGCGCCGCAATCACTTTGCTTACTATTCCGTTAACCGGCCGATTGATGGTTTCGAAACCGATCTGGATGCATTTGTCGGCCCGTATGGTGATTTTGCCTCGCCTCAGGCACTACATGCGGACCGCTCCTCGAATTCGCTGGCCGACGGATGGTCACCAATTGCATCTCATCGTATCGATCTCGACCTGGCTCCCGGGGAATACCGGCAACTGATATTTCTCCTCGGTTATGGCGAAAACAAGCCGGATGAAAAATGGCAGGCCGACGGATCCCTCAATAAGCAACAGGCTCGGCAGGTGATCGAATCATTTTCGTCATCACCAGCAGTGGATGCGGCGTGGCACGAACTGACGGCATTCTGGGATGATCTGCTCGCACGCTTTACCGTCTCCTGCGAAGATGAGCAGGTTAATCGCATGGTCAATATCTGGAACCAGTACCAGTGCATGGTGACGTTCAACCTCTCTCGCAGCGCCTCCTATTTTGAATCCGGAATCGGCCGCGGCATGGGCTTTCGCGATTCAAATCAGGACATCCTCGGATTCGTGCATCAGATACCGGACAGAGCGCGCCGGCGCCTGCTTGACATCGCGGCAACACAGTTTGCAGACGGCGGCGCCTATCACCAGTACCAACCATTGACGCGACGCGGTAACAACGATATCGGCGGCAATTTCAATGATGACCCACTCTGGCTTATTGCGGCGGCAGTAGCATATATCAAAGAGACCGGCGACCTGTCGGTACTTGACGAAAGCGTTCCATTTGATAATGATCCCCGCAATACCGCCTCCTTCTTCGAGCACCTGAAGCGATCATTTTTTCATGTGGTACACAATCGGGGTCCGCATGGCCTGCCCCTGATCGGGCGCGCGGATTGGAATGATTGCCTGAATCTCAATTGCTACTCATCAAATCCCGACGAATCATTCCAGACTAGTACGAACAAGGATGGCAGAGTTGCCGAGTCGGTGCTTATTGCCGGAATGTTTGTGTATTACGGAAAAGATTTTATCGAGCTGGCTCGTCACTGCGGACAGGAGGCACTAGCGGCCCGGGCGCAGGAGCATGTTCAGGAAATGATAGCGGCAGTCAAGCAATACGGCTGGGACGGCAACTGGTATTTGCGTGCCTATGATGGTAGCGGCGCAACAATTGGCAGTTCAGAAAATGCGGAAGGCCGTATATTCATCGAATCGCAGGGTTTTTGCGCGATGGCTCAAATCGGTACGGATGAAGACATGCCGCGCCGGGCACTTGATGCTGTAAAAAAGCATCTCGACACCGAACACGGCATCGTACTGGTGGATCCCCCCTATTCCCGCTATCATCTGAATCTGGGAGAAATCTCGTCATATCCACCTGGATACAAGGAGAATGGCGGTATTTTTTGTCATAACAATCCCTGGGTAATGATTGCGGAAGCGCTGTCGGGCAATGCAGAGCGAGCGTTTGAGTACTATCGCAAAATCCTGCCGGCCTATCGTGAGGAGGTCAGCACATTGCACCGGATGGAGCCCTATGTTTATTCTCAGATGATCGCCGGAAAAGCGGCGCAACGTCACGGCGAAGGTAAAAACTCGTGGTTGACCGGCACGGCTTCGTGGAATTTTGTCGCGATCAGCCAATGGATCCTGGGCATTCGTCCAGACTATGACGGTCTCATTATCGACCCCTGCATACCGGCAGCATGGAAGCAATTGACGGTCATACGCCGGTGGCGCGAGGTGCGCTATATCATTAATATATCAAATCCAAATTCAGTAAATCGCGGCATCGCGCATATGAAAGTTGACAATGAGGAAATTGGCGGGAATAAGATTGCAATTCCGACCTCCCGGCGAGATATCCGGGTGCACGTCGTAATGGGCTGACCATTCGCATGGGCCAATCTCACGGTGCAAATTGCCGGCACTTCGCGAAAGTCGGCTACCTGGTGCAGATGACTCAATATTCCCCCGGAAAAGCTGAAATACAGGAAGGTGATTATGAACTACGGCTACTTCGACAACAAAAAATACGAATACATTATTACCAATCCCCGCACGCCAGTCAAGTGGATCAATTATCTCGGCACCATTCATTTCGGCGGATTTGTCGACCATACCGGCGGTTCGCTGATCTGCAGGGGTGATCCGGCGCTCAATCGCATTACCAAATACATTCCTCAATTGCCGGCTTCACACATCAGAGGAGAAACGCTGTATCTGCGTATACAAAATAAGACCGGCTTCGACATCATCACCCCGTATTTTACACCGGGACTGCAGCCATGCGATAGTTACGAATGCCATGTCGGCCTTGGGTATTCCCGCATCATAGCATCATACAAGGGCATTCGTTGCTGCGCAACCATTTTTATTCCGCAAGACAGGCCCGTGGTGCTGCGTGACATCAAAATCACCAATACAACCGACAAGCCGTTCACCGTTGATGCAATTCCGGTCGTTGAATACACTCATCCCGATGCGCTGAAGCAATTTACGAATGCAGATTGGGTGCCGCAGACCATGCAAAGCAAGCGGCTTGACGATCCGGATATGCCTCTGACGATACTGCAATATCCATTTATGTTCAGGGATCGAAAAGTCAATTTCTTTTCCTGTTCGCATACCGCGTCCTCATTCGAAACCGATCGGTCACGATTTCTGGGCGACAATGAATATGCTACCTGGGCAAATCCGCAGGCTTTGCACAAAGATGAATTTTCGAACCACGAAGCTCAGCGCGGCGATAATATCGCCGCCTTGCTTGTTCGCCTTGGCAGCATTGCGCCGGGGCAAAGCAAGCGCTTCACTACCATGCTCGGGCAATCCGACAATAATCGTAAAGTTGCCGAAATAGTGAAAGCTTTTCGAGATGAATCCAAAGTTGATGAAGCTTTTGAAAGCCTCACGACCCAGTGGCGCAACTATCTCAAGGCCCTGCAGGTTAAAACGCCCGACCCCAACTTCGATATTATGGTAAACATTCACAATCCACGCCAGGCGTATATTACGCTCAACTGGTCTCGCTACCTCTCCCTGTATCAACTCGGACTTGGCGCCCGGGGCATCGGCTTTCGGGACAGTTCGCAGGATATCCTGGGAGTGCTGGATCATAGCCCGTCGCAAGCGCTGCCCCTTATTCGCAAACTGCTCAGCGTTCAGCGCCGGGATGGTTCAGCCATGCATCAGTTTAATCCGCAATCCATGTTTGCAACAACAGGCGATGCTGTAGAAATGGAAGATCGCCCTGATTTTTATGGTGACGATCATCTCTGGATCGTACTGGCGGTTTGCAATTTTCTCAAAGAAACCGGCAATTACCGCTTTCTCGATGAATCAATCCCCTATTACGAAAAAGACAAGAAGGAAGAGCCCCTTGAGCGGACACCGGTACTGGTTCATTTGACCCGTGCCCTTGCCTTTACCAAATCGCATACCGGCAGACACGGCCTGCCCCTGCTCGGCTTTGCCGACTGGAATGACTGCGTTAATCTGGAAACCGGTTCGGAATCATCATTGCTTGCCTGCCTTTACGGCGCCGCACTCATGGAAATGATTGCCCTTATGCGCCATCTGGGCAACGAGGCGCAACAGCGCGCATATCAACACGACTACGAAGAGATGAAGGCCCAATTTAATGCCGTTGCCTGGGACGGTGAGTGGTATGTGCGCTACTTCGACGCCGACAATGTCAAGTTGGGCTCTTCACTCAATCAATACGGTAAAATTTATACCAACGCCCAAAGCTGGGCCGTGATTTCAGGCTTTGCATTCTGGGAACGCGGCAGACAGGCGATGGATTCGGTTCATTACCACCTGAATACCAGCAAAGGCATCAAGCTCAGTACGCCCGGATTCAACGGCTACGATCCCACACGAGGGGGCATTACGACGTATCCCCCGGGGGCCAAAGAAAATTGCGGTATATTTTTGCATGCCAATCCCTGGGCAATGATTGCCGAGTGTAAACTGGGTAACGGCGATCGCGCCTGGCAGTATTACAACCAGATAAACCCGGCCGCCAAGAATGACATTATCGACGAGTATGAAGTTGAACCGTATGTTTATGCTCAGAATATACTCGGCGACGAGCATCCACAGTTCGGCCTGGGACGTAATAGCTGGCTTTCGGGTACCGCCTCATGGGCATACCAGGCTGCCACGCAGTACATTCTCGGTATCAGGCCTACACATGATGGACTCCAAATCGATCCTATCATTCCCAATCACTGGGATACCTTTGAAGTTACCCGGAAATTCCGCGGTTCGACCTACCACATCAAAGTCACTAATCCGGATGGAAAAAAGGGGGGCATTGGAGAGATGACTGTTGACGGCAGGAAAAAAAACGGAAATGTCATTCCGATATTGTCAACCGATCGAGAACACTTCATCGAAGCGCAAATGAACTGATTTCATGCAGGGCTGCTGAAAATTCCGCACAAATGCGAGAATCGGCAAACGTGCGCACACTTTTTTGCCACTAATATTGTGACGGAAGCCCGTTCGGGTTTCTCCGGATGCGATAGATGCTTGAAAACGGAAAAATCTGCGACACAACCGAGTCGGTACAGCAACACGTTCATGAGCCTGACGTCGCAACTATATCAGCACATATTTTTTGCCATGCCTCATTCGAACGGCCTACTCTGCAAAGGTGATGAAATATGCGACCAATTTATGTGATAGCTGCGGCTTTTTTGCTCTGCTCCGGCGGATTTGCTCAGGTTGACGGCATAAGTCAAACAGGTGCAACTGAATTCGAAGACAGTGCACAGCACGACTCCGGAGCCGATATGCAAAGCGTGGATCAATCTGAAGCGCTTTCATATCAGGAGCCGGCAGACGAAAATGTCAGCGGGCATCGTGGTCATACCCGCCTGGTAATTGCACCTCCATCGCTCCATGCCTACAGTAATGATAAATCGGCAACGTGGTTCGGCCCCGTGCTCGAGGCGGCGGTTTATTTCAAAATGAGCGCGTTGCATGACCTTGAGGTTGTCCCGCTTGACGATGTTGCCGCCTTTATCAACAGTCATCGCAATTTTGCCGGCGGCATTCTGAAAGGCAGCTATCAGAAGATAGCTCGCAAATTTAATGCATCGCATGTACTTCATTTGAACTACGAGGTGCGATTTGCCGGGGAAATCGCCTTGCATTCCGCAATCTCGCCCCTTAACAATGCCCACCTGGATCCAACTTCGGATACACTTGTTCCTGTTTTATACCTCGATGACACGGATTCATCCAATTCTATTCTGAACTATGCGCTTAAGCGTATTGCCGGCCGGATCGGTTCGGATACTTCAGCCATCGAAAACATGGTATGGGATGCAGGTCCTTTCGGCGGCAATCCAAGATTGGCAAAAGAAATCGGCAATTTGTTGCAGGAGGAATTCAAAGCCGACACATTACGGCTCATCAAAATCGGGAATTCTCTCGCCTCGCTCGCGGAAAACAATCCCAATTCCTGGCTGGCACAATATACGGCAGCCCGCATCTTTTCGCTGGCCGGCCAGGGAGAAAAAGCCTGTGCTCTCAACGCACATCTTCTCCGCCAATTCGGCGACGTGATGTATGCGCTCTACTTGCATCAAAGCAGATATCATCGCGGCGCCGGCAGATATGAACGTGCTGTCTCGCAGGCAAAATTTGCGTTAAACCAAGAGGTACTCAAAGGCCGGGCATATTATGAGATTGGGAAATCATACGAAGCAATGGGGTCACCTAAATTGGCAATTGACGCATTCAAGAATGTTATTGAGGAAGATCCCTATTACCCTCCGGCATATAGTGCACTGGGCAAGCAATTCATTTTACGCGATGATATCGGTGATGCGGTTGACAATTTCGATAAGGCAACCGATTTAACCGGCGAGAGTTCTAGCGGTGTTTTGCTGGAATTCGGTGCGCACCTGGAAAAAGCAGGCAGAACCCAAAACGCATTGACGGCATACAATACCGCAACCCAGATGGAGCCGGCCAACACAGAAGCCTGGCTGGCGCTTACCAGATTGCACGAACAGCAGGGAAACTATAATGAGGCAGCCAAAAATTATCTGTACCTGTTTCAACTCGACAATCAGAAATACCAAAGCTTTCCGATCAAGGCAGGTGAATTATACGAGGAAAACAATATGCCAACTGATGCACGGCTTGCGTATGAACTCCTGCTTCAAAAGCGCAGATCCGATCCGCAGGCTCGCATCAAGCTTGCCGGTTTTGCCTACCGGGAAGATAATTGCGACAAAGTAGTAGAATTGCTTGAGCCTCTCGATGAAAGCTGGAGAAGCACCCGGGACGTTGAGTTGATGTATTCCAGATGTCAATCAATCGCACAGACGCAGCAGGCACAAACCGAAAAGGAATTGTTCGCCGGGGCTGGTCAATACAGCAGAAACTATAAACGGCCGCTTTATCGCAGGATAATCAGCATTTCGTCACTTGCAGCGGCTGCAGCCTCTTTTGGCGCCGGCTTCTACTATGACAGTCAAATCAAACCCGCAATGACAAAATATCAAAAATCCAACGAAGCAGCCAAAGTGACTCAATATCATAATGACCTCGAAGGATTCATTAACAATCGCAATCTGCTCTATATTCTCTCCGGAGTTGCACTTACCGGATTTACGGTAAACATCGCAATTCCGGCGAAAGGTAAATGAGGGAAGAAATGACATTTGCACAGCATATCGCAAGATCAACAGAAATAACGCTTTGTGCATTCATGCTGCTTATTCCGACCGCGTGCACCAAAGTGAATTTCGACAATCCATTGGATCCCGAAGGAACCAATTATATCGGCGTGGACAATCCCTCGCACGGTGATTCAATTGCCCCCTCCATCGTGCTGAACGGGCCTGATACGATTCATCTTTCACTCAATAGCTCCTACGTGGATTCGGGCGCAACAGCATCGGACAATGTTGACGGAAATATTACGACCAGAATCATTTCTGAAGGAACCGTTGACGCACATTCGGAAGGCGAATACGCGATAACCTATACTGTGTTTGATGAAGCAGGCAATCGCTCGACTGCAAGCCGTACAATTATTGTAAGCCGGATGGACGATGTTACACCGCCTGATCTGCAGCTTAACGGCAAAAGCTCGGTAACTGTTTACTACGGCGATCCATATGTTGAGTTCGGCGCTACGGCAAAAGACAACGTCGACGGCAATCTCAATTCGAACATTGCAATCGCCGGGGCGGTACAAACCGACTCATTGGGTCAGTATCAGGTAGTCTACTCCGTCAAAGACGCCGCCGGCAATCTTGCTACGAAAATTCGTTTGGTCACCGTAACCGACTTTGCGCTGGGTGATACGCTTGCGCCGGTCATCGAAGTGCTTGGCGATAATCCGCTAACTCTCGACCTCGGAAGCACGTTCACCGATCCGGGTGTCACGGCCACAGATGACACGGACGGTGATCTTACATCCAGCATCTTGACTGATGGAACGGTGGATATCACGACTGCCGGCTCATATCAGCTTACGTACACCTGTTCGGACGCATCCGGTAATTCGGCGGTGGCAACCAGGACGGTCTTTGTCAGGCAACAAAACGCCGCCGATACCGACCCGCCGGTTCTGACACTGCTGGGCGACAATCCAAGTACGCTGAAAGTCGGCGATACCTTCAGCGATCCCGGTGCTACGGCCATTGATGCACAAGATGGCGACATCACCCAGAGCATCGCGATAACCAGTACGGTTGATGCCGCAAAAGCCGGTACCTACGAAGTAACCTATACTATCAGTGACGCAGCCGGAAATACAAGCTCGGCCAAACGCATTGTTAAAGTAGAAAATGTCGTCACAAATAAAGATACGGTCGCTCCGGTCATGACGCTCAAGGGCGATAATCCCATGACGATAAAAGCCGGTGAATCGTTTGCTGATCCGGGCGCCACTGCGTTGGATGATGTTGACGGTAATCTCACGTCCGATATAACAGTCGGCGGTTCGGTCGATACCTCAAACGTTGGAGAATACACGCTCACCTATACCGTCAGCGACTTTGTCGGCAACGAAAACTCGATTACGCGCATGGTAAAGGTTGTCGATCCCGCTACTACCGGCGACATGCTGGCCAAATACGGCGCCCCCGCCAATTCTGCTCTTGCATCTGTCAATACTGATTTTGCAACGATCGAGGTAGACGGCAACGGCCCTGCGATTACCAATGTTACCAAACTTACGGTTAACTGGGATTTGCAGAATAAGGGGCTCTATGTCTTTGCTCTCAATACCAGCGACGGCAATCCGAATTGGTATGTCGATCTCAAATCCAACGTTTCGCATTCATTCGGCGGGTCAAAACCACAGTTCTCGCTCAGCGGATCCGGCTTTAACGGGCTGGATGGTGAGTACTATGTTGCAATGGATGGGAGCAATTTTGTCTGGGTTGCCACCGATGGAAGCTTTGCGATTGTATTTAAGCCGTGAACGTCTGTTGTTCAAAACCCGAAACATTTACACGCTCTAAAATCGCAATGCCATGCCCGTGAAAACGGGCTTCCAGCTAGTGTAATGCCAGTATCATACCAAAAGCGAAAGGCTTGCAATGCGCTCATTATTGTTAAGCGGTTTAATTTTCACGCTTGTACACCTCTCACCGGGCCAGGACTTCAACAATGAAGAATATCAAAAAGCACTCTGGATGACCACCCGCATGTATGGTGGACAGCGCTCGGGCAACGGGCCTAACTGGCTCATCATGGATCATGGTTCCGGAAATGATTTTGTTGATGATTCAGACGGCAGTTATGACTTGTCCGGCGGCTGGCATGATTGCGGTGACCATGTCAAGTTCGGTCAAACGCAATACTACAGCGCCTATATGCTGCTGAAAGCCTATGCAGAATGGCCGACCGGCTTTGATGATTATTATTCTTTTGACTATCGCGGCTATCATCAGGCGGGCGATTTCTCGTGGGCTTCACAACAGGGAACGCCCAACGGCATACCCGACATTCTTGACGAAGTGAAATATGCAACCAATTACTTCATCAAATGCGCCAGGGATGACAATACATTTTATTACCAGGTTGGCGAAGGAGCCAAGGACCACAAGCAGTGGGTTACCTCTGTCAAGATGGCAACGCTTGCACCCGGTGAGGGTGGGCCGCCGCGTACTGCCTTCAAAAATCCGAACGGCTCATCAATGGCGTCATTCTGCGGTGCGACGTTGGCGCTTATGGCGCGCCTGTATCGCAAATTCGATGCTGCCTATTCCGATGAATGCCTCGAACATGCCTTGCACGCCTATGCTTATGCGGACGTCCATCATGGAGCGGCTGGAGCGGCCGACGGCAGCTTTTATCCCGCCAACGCACGCTGGGAAGATGATTTCATCGTGTTGTTGACCGAGCTTTACGTTACCACCGGTGATGACACCTATAAAAACAAAGCGATAGATTATGCAGCGCATGTCAGAGACCACAATTGGTCGCTGTGCTATAACAACAATGACGAACTGGCTATTTACAATCTGGCATTGCTCAATTTCAGCGGCAAGAAAAATGCGTTGCATCAAATTGCTCAGCGCTACAAAAACAATGTTACTGCCGAGGGCGTCGGCAAAACCGGTAATCAATGGGGCGCATTACGCTACAGCGCTTCACAGGCCTATGCCTGTGCCTTAAACGACAAACTGCATAATTCGACCTCAATCGATCCATTTATCCTCAATACCATCGACTATATCATGGGATCAAACAACGCGTCGCAGTCATTTATCGTCGGGTTTGGCGCCACATTCCCAATGCATCCCCATCATCGCAACGTTTTTCTGGACGATCGTAATGTCTCCGATGCTCAGAAAAACAATCTTCAAATTCCGCAACGCAACATCGAATTCGGCTTTATGGTTGGCGGTTCACTCGATCCGAACAGCTATGTAGATGATATTAACAGCTACCAGTATTCTGAAGGCGGCATCGACTATAATGCCGGATTAGTCGGCGCCCTCGGCTATATCGTCTCCCGGCTCGCACCGGTTGACACGAGCAAATTCAGCGGCGTTTCGATTGTGCATGATCTTCGTAGAGATCACATCTTGCCCGGCTATACGGAGCATACCTTTCCCTTTTTGCCGAATAATGCACAAGCTGTTTACTTAGTAAACGGACGGCGCATTTTTGGCATGGTGCCTCCTGAAAAGATTTGCGCTATTC
This sequence comes from Chitinivibrionales bacterium, assembly GCA_014728295.1. GTDB lineage: Bacteria > Fibrobacterota > Chitinivibrionia > Chitinivibrionales > WJKA01 > WJLW01. The sequence continues at coordinate 33,791 of WJLW01000002.1, read as the reverse complement.
CGTTTGTGACGACAAACAACACAACCGCAAAGATGCGTTTGCCCCTGGATGGAAAGTGAGGTGTGTGTCTCAGGCGCCCCTTGTTCATTACCTGGCGGTGAAATATTTCCGCAAGCAATGCTCATCTACCTGCCCAAAAGGACATTTTGCATGAATACGAAACTGGTTCCAATACTCATAAGCCTCATGCTCCCATTGACCGCTGCCCGGCGATCGACAACAGTCAGCTACGACTTGTCACAATCCGGCTCCCCGGTGTATCACGACCAGATGCAGGGCACGTGCCTGCCCGTCTGGAATTCCCGGGACCTGTATGCCGACATCAAGCATGGTTTGTCGCAAGCAAACTTTTCCCTGTTGCGATTTCCCAATGGCAGCATGTCCAATGACTATCACTGGAACGGTAAGGGCGAGTATGATTCAACGGGAACGTGGCATCCCGATTCTGCCGTGTACGAACCCGGCTTTGTTGTCGTAAGTAAATATCGCGGTACTTCAAAAGACCATTACGGCTATCAGGGCTACTCACTGATACTCGATGATGATACGTCTTCCTTCTGGTGGAGCGACCCGCTTATCGATGCATCACCCGCTTGGTTCTACCTTGAATTTCCTTCCGCCAAAACCGTTGATTCGCTGGTACTTGTCTTTGGCGACTATTACGGGGCGAGCTTCACCCTCGAAGCGTGGAACGGCAATTCGAATTATCCCAAGCCCCATCAGATTCGCGGGAATCAGTGGCAGCCGCTTTTAGAAGTCACCGCTAATTTGCAGAAGAAATTTTCCGCGTCCCTGCCCTCACCAGTAAATGCCCGCTACTACCGGGTAGTCGTCGACTCATTTTCACATTCGGGAAAAGGCGTACAGGTCAAGGAACTTTATCTCTACGACAAGGGCGCCCAAATCACCCGCAACCGCGCATCATACTCACATGGAAGCTCCGGGCAGACACAAGTACGGGCACTAGGCATGCATCACGGAAATCTGCTTCGTGAGGATTGGTCAAGTGGCTGGGTGGACTGGGACTTTGAGAGTTTTATGCACTATGTACAGAGCTTCCCCTACACAACACAACCGGTGATATGCGTCAACTACAGCACCGGCACGCCTGAAGAAGCGGCCCGCTGGGTGCATTACGCCAATAAGGTCAAAGGCTACAACATTCGCTACTGGCAGGTCGGCAATGAAATGAACGGAGACTGGGAAGAGGGTGGTCCGGTTAGCGCCACGATGTATGCGCAGAAATATCTCAAATTCGTCAAGGCGATGAAGGCCGTCGATCCCACCATCAAAGTATTCGGGCCGGTATCGGCCAGCGCCGATTTTGACACCGAAGGCAGCGGGGATTTCAACGATAAGAGCTGGATGCAGACCTTCATCGAATATGTCGGAGCACATGAAAAGGAGGACGGCGTCGTCTATGTTGACGGAATCGACTTTCATTGCTACCCGTACTGGTACGACAAGGCCCCATCCGCACAAACCATGCTGCGCAAATCTGATTATGTGTACCTCAAAAGCGACATGTTGCTTGAAATGATCACCCAGAACCTGGTCAAGCCGGAGAGCACGCTGGTATTCATGAGCGAATACAATTCGTCGGTTGCCATGAGCAGCATGTTGCAAACCACCATAAACGGCGCATCTCTGGCCAATATGTACGGGGGGATGGTCGAAAAATTCACCCATCGCGCAATGAGTGTTGTCTGGGATTCGTATGAAGGGGGCGGTACCGGTCCCGACGGAACCCACGGCAGCCTGAGCCTGTTCAACCGCAGTGGCGAGCTTTTGCACACATCGTACACCAAACCGCCGTCAGCGATATACTGGGCAACCTGGATAGCCGGATCGCTCTGGCTGCAGCCGTCTAAGGCGCAGCAATTCATTCCCGGCGAATATGCTCGTAATGACGGCATCCGTGCCTATGCCGTTACGTCGGCCGGCGGGGCTCGCATACTGCTCCTCAACATGACGCTTGACACGCTCGACATCAATCTGCAAACAGCAAACAACAGCTTTAGCACGGCTCATTTTTACTCCTGGAGCGAACGGGAGTTTAGGTGGAATGGAACGGATGAAAACGCCTGGGCAATGCCCAACTGCGGCCCGTCTTCGCAAACCCGTACAAGCGCCCCATGGCTGGCACTTGCCCTGCCGCCTGTCTCGGTGAATGTTGTTGCCTTCAGCAATGACGCCGCACCCGTCTCTTCGTCACTGTTAAACCTCACCGCCCATCGCACCATATTACAAACATCGGATACGCTGCACATTTGCGCAACAGCACGCACAGCCGCAGCGCAATCCTGTTCGTTGCTCATCAGCATCGATTCGTCGGCCCACGGCGCCGTTGTTCCCCCGCTCGACGGAGCAATTGACGGTCCACGCGAAGCATTTGCCGTCGGGATTGCTGTGCAGCATCTCAACCGCGGTAAGCATATGGCCTATGTTAAATTGATCGATGCGACATCCCGGTCGGTTGACAGCATTGCTTTCGAAGTCAAAGGAGAACTCAGACCGGTTGTGCTCATTGACAATTTTGAAGACGGCAACCTGCAATGTGCATTGCCCGGCAATGCTGCCTGGAGCAAACATGCGCATGGGTCAAACGGTTCAAGCATGCAACTAGATTTGCCCGTCGATTCATCGGGTAATGCTTTTTTGCAGGCGGATTTTGACATCAAAACCAATGCTACGTTGGGCTATGATAACTTTGGTATGATAACCCTGCCGTTCGACTCCGGCTTTATGTGTGAAAATGACAAGCACATTACCGGAATCACCTTTCGGTACAAAACCAGCAATTCCAATTCTGCCGGCAGATTTTTTCTGCATGCCATGAGCACCCGGGTAACCGACTATGATGAATACAACATTCCGCTGGAAAACTCCGGCGAATGGAGGACGGTCACTGCAGCCTGGGAAGAGTTCAACCAATATGGCTGGGGGGTAAAAGCCGGGCCGCTGGAAACCTGCAACATTTACAAACTGGAATTGCGCGTTGCCAAAGAGGGATCAGGTATAATCGCACTTGACAACATAGCCTTTCTGGGTGACAGCGGCGACGCCATTGCGATGCCCATCGAGCGAGGCAGCAAGGCCGTGCTGCAGGCAGCTCCCGCCCGCTTGAGCGTGTTTTGTTCGGCCGGACATGTTCGCTTCTGCATTCCCGGAACAGAGGAACGTCGCAAAAGCATCGCCATTTACGATGTGCATGGGCGTATTGTTCATTTTGCAAACGTAGGCCACAGAAACTATAGCCTGCCGCTGCAAACACATGCTTCCAATTTAAATTCGTCCGGCCCTTATCTGGCGGTCGCTAAATCCAACGGTGTCATTATCGACGCTGTTTTGTTCAATGTGCTGAACTAAATACTACGTCGGTGGTATGAACGGTTGCGTGTATTCGCAATCCATGCATACCAGATTGGGCCCCCGTACAGTATATATCCCTCCGTCAAAAAATCCGCGTTTGAATCCTATACGGTATGTATCATGGCGAACGTCGCGCCGGCAGCCTATATTCCTGCACCTGCCTGTACGTGATTCTGAACAAATGTGCTGTGGGCAATGGCTATTTTTTTTGGAATAATGTTGGTTTACAGTCCACACTGCTGCAAAGTATACCGGCATTTTCAGAAAAGATCCGTAAATTGGCCGTAGCCTTCCTTCTCGAGATCTTCTTTCGGGATAAAGCGCAGAGCTGCCGAATTGATGCAGTAGCGCATGCCGGTAGGCTGGGGACCATCCGTAAATACATGGCCAAGATGAGAATCGCCGCAATTGCTGCGGACTTCGGTACGAACCATACCGTGGCTTGCATCGGTCTTTTCGACCACATTTTCATCCACCAGCGGCTGGTAAAAACTCGGCCAGCCGGTGCCGGATGTGTACTTGTGCGTCGAACTGAACAACGGCTCACCCGACACGATGTCAACGTAGATGCCCTCTTTTTTGTTATCCCAGTATTTGTTATCAAAGGGCGGCTCGGTGCCATCCTGCTGCGTTACGCGATACTGCAGTGGCGAAAGCGATGATTTGATATCACTGTCGGCGCGATTACAGGCATACTTGCCGGCACTGCCAATTACGGTATCCTGAGCCCAGACACTGTCAAGATATCCTTCCCTGCCGGATCCTTTGCGATACGCTTTGTAGTGCGTCGAATTTTTCAGGTAATAATCCTGATGATACTCTTCTGCAGGATAAAATTCACCGCCCGGCATAATTTCGGTTGCAATGGGTTTGTTAAATTTACCGCTCTGTTCGAGATCGGCTTTTGACTGCTCGGCGATTGCTTTCTGTTCATCGTCAAGATAGAAAATCGCCGTTTCATATTGCGAACCGCGATCGGCAAACTGACCTCCGGGATCGGTTGGATCGATACTGCGCCAAAAGACATCGAGAATCTTGCGATACGAAACTTTCGATGAATCATAGGAAATCCGTACCGCTTCGACATGACCGGTTGCCCCGGATGAAACCTGGGAGTAGGTGGGGTCCTTTTCCGGTCCGCCTGTATAACCGGACACAACTGACTCGACACCGTCGAGTTTTTCGAAGGGCGGCTCCATACACCAGAAGCAGCCTCCGGCAACAATGGCGGTATCATTGGGAACTACCGATTCGCTGGATTTGCGTTCATTAGCATTCATGGCCGTCTCCGCATCTTCGCATGAGTTTAGAAGTATCAGGCATGCGCCTGCAAGTAACGTTACTTTTTTCATAGTGCATCCTTTCCGTCAGAAATCCACCGATAATTCCTGCTTGTCCACGACTGAAACGATTGCTTGAGCCCGAACCTCTATCCGACTCGCTCAGTGTTACTGAGTCGAATGCGCTATGACAATTCTTACAAAAGATAGTCGCAGCAAATGCCGTGCCCTTACATCATCTGGCAAACGGACGTAGAAAAGTTGTATTTGCGCTTGCAAATGCCAGCTTACTTCTACGGACTCAGTTTTGAGCCGATTGAATACGCACTCACATTTCAACGGGACCGTCCCTGATTCACCTCCCATTTGCCTGACGTATATTGTGGGAGTAAACCCAGGTATCGCAGCAACCTGGCACAAAACTGCTCCACTTTGCAAACGGGAACAACCATGAAACCACTCACCTACCTGTCTTCCGCTCTGCTCATACTGCTCGGCCTCATCGGCTATTTCGGCTGGCAATGGATTGGTGCGGACAAACAATCCGCGACCGCGCTGGTTCCGGCGCTGGTCGGTTCACTCATGCTGTGCGGGGGCCTGGTTGCCATCAGGAATAACATGGTCGGCATGCACATAGCCGTACTTTTTGCCGGGCTGGGCGCGCTGACGGGACTGGGGCGCCTGGTACCAGCCGCAATCGCCGGCAAGCTGCAGTGGTTGGGACCTTCCGCAGTGCTCATCTCCCTCATGACCGCAATCTGCCTACTCTTTGCCATTCTCTCGATACGTTCGTTTGTCGATGCCAGAAAAAACCGCAACGAGTCATTCAAACAAGCCCCCGACGCAAATAAAAAGACCACCAGTCAATGATGGCCGCAATCGCCACTCGTGCTCAAAGACCTATTGCATGCATATCTATAAATCTTATTCGGGATATTTGTGAGTGCGAATCATATTTGCTTTGACAACCCGGCACTATGTTTCTATTTTCTTGTGCAACCGGTACTTTTCTGGAGTAAACCTTTGCAAAACCAGAATCAGCTTATATGAAACAGGCACATCTTGGAAACACGGGCATGGCAGTTTCGGTTCTGGGCTACGGGGCAATGGAGCTGCGCGGACCCGGAGTGTGGAATGGACGCGTGATCGATCAGCAGCAGGCGGAGCGGCTACTCAACAGCGTACTCGACAGCGGGATTAATTTTATCGATACTGCTCCCTGTTATGGTATCAGTGAAGAGACGATCGGCAAATGCCTGGCCCATCGCCGCAGTGACTATATTCTTGCCACAAAGTGCGGCGGCGCGATAGCCCGCCATGCTGGCGGCGAATGGCATGTCAAGCATGATTTCACAGAGCGCACTCTTCGGGACAATATCGACAACAGCCTTAAGCTGCTGAAAACCGACCACATCGACATCTGGCAACTGCATAATCCCAAGCCCGATAAAATCTCCAAAGATATGATTGTAACCGTGATTAATGATGTGAAAGCACAGGGAAAAATCCGCCACGCCGCCATTAGCACGACGATGCCCTTTATTAAAACGTTTATCGAATGGGAATTACTGGAAACCTTCCAGATGGCCTATTCCGGGCTGGAGCGTAATGAGGAGCGGATTATTGCCCAGGTGGCCGCCCGGGGCCGGGGTACCATAATCCGCGGGGGCGTTGCCCAGGGGGATGCCGGTCGCAGCAGTAACCAAAAATGGGCCTATTTTAAACGGTCCAAACTCGCAGAGCTGCTCGATGCAGGCGAAACGCCGTCCGCTTTCCTCCTTCGGTTTGCGCTCACCCATCCCGGCGTGCAAACCGTGATTGTCGGCACGACAAATACCGACCACCTCAAAGCAAATGTCGACGCAGCAATGAGGGGGCCGCTATCAGAAGAGCTTTACACTGAATGCAAAAGAAGACTCGATTCGTCGGGATGCACGATATTATGGGATTCAATAGAAGGAAGCCCGCTTCGATGATACCAGCTACGATGCCGCCAACAGCTCATTCACCATCGGGCAAGCGGGGAACAGTGTTGATTACCGGCACCGACAGCGGGCTGGGTCTGGCGTTTGTTCATACTTTCCTTGCCGAAAACTGGATCGTGTTCGCTGGATGGATTCAGACTGATTCACCGGTTACGCACATGGACAACCCGCATCTTATCCCGGTCTTTCTGGATATTACCGACCTGGAATCAATCAAAGCCGCGCGCAGCGAAATTATGGCGCATACGCCTTCGCTGGACCTGCTCATTAACAATGCCGGCATTAATCCCGACTGCGGCATACCACTCGAAAAGCTTGATTTCGATGTCGTTCAACAGGTCCTGAACGTCAACGCGGTCGGGCCGCTCAGAGTTACGCAACAGTGTGTCGGCCTTCTGCGAAAAGGAGCATACAAGCGGATCGTGAATTTATCGTCCGAGGCCGGCAGTATTATCGATTGCAGGCGGAAATCATGGTTCGGCTACAGTATGTCGAAAGCAGCCCTCAATATACAAACCAGGTTGCTTCAAAACTATCTCGGGGCGGAAGGATTCAGGGTCTATTCGGCACATCCCGGGGGCATGCGAACCGGAATGGGCTCTGCTGTTGCCGGATTGTCGCCGCAGGAGTCGGCCAATCGGTTATATGCGCCAATAACAGGGTTCGCTGACAATGATATACCGCAGTTTTTTGAGCTTGACGGCAAGCCGATGAGATGGTGAGGGGCCGGGTTGTTGCACTCACCACTCACCGCACTGCGTGCTGAAAATCAAATGCGCACCACGCCGTCGTCTCCACATGCTGGCACACTAATTTTTCAAGGAGGATATTGACTTATGGCCAATAATATATTGCTGGTTTTGGGCGGCGCCTGGCACGATTTTGACGAATTCGAAGCGACGCTTAGCCCGATTTTGCGCAATGAAGGCTATAATCTCGAAGCAACCAGAGATCATACCTGCTTTGCTGAATTGCACAACAGCTCGATTGACGCGGTGCTGTTGTATACTTCTCTGGGAAATACATTTGACGGCAAACGGCACGGCAAAGACTTGAAGCCGGGCCAAACAAAAGCGTTGCGTCAATGGGTCCGCAACGGCAAAGGACTACTGGGTGTGCATGGGGCATCGATAAGCGCCAAAGAAAACCGCTCCTATCGGGAGCTGATTGGCGGACGATTTGAAAAACATCCAAAACCCTTCGAGTTTACGCTGTACCCTTTCCATACGCGCAATCAATTTACAAAAGGGATTGCGCCTTTTGCTGTTGCCGATGAATTCTATCTGCATAACAGCAATACCGATGTCGAAATCTGCCTGGGAGCACTTTACAAAGACGAGGTGCACCCCATGGCGTGGTCACGACAGGAAGGTAGCGGACACGTCGCCTATCTGTCTCCGGGACACTTTCCGGCGGTGTGGAACAATGAAATCTGGCAAACGATTTTGTTGCGCATGCTTGCGTGGTGTACAGCAACGAAAAGTACTGCACAAGCCGGAACCAAGACTGAATAGCAGTCCTGCATTCGCCAACGTGTTTTTTCTCTGCACATGAGTATCGTATCCATCCCGTACCCCCGCGGTTGTTCCCATGACCCTGCATCTTACCCGCAACCTGCACACCTGGATCGAATCGACGTTATCCTCGCTTGCCCTTGACGTATGCATTGCCCAGCTACTCTGCCCCGAAGATCGCAGCCGCTCACCGCAGGACTGGCTTGACGTGCAGCAGAAGATACCATTCGGCGGAATGTTTCTGCCCAATCAGCCATATAGCGATATTTGCGGACTCACCAGCGGCGCCATCCAGTCCACAGCAAAGACGCCGGCACTCATCGCGGTGGATTGCGAAAACGGGGTGGGACAGTATTTACCGGAAGTAAACCGCAATCGATTCCTTATCGATTTGTTTCGCACTGCTGCCGTCTCCCGGAGCGATCGGGCGATTGACCCCGCCGCATTCGATCTGCAGGGCAGAATACGAAAAACCGCCATAGCGCGGCGCAATGTAGCCGGGGCGCGGCGGCCAGCCGTCGCCAAAATTTCCCCAGTAGATTTCGCTACGTTTCTGCGTAATTGCTCCCATCGTAAACGCATCGTTTGGATCGCTGCGCAATTTGCCCCAGTAGCCGTTGGGATCGGTATAGCTGTCATAGTCGCTTTTGGCTTCGTTCCAGTCTCCCTCAACACGGCCATTTTGCAGCATCATGGTCAGTCCGTATATCTTGTAATAGGGGCCATGCTCAGACCCGTCAGCATGTTCCAGTATTGGCGGACTGAAATCAAGCGCCTGTGCATGCGAGTTCGAGAAGGTATAAAATGCCTCGTTGATTTGAGGTGCTCCGAAAACAAAGGTACCCACGTAGACGCCAACTACGCCGTCTTCCCTGCCGTTAGTCGCCGTGTGTTTAGCGGGATGCCCGGTTCGGCCCCGGTAGCCGTCTCGGGAGCCTTCCCGCGAATTTACGCCGAATCCAGCCCGGGTACAGGCATATTTGGCACTGAGAAACCAGATGCGATTGCTGTCGGCTACGACCTTGGCGCCTTTGATCCTGCCGTTGGTCCAACGCGGGCTGTCGTCTCTGAGTTCTTCCAGATCGGCATCCCAGACGCCGTGGGCCCTGGCATTATAGCCGACATTGAAATCGCCGATTAAATAAATTTCGCCGCGGCTGTAGATACTGATGGGATAAAGGAGCGAATCGCCGTTGACCACGATGACGTTGCACGTGTCAAAGTCGATCCATCCCCCGCCTGCGCAGCGTGCCGGATAGGCCAGACTGTCGCTGAGGTCGAGCCAGAGCGCCCGTACCCATTCGCCGCCCCAGTACCCTTGAAATCTGACCGCATGCCAGTCGCAGCGCGCTTTGGCATAATCATCCGGGATATGCTCGGCAAGCGTTTCAAATGAGCCGGCCACCATGCGGTCTTTGTCGTTCCAAAGCCCAACTTCCTTGTAGTGACCGTAGGTGATATCCGGATTCTGCCGCGCAATTTTCGACAAATTCCTATTATAATTTCCGCTGCGTGCATGATAGCCGGTGTACCATTCACGTTTTTCCCGGTGCTGCCCATATTGATCGTTATAAATCCATTCCCACTCGATGCTCGTCCCATACGCGGGCAATTGATCATAGCGAACCGTACGGGCCATGCAGTCATCGCAGTTATCCGGGCCGGATGCAGGTGGGCCACTCATGTGAACGCCTGGCAGATAGTTGATCGGCAGGGAATCTTCGATCGACGGCTTGCTGTAGTCTGTTTCGTTGAATTCTGTTGTTCCAGGATCGTTAAAGTCCCAGTAGTCAATTGAAGTTCCATCTTTCCCTTTCATGTGGATGCTTGAGCACCCCCCCGCCAACGGAAAGAGATGATCATTGCGCCAGTTGGTAGTCAAATGGCTGTTGATGAAATCCATCTTTGCCGTGGCGTGAGTGCGATAGGGAGATATTGTGTTGACCATCCCATTGGTGGAAGTAAATTTATCCGCCGCCAGTTTTAAATAATGCTCGCCGACCTTCGGGTTCGTTGTATAAATCGTCCCATCGACATGAATTTTGCCGCACGTGAGGTTTTGCGGGTAAACGTCGCCTTGCGTATTGAATGCCGGGATCATATCACCGAATCCGATGAACGTATACGCCGGATCCCAGGACGGGCTGCCGGCACTTGTTGTAATCCTGGCCGTCAGGCGGGCCTCGACTGTTTTGCCCATCACCGTGCCCTTGCCGATTACTCTGATGACGTCGTCCGCAGGGTATTCGATCGAGTATTCTATGACTTCCGGATTTTCGTAGGTGGCCTGCCCCGAAAGCGCTTCATCGCCGTCGGTCGTCTGCTGCCGAATCCACGTTTTGCCGTTCTCTTTGATTGTATCCGGATCGGGTGAGTTGGGATACAGTTTGCTGCTTTCCAGAATTTCGAAGAATTTTTCGGGGCACAGGTAGTTTTCTCCGCACCCGCACGGATCGGTGCAGCAGTCGAGCCCGGCGACGTCCATGCTGTCGGTCGGAAGACTGAATCCGCTGGCCTGTGCCATTGACAGGCCCCACTTGACCGCACTTTCGGCAACGTAACCGGCTTTGGTTCGCTGGTACATGCCTCCGCTTGATTTGACATCATCGGAAACAGTGCGAAATACTACCGTCATTATGAGCGCGATCGTCACCATAACGACCAGCGCGATCATCATGGCATATCCCTGGTTTTTTGCAATTGATTTCACCGACATGATCTCTACCTCACGGGCTAAAAATTGGGAAAGGCCACGCGGCCGGTCAACTCACGCTTGTGATCCTGCACGCTTGCCTGTCGGATAGTGTATACAATGCTTTTGGTGCTGTCCCTTCTGGCAGTATATGATGTCAACGTATCGCCGTTCTGATTGAAATACGTTACAAAGAATGTATCGACTTCCATTATTTTTTTTGCATGATTGTCGGCGCACTCGCTTGAGTCGATTTGAAACAGATATCCGCCGGATTCTGCAAATCGCACAGTAACAACTTTACCTGCACAATTGTAGTGACCGTATTCGTCAACATAGCGCACCTGAATGCCAGTATCGGCCGGCTCGAATCCCCAGCGCATGCTGTCGACGGCGAGTCCGTAGCCGGCGCCCGGCAATCCCCCGTTGATGAAATCGGCCGCCATTTTCAGATTCTGCTGCATGCGTGAAACCTGTTTGAGATACGTGGCGCTTTTCTGGTTGGCCAGATAGATTTTGAGTAATCCACCAATCGCAAGGCTGGATACCACAACCGCAACCAGGAGCTCAATCAGCGTCAAGCCGCCAATGTTTGATCGCTTATACAAGCCTTCGGGAATTTGTTTGTATCGTTTTCGCATAATCGCGGATCCGTCTAGTCCTCAGAGTACGGCCATCAAATCAATCCTCCATTACTGACCTCTGCCCTACGGTGGTAGCACAATTGTGCCCATTTTGACACTGTGGTCACTCGAAGCGTCGTCTTTCCAGGAGACGGTCATTTTCACAACCAGTTTATCTTCGTTCAGGGTTATTGTCGCTACTTTCGCCAGGGGAACGCTGTTTACGGTGTCTACGACGGGATCGGTGATATAGGCGCCTCCGTTGACGTCAACGCTGTCAACATATTCATGGAACGTATCGTCGTTGCTTAATTTTGCCTCTAGTTCCTGAATGGCGGATGTCGCTGCCTGTGTTGCGGTGGTTAAAGCGTAGGATGCTTTGGTGCTACGCACGTTGTTTTGCATAAACATGATCAACCCGAGCGCGGCAAAGGTAATGATCACGACCGCGACCATGATCTCGATCAGGGTCATGCCTGATGCATCCTGCCGGATACTGCCGTCACATGCTGGAACATGTTTCACTTTAATCTCGATATTAACTATTTAGCTGTCTGCCGTGGGTGGCTGTTTGTCGAACCGTAACAATGACTGGTACCAAATTATAGCGACGATTAGAGAATCTGTCAAGCGCCTCAGTCGATTCCATGGAAACTGCAATTTAAAAAATGTCACATTCTTAACCAAATCAATTTATTAGAGATATAACCTAACTTAGTTTATAAGTGGTATGTATTTAAATCCGCTTCGAGCCAAATGCTTCATATGCAGGGGACGAACTTTTATTGTTTTATTAAAAGTTCGTCCCGGTCACCCTATATGAAATCAAGCTCAAGCTTTAGCGAAGCACAATGCGGCGGCTATCGACCGTGCCTGCATGGATCAAAGTGAGGGTATAGATGCCTTTGGGCATTTTTTTGAGCGAAAATGCCTGCGCATCTGCCGGCCTCAGGTCGGCACTCAGGACCTGCTTGCCGTTCACGCTTGCCATGTGCACGGAGACAAGCCTATTTGAACTGCCGGAAACAACCAGACGCCTGTTTTGCAACTCGACGGCAACCGGCAACATGCTGCCGGCCCTGAGATGCGGATTGGTGGCGCTTGTCGATCCGACTCCAACAGTTGAGCTGAAACCTGATACGATGTCATTATACTCGGCAACCTGGATGACGACTACTTTTCCGTCAAGCGAGGCAGGTACCGTCCATTCAAATCCATCGTCCCACTCATTCATGGTGCTGGTAATTCCACCGGTAGCAGTCAATAAATCCCAGTTGTCCCCACCGTCGGCCGTGTACAGAATTTTGATGTTATCCACCCGGTTGGTCTCCCAGGTGATCTTTACGGTTTCGCCGACGTCAAGATGCGTTTTAGTAGGACCGGTGACGCGCACCCACATAATGCCTTCGATGGCAATGGATGATTCGTTTGAGTAGGATGAATACTGCGATCCGGTCTCGGCTTTGACACGATAGACGTAGGTACCGATTGCAAGATGCTCGTCCGTATATGCTTCGGTATTGGCGTTAACGGTTTTGATTGCCTGCCACGAACCGCCTTCCGGCTTGCGCTCGATAATATAGCCGGTTTCATTGTCCGCATTGTCTGTCCAGGTCAGCCTGACATCGAGCAGGCTGTCGGATTGCGGAACGCTGGTTGCCAAATCGCTCGGCGCCGGAATGCCGCCTTTGGTAGCAACGACGCTGTATTCGACCGAATTGGATGCCCCTCCGCTGCTCACGGTGACGGTTGCCGTGTTCTCACCACTTGACAAGGCAGAGACGTCGATCGAGTTGGTAATCTGCTGAGTGTTGCCGCCACTGCCCTGCACCGAAACCGTCAGCCATGGTTCCGATGATGAGGCGCTGACTTTGGTTAGTGTCCCCGCACTTGAGTTGGTAACGGTTACGTCCTTATCGGCAACCGATGATGCGCCATTGTCCACCGAAAAACTCAGCGTCATCGGCGATACGGCCAGGTACGGCTCGTTTGACGACGGACGGTCTCCCTTCCAGAAACCCAAAAAGCGGTAATCCGCCAGGTCAACAAAATTGACGGGTGCGGTATTCTCCTTCCAGTTCCAGATGTAATGCCCGGGCTCGGATTTCACGCTATAACCGAGATAATCATTGTCATTGGAACAACGTACGGCATCGTCAGTGATATAGTCGGTATTATTGGGCGGCGCCAGGTCGAATTCGAGCTTCAGGTCCGAGGTGCGCAGCGCTTTCCAGCAACGGTGATTGCCGCATGAGGATCCTTTGCCGCTTTCATGCGATTTGTCACCGGTATACTCATCGGCAATTTCCCAGTAGCAACCGAATCCGATCATGAAAAGCATATACTTGCCGTCATTGGTCATGCCGCGTCCGTGTCCCCATGAACAATGCGGGACATCCACAACCGACGAAAAATCTTCATTGAAATACAGAAAATGGTGATTGTAGTCTTTGAAGCATCCCTCATTCTGTGCATCCTTCATCGGTGTGCTGACGCGTGCCCAGGCGATGCGTCCATCGAGCGAAGCCACGTAATGTCCACCACCGGTGCGAACACGGTCGTTATGATCATTGACGTACTTGCTGTATTCAGACGTCCGGTAGTCATCTTCAATCCACCTGTGCACAATCGTTTTCTGTTTGGTGTCGAAGTCGTACCGGTAGATTCCCGTCCCGCCGCTGGCGCCGGCATCCCAGAAAATGCCGTTGGTCGTCCAGGCCCAGTGATATTCGTCATTATTCAATCCCTCGAATTCGACCCGGTCGGTACCGGCATCGATATCGACCAGATGCAGCCGATTATTGGTGACATATCCCAGATACCTGCCATCCGGAGAAAGCTTGGCCGGTGATCCCAGGTTTTCCGACGAGCTGAATACCGTACGTTTATTGCCGGTGGCCATATCGACTTCCACCAGGCTGACCGGCTTGCGGGTTTGATAGAAGTAAGCCTTACCGTCAAAGGCGTGCAGAGTTGAAGCGGTGAGGAAGGTGATTGTTATAACGGTTAAAAAAGACAGGTATTTACGAACGCGTGACTGCGCGCTCACGGCGTGAAGTAATAACATAAGATCCCCTAAAGCTGAAAGTATTTGCTGAACGAAGCGCTTTTTGCTTCTTTGTAATTATTCATGAATATAATAAATTTTTGTGCATTTAGCTGAATTCCGGTGGAATTCCGGGTCGGACCTGGGCAAATATTTTAAAATCAGCGTCTTACACCGATCACCTCGATTTCCAACCACAAGAATTCAATGACTTACAGCGAAAATCGGCCAAAATTATTTTGAAGTATCTTTGCAAAATCTTAAAATCCTGAGCCTTGAAATATGCCAAGAGCCAAACGTTTTTTTCTTCCCGGATTCATTTATCATATAACTCATCGTTGCCACAACCGGCAGTATCTGCTCAAATATGCGTATGAGAAAAGACGCTGGATGACCTGGCTATCCGCAAGCATCGAAAAGTACGATCTGAGCGTGCTCGGCTATTGTGTCACCGATAACCATATTCATTTACTGGCTCACCCTGGCACCAGCCAAACCGTCATCGCTCAGAGCATGCAGCTCACAGCCGGCAGAGTCGGCCAGGAATACAATGAACGGAAAGGGCGAAAAGGTGCCTTCTGGGAAGATCGCTATCACGCAACCGCAATTCAGTCACATCATCATCTATTACGATGTCTTGTATACGTCGACTTGAACATGGTCAGGGCAAAAGTTGTTGAGCATCCGGGTCAATGGCAATTCTGTGGCTTCGCCGAGATGGGCAAGTCATCAGATGAAGCTTGTCTTGTAGATCGATCCGCCCTCCTGCAGTCACTCGGAAAAAGCGACTGGAATCGATTTGTGGCCCGATATAATAATGAAATCGAAATGGCCCTGGATGCCGACGAACTTTATCGAAGCGAAATTTGGACAAAAAGCATCGCAGTAGGCGACCGGGAATATGTCGAGCAAATTAAGGAAAATCTGAATAAAAAGGCACATCGCAGAAAAGTCAATAAAATTTCTGAGGATAGCGGTGAGCTGGAAGAAGTATGCGCCTTACAGGAAAGCACGCCTCAATATGGAAGCACCCATTCATCAGAAATTATTACGGGTGATAATACCATTCTTTGGGATAAAAATGCGTGGTGAGTTCGAACCGGAATCGAAGCAGAAATCGATGTAAGTCATTGATTTATCGTGAATTCTTTCGGCGTTTATTGTTGTAAGTCGTTGATATATAGAAGCATGCGCCGGGTCCGACCCGGAATCGCCCCGGAATCGTACCGTAGCTACACGAAATGCTTCAGTCGTGTTGCCAGGTCTTTATACGTGAACAAACGCGTAAATTCAACCAGCCCCGACATGGCTTTGGAGACGACCCGGTTTTCTTTTTCTTCCAGTATGGCAATTGGATTGAGACCGCCGATAACCAGCGCACCGATGCGTCCTTCACTAACCGGAATGTCAAGAACCGACTGACCGGGCAGGCCGATTTTCATGAAGGCGCCTAGTCCTATTTCGTCAAGATGCTGCGCGATATGCGTCACCATTTCGCGGCTGTCGGCCGGAAGCTCCCTGAAACTTGCGCCGATTTTGCCGGTTTTTCTGCTGATAGCCCCCCAGTAATCGGTCATGCCGCTACGGATGAACACTTCGAGCGGATCGATACTGGTGGCGTCGTAGTGGATTACCTCGACAAAACGCTCGGGCTTGCCTTTGTTGAGAAAGAGGAGCCCCCCGAATCGGGAGGAGGTGGGAATTCCATGTTTGAGCAGCACACCATTGAGCGTGATGGAGCAAACCGTGCAAAAGCCCACCTTGTCTTCGGGAATCTGTATATCGCCCAGCTCTTCACCGGGACCAAGCAGCATGACGCGATTGCCCATTGCATAGCCCAGCTCGAATACCTTGCCTATTGCATCACAGTATCTGTGCAGCAGGTGCGGATCGACCAGCGAAACATTGACGACCACTTTTCCCGAACGACGTGCCAGATCGAAATTCATCGCATAAGTCATCTGATCGATTTTGGCCGACAGGTAGCCGATGTGATATACCAGTTGCTCCGATCTGAGATATTCGGAACCAGCTTCGGAAATAGTTTTGCCCCGGCGACCGTGCGAAATAACCAGCCCTTTTTTGTCAAGATCACCCAGGTAGAGGCGAATCGAACGCTCGCTGATGTCAATGCCCGATGAATTGAGATGATCGGCAATCTGTGTGGAGGTCAGGGGCCGGTTGGATTCCTTCAAAATGCGCAAAAGCGCGGTAAGCTTCTTATCTCTTTTTGCCATACTGCATACCTTCCGGCAAATTTGCCGTTATTAATATAATTGCTGTGCGTGCCGAATCAGCGTTAAATTGCCCGTTTCAGCCATATTGCGATATTCCCGGGAGAAATCCAATCATTTTGGATCGGCATAACTTCCGGTTTTATGGCAAGTTATGAATCAATGGCTTAAACAGGTAATTTCCAGGCACAAAGTCTTTTCTACAGGGTGCCGGTTATTTAGTTTAGTGACTTATACTTCGCAACCAACAAAACAACGGCTATGCATTGCCAAACTTACGAAAGGAGTATCGGTATGATACAATGGCGAAAACAAAATGACGCGCTGGGAACCGTCAACCGCGGCAATCCCTGCGAATCCGGCCTGTGCACACTGTGCCTGTCGAATTGTCGCGGCAAATGCGAAACGTGGATGTCTTCACTGCTCGGCAGAAAAATGCTGTATCCCCGCAATTTTGGTGAATCCACTTCAGGATCGTCACATGTTGTACTCGAAGGTGCGGGCTATCATGCGCTGCGCGTGCAGGGATTTGCCTTCGGATCACACGGGCTCGGCGAAAACCTGACCAATGATCCCGACGATTGCGTTTTCCCCAATGTCAGCATCGAGTCAAGCTTTGGCAAGCAGGTTGAAACCAAAAGCCGCATCCCGATCATGACCGGTGCGCTGGGTTCGACTTTTATTGCGGCAAAGTACTGGGACTCATTTGCCATGGGCGCCGCTCTGTGCGGATTTCCGATTGTTGTCGGCGAAAACGTAGTCGGCGTTGACAAACAGTCCGAACTCGCCAACGGTAAAATCACCAAAGCTCCCGAGCTCGAGCGCCGTATCGAAACTTTCCTGCGCTATTATGACGGCTACGGAGCAATTATCGTTCAGATGAATGTCGAAGATACCCGCAACGGCGTTGCCCGATACCTGATGGACAAATATGGCGACAAGATCATCCTCGAGCTCAAATGGGGGCAGGGCGCCAAAGATATCGGTGGTGAAATCCAGGTGACCGATCTTGAGTATGCCCGTTTTTTGAAAGACCGCGGCTATGTTGTCGATCCGAACCCGTACGACACTACGGTTGAAAAAGCTTTCAAAGCGCGTGCGATCACCTCATTCGCCCGCCACAGCCGGCTGGGTGCAACTAATATCGACAGCGCAGACGCCGTTTACTCAGGATTCTGCAAAGATATCGAAGATTTGCGCAAGCTCGGTTTCAAGCGCATCTCGCTTAAAACAGGCGCGTACGGCATGGATACGCTGGCATTGTCAATCAAGTGTGCATCAGCTTGTGATCTCGATCTGCTGACCATCGACGGCGCCGGCGGCGGCACCGGCATGAGTCCGTGGAACATGATGGAGCACTGGGGCGTTCCTTCACTGCACCTGCATGCCAAAACGTACGAATACTGCAAAACGCTCGAAGACAAGGGACAGAACGTACCCGATATTTCTCTGGCCGGCGGATTTGCGCGTGAAGATCACATCTTCAAGGCAATCGCACTCTGCGCTCCATACACCAAGTTGATCTGTATGGGTCGTGCGCCGATGATTCCGGGCTACCTCGGTTCCAACATCGAAGGCGTCTTCAACCCGGACAGGCGCGCCGATCTTAACGGTCACTGGGAACAGCTTCCGCAGAGCGTTAAAGACATAGGTACCTACCCGGAGGAGATCTTTGCCGGCTGGGAAGATGTTAAAAACAAAGTTGGTGAAGATGAAATGAAAAATATTCCGTTTGGCGCTATCGCCATGTACGGATACGCCGACAAGCTTGCCTGCGGGCTGCAGCAGTTTATGGCTGGTGCGCGCAAGTTCAATCTTGCTTCCATCGACCGCAACGACCTGCTCGCCGGTAACAAAGAAACCGCCGAGCTTACCGGCATTCCCTACATTATGGATGCCGGCAACGAAAAGGCGATCGAAATTCTCAGTATGTAATTTTGACAACCATAATGTCATTGCCGTACAGACGGGAATCCACACGACGCGCTCGCATCGCATGATGCGAGCGCCTTTTTTTATTTTAGGCGAGTACGAGTACGCTGAGCCGGAGGAAATAAAAGCACCCACTACAGGACAAAATGCCGGTGACAATTCGATCATATTTCTGGCTGCACTTGAAAAAATGCGCGGGCACGAGTTTCAGAAAATCATTCAATGCCTATTACACCCAGACCAATCGCAAGAAGAATCCCAGGCCGTGGCATGAGCTGCCCAGAGCAGAATGGAATGACGCAATAAACAACTACCGTATTGATCTGGGAAGACATGATTTCAAGCGAATGCTCTATGTAAAGGAGCATATGTTTGCGCCGGACGAATTCGAGTCTCTGTATAAATTCGCCATAGTGCGCAATCCTTACGACCGGGCTGTGTCACTGTGGAAATATCTTAATCGTTCCTTTATCTGGCGTGTGAACTATCTCAAAATGAAATTCAGCTTCAGCTACTTTCTCTCTCAACTGCCCGTTATGTGGACAACCAAAGCTGACCGGCATATCGCGCTACACACCGCACCAATGTGGGATGATATAACTGATGATCACGGTTGCCTGCTCCTGGACGGCATATACAAGCTCGAAGAAATTGACCGTGAAATTATCACCCTCAATCGTGCATTGGGAACTGATGTCGCACTCTTGAGCCATGCCAATCGAAAGCGACGCTTCCGGAATTATCGCACATTTTACACCCCGCGCAGCAAAAGGCTGGTCGAACAGCTCTATGAAAATGATATTGTGGAATTGGGCTATTCATTTTGAATCAGCACGAAAATTCAATCCACGGCAGCAAACTCGTATATCAGTCCCGCCGAAACGGTAAGAAAATGCAGCCAGTTTTTGACATATCCGTCGCCGGGGCCCTCATCGTCGCTGTCGGTGCCCACGGCGCCCCCACCCAGGTAGCGAATGTTGACAAATGCCTTGCTTGACGAAGTCATGTCGATGCCCGAGCGCAAGCTTGCATCGAGGATAGAGCCGACAATTTCTTCATCGCTGCCGTTGAGGTAGCTGACCGGTGCATATATGCCGTCGGCCTCGAGGGTAACCCAGAACAGATCGTCCGGATGCCAGGATGTGCGCAGCTTGAGTGCGGGTACGGGACCAACATCACGCGTGGTGCGATAGCGGCTACCGTCAAGCGATTCGAAGGAGATGGTGGCGTTGCGTATTTGCAGCGACAGGCCTGCCGCCAGGCTGAAGAGCTCGTTTTCGCTCAAAAACTCTCGCAGGTAGCTAACGCGATAAAACGGAAAGTCGTACAAAAATTTCACATTCGTTCCTGCAGGAAAGAGCAGGCTGTCGACCGAGAGTGGCTTTCCGAGCGATTCCTGTGTTTGAATCGAGAGGGGCTGGTAGAGGAGT
This sequence comes from Chitinivibrionales bacterium, assembly GCA_014728295.1. Lineage (GTDB taxonomy): Bacteria > Fibrobacterota > Chitinivibrionia > Chitinivibrionales > WJKA01 > WJLW01. The sequence goes on along the minus strand of WJLW01000002.1, from coordinate 13,683 downwards.
ATAAAGCTGTTTCGGCTATTCAGACCCAACTCCAGCGACAGACGACTGAACGCGAAAAGCACATCCTGTCCCCCATCCTCATTATAATCGAAATAAGTGCCGGATTTGCTGAACTGAACCTTGTGATCGAGCACAGACAAAAAACCCAGTTCCGCCACAGCCCTCACGTGGAGGTTGCCGGCTGATGCTGATGCAATTTGACTGAGCGTAGCTATCGCTACTATTGATGAACAGAGTTTTCGCATATTTCCACCTTTTAAATTAGATAGTCGCATCAATTTTCATACCAATGAGATGTAAAAGTAGCAATAAATATACATCTTCACTCTCCTCAACCTCTGGGTTGCTCTGTGAGCTGCTATGCTCAATTGGATTATATGAGCAGAGAGCTGTGATAAGAAAATCGTCTCGCAAGAGGTTTCCTTGCCTTGCTACCCGCCTGAAAAAATCGTTCCTTCCTCAACGCTCAAAACAATGCCGACCGTGCCACCAAAATGTTCAGGAGTTTCGAACAATCCTGATTATCCAAATGACAAACGCAATCAAAATTACAGTGGTTACGGTTCCCGCAAGTGCATGTGCCATGCCGCCTGTTCTTTTTTTGGGTGTCACTTCTTCCTTCGCCTCAAAAATATATTACGTGATATGAGATCCCGCATTTTTACTTTTGCGATTCGGTCAAAGTCTGGACGACAACGGCGTTTTTCCTGAAATCCGACGACATGGCAAAATTCTATATCGATGGCAAAGCACTGATAGATCAGAATGGGGAGTTCAGCGGCGCCCCGGTTGAGGCAAACGGGAGCGTGTTCCTGCGTGCGGGATTGCATCCATTTACGGTAACGTATATGCAAAACGCCGATGAGGCGTTGCTTGATCTCACGTATGCGGGCCCCGGACTTCACAACAAACGGCAGACACAACAATAACCCCTACCTTATTAAGGGGGGTTTTGGTCCTCCAAAATCATAAAATGACTCGAAAAACAGGTGTTAGCCAAATCGGTAGGCGTCAAATCGATTTTGCGCTATTCAGGCTATATAATTGAGATACACTTCACCCACGAGACCGCTCTCGCTCTTTGAGGAATATTCTCCGTATCCGGCAATGATATTTCCGGCAATGGTTTCTCGCCCGGAATCGTGATTCAGGCTGATTTCTTCAATTCCCAGCGAAGCGAGCGAATGCAATTCCTTATCCTCCGAAAATCCGTTTTGATTCAAATCCTGCCACATGCGCAAGTTACTAAAGATTGCATCGTTGCGGTTGATGATGCCATTTGCATCGCCGTCATGGCGGGCCAGCTCGGCAAAACCGTTGACAGCGCCATTCTGGTCGCCAAACAGCTCTTTCCCGCTATCGATAATACCGTTGCCGTTTTTGTCATAGGTGATAAAACCGTCATCCGGCTTGACCCAGGAAACCTGTTCGGCGCGCCCGTCACCGGTTATGTCAAATGAAACGCCCTCGCCCGTGCGCACATCTGTCAACTCAATTCCGTCTCCATCCAAATCAAATATAAGCGGGTCCTGGGACTGAACTTCCTCTTCGGATACGGTCATTTTCGTTCTGAGAGCGATTTCGGTCCGGCGGGTGACGGTTAATGTGCCGTCTTGCGTTTCAACAGCAGCACGAGCAGATTCCCGCCGATAATACTCTTGCGCCTCCTGCGAAATGATCACCGAATCCTCGGGCGGCTGTAACGGCTTATGCTCCAGCGCCTCATCTTCCTCATCTTCACCTTTTGAATACATCAATCGCAGCAATTCCTTCTGCATGAGCAAGCGCGGATCACTGGTTTCCACCTTCTCTTCACTCTCTTCATGCAGTGCTTCACCTGTTTCCTTCATTTTGTGAATTTGCAACTGGTTAACAGATTGAATGGCCATGGCTATCTCCCGTTTGATTGGTGGCCTGGATCTGTTTGTATGTCGGAAACTTAAAGTGAAAGCTTGAGAAGTTCTTTAATGTGCGCTGAAGATTAATGAGACAAAATAAATAAAAATGGTGTTTTTATGGGAAGGAAATCCAGCTTGAGGAGGGGTGCCGATCCCATTCCAGGCGGAATGGGATCGGCTTTGGGCGTATTAGGGCATATATAGGGCTGAAAGGAGACTTTGTTATCTTTTTTCTTCTGGTGTTCTGGTAAAGAAGAGCATCAACTTTGATGCCAACCACTTACACTTGCCATAAGCTACTGGTTTTTAACGTCTTAGCGTAATCGGTACGAGTTCGCGGTTCCAGGAGAATCTGGCCAATCTGCTGCGTGTTTTTATAGATCATTCCTGCAACTGACTGTATTTGTTAAGGTTACGACTTTCCCGGATTTGGCCACTCTGGCCAATTTTAGCTACCTCAATTCAAATGCATTACTAATATAATAAGAGAATTGACAGAATGCAAATCATTTCTGAAAAAATTAGTACATTTTTTTTGCCGGTTTTTTAAAAAATGGCCACATTGAGCACACCTAAAATAATCGCCCCTTTGTTCACGCACACTCACAGCTTACCGTGCTTATTCCAATTCATTCTCGCCGAAAATGGAACAACCGTGTTTGTGGCTGCAGAGAAATCGTTGTCTCGGTACTAGTGTGGAAAACTGTGCAAACGATGCGGCGCCCATCGCCGTCAGTCTCGACCTGGAGCGCTTCTCCGATCCTTACAGTAAGCAAATGAAGTTTCTGACGAGCAGACCGGGCACAACAGGATTAACCCTACTCCGTCGGTGCAAAAAAACGAGTCACCGACCCTCGGTTGTGTCTTCTGAGGGTTACGAAAATGATGCCGCTTGCCGCCGGCGCATCGCTCATGCTTATGTAAATCGACGTAGCATCGCCGCCGTGAGCCCCCAGGCTGACGGTTTTAAAAACCGATCCCTGCGCATTATGAATCGCCACCACCGCGCCGGAAAGGTGATCATCCTCGATTGTAAGCGTCAACCTCCTGCCCGATTGTGCAATGCGTACGTTGCTTTGCCGGAACTCCTTACCGGGCGACGGGTACGAAATTGGCGTGTATTCACCACTCACATAGCGAGCTATGGCCGGCAAGTGAAAGGCGGCTGTTACATCCCACCCGAGCACCGGCCAGGGCGTATCGCCGAAGAAGTCCGGTTTCTGCGTGAGATAATACGTAGGTGGTATCGTCTGATCACTGATTGATGCATCCCACTCGACCGAACCGCCCGCCGAATTACCGTGCACAAGCGAATGCTGTACGTTATTTTCGATTGTCAAGTCGTTTTCACCGTCACCCAGCATGTTGCCGACGACATTTTGGGTATGTGAATGATCGAGCACGTCGATGCCCTCCGATTCAACGACGTTGCGTAGAAAGGTATTGCCCGGACCGCACGGCCCCCAGTAATCTGCAACGTCAATTTCCTGCACACTATTGGATTCGAACAAATTGTAATTGGGATAGTGCCCGTGCAGCGAAATATCGCACGGTGTCCAGCCCTGGTTGAGATTAGTCTCCCCCGCTCCCTGGACATTTTCGATCGAATAGTTATAGCCGAACACATTCCCGCACGCACCGACCTGCACGAGCATGGCATGGCGCAGGTGTCTGAAAATGTTGTCCTCGACCAGACAGTCGGTCGTATGCAGTCCCAGATTGACACCGTATCCATGGCCGCCGCCTCCGTGGTCCCAGGCGTGGTGGAAATAATTGTGACGGAATTCGCACCGATAGGCCGTGCTGGTTGCTATGTGCGATTTGCGCGTGTGATCGCTTTCAACCTCCCGCACCCAGCAATATGCGGCGTTTTTGAAATGAAAGGTTCCGCCGTCTGCGGAATTCACCGTCTTTTTGACAAACAGTTTTTCGACACCTGCATGCGTGACGAATCCCTGCGTGCGAATTTGCGGATTGAGGGATGCGGAATAAGAATGATAGAGTGGCTTGTCTACGGTCAGTGTATTTCCGGCTATCGATTCAACAACCAGAATTTGCCCCACCGAATTTTCGGCCCAGCTCACATTCCAGGTGCTTTGCGTATACATCAGCGACGCATCATTATCCTGCTGAATCTCCACGAAATCCCCGACGCTGAACTCAGAAGCATCGCTGAGGACAAGCTCCCGAGATCCCTTGTCAAAACCGGAGGCCACATCCTTCCAGTCGCCGCGCTGGTAGGTAACCGCTTCAATGCAGGGCGAACTGTTCGCCATGCTGAAGAGCAGTTTCGTCTTGTCACTCCCAGCCCCGCGCAAAATGATGCCGCTGCTCAAATTGATCGTGCTGCCGATGTTGTAGGTTCCCGCCGGAATGAAAACCACACCTCCCCGGGACGGCAAGGAGGCTATTGCAGCGGCAAATGCATCGTGATCGTCGGTCGTCCCATCTGCCTCAGCACCAAAGTCCATTACGTTGACCGTTGCCGCGTAATGCGGTATCCCGCCCGGAATACCCGGGTCCCATTCGATTCGCCTGGAGGCCGGGATAATTTCTGCGCCGGATGGCTGTATCATCGAAATCAGGAGAATAGCTAATTGCCAAACGTCAAAGTGTCTGGTATTCATTATTTCACCCCTTCTGGCCGGTATGCATATTCCGGATGCTCGTGTTAGATACATATGATCCAAGATTGCAGAAATCCGCCTTTATTAGTGCTATATTGTTCTTTTCAATTTCTATCTTTTTACTTGCTACTGACAGCATGGCTTCCGAATAAAAAATACAAGATAGTATGAAGTAGATTTTAGCACAATCAAAATGCTAACCATTTATTGTGTACTGGCGAAAACAGGGCTTTTTGGGCGGGAGCATTTTGTTAGCGCGCTATTGGCAATCATGCCTTCATATTCTGGTAATACCAGCTATTGCTATTTGATTCAGCAGTGGCTATTTTAGTGCGTTCTTGCCTTGACGCACATTACTATCTGGATACTAAACCACATGCACACACAAGACATTCTCAAAAAATCATGCGACGCAGAAGCCCTCTCAAAGGAAGAGCTTATCCACCTCTTGGGTCGGCGGGAAGACTCGGTTGAAACTTACCTGGTCATGTCCGAAGCGAATCGCATTTCCAAGGAACTGACCGACGGTAAAGCGGAGGTGCATGCCCAGTTTGCCTTGAATCTGGCGCCCTGCACGTGCAACTGCCTTTTCTGTTCCTTTGCGCAGAATAACGGCATATTTTCCGCAGAGATCAGGTTGACACCGGAGCAGGCCGTTGCATACGCCCGGCAGCTCGAGCAAAGCGGTGCAAATGCATTGTTTATCATGTCAACGGCGCAGTACCCATTTGAATTGTTTATGGAGATGATTCGTGAGATCAAGCCGCACCTCAAGCCCGAAACGAAACTCATTGCCAATGTCGGTGATCAGTCGCTTACAAATGCAAAGCGGCTCAAGGATGCCGGGTTTGTCGGAGTCTATCATGCGTTGCGTCTGCGAGAAGGTGTAGACACAACCCTGTCGCCTGAAAGGCGCAAGAAGAGCATTCGCAATTTCCAGGAAGCGGGTCTGAGCGTGGGCACCTGCGTAGAGCCGGTTGGTCCCGAGCACACGCCAGAAGAGCTTGCCGACATGATCCTGTTCACCGCTTCGTTCAATCCCTCTTACAGCGGAGCCGCACGCCGCATCGCGATTCCCGGAACGGAGATGGAAAAGCGGGGCATGATTTCGGAATTGCGCATGGCGCAAATTGTGGCGATAACGCGTCTGGCTATGCCGCTTTCGGTGCCGGGCAACTGCACACATGAGCCGTGCACACTCGGTGCGCTGGCTGGAGCCAATTTATTCTGGGCCGAACTGGGCGCCAATCCCCGCGACGTCGAAGCCAGGACCGAGGACGGTCGCGGCGATACAGTCGAACATTGCCGCAGGTTGTATCACGAAGCGGGCTGGGAAGTATGGGACAGGCAAACCCGCTATTGCGCGCAACCTGAAACCGCAGCGTCACAGCGCGACGCACCGCAATAACTACTGAATGATGTCAAGTTTTCCGGATTGGATTTCGTTTTGCCGGATCAGAGGTTATAATTCTACTGTGCGCAAATAAAACCAGAATACTCAGGAAAGTATGCGCATCGTTTTTAATCCAAATAGCTACAAAATGAATTTTCTCCCCGCAACGCGTCGCGGCATCAGCGCACATTAACCATCCACGCCGAAAATTCCACCAGACACCGCCGAAACCCCTCCAGGTGCTCCTGCGGGAAGCGGTAGCGCTCGACTGCGTAGTCCAGTACTTTCATAAAGCAACCCAGCCAGAGACTTGCCGCGCCGGTTCGTCGATGGCAAATTTGAGGTGACGGGCACGCATACGTGGGGGACCGTACTTCTGTGCATAGATTGGCGGTCCGCCGATGATGCCCATGAGAAATTCGGCGGTTTTGCGTGACGCGGCCGGCATGTCGGCGGGAAAGAGCGGTCGGATTGCGGATCGCTCCAGCTCGGTGTAGAAGTCGGCGCACATGGCGTAGATGTTGTCCGCCCCCATCGCCGCGTAGATTTCTCTGCTGGGGGCAACTCCCTGCGGCGGTCCGGATGCGGGTGTGTATAGCTCTCGTTGCATATTATCGTTGCCCACGGAGTGGTTGTAAACGCATCGTGATCATCCGTCATTCCATCCGCCGCAACATCGAAGTCCATTACGTTGACCGTTGCCGCGTCATTAGGTATGCCGTCCGGCATGCCCGGCTCCCATTCGATTCTGCGGGAGGCCGGAATAATGTCTGCGTTGGATAGCTGTATCGCGGTAATCAGGAGAATAGTCAAATGCCGTAAGTGAACGTGTCGAGTGTTCATCAATTTCAACCTTTCTTGTCGGTATTCATATTCCGGTTGAGATAGCGCATTTAATTTGTAATATAGCAAATTGGCAGGCGTAAAATACGGCAAAGAACCTCCTTTCCAACCGGTTCCCGAGTCAATCACCGCACTACTCTAATTCGCGGCGACGGATACTTTGGGGCTACAGCTCGAGACCTTGGATTATGGGCAGGTTGGCGTGATTCTGCATGTGGGTCGCTACAGCGAAGAGCGGCGCAAAGCGAACATCCGCAATTTTCAGGAAGCGGGCCTGGGCGTGGGCACCTGCGTGGAGCCGGTTGGTCCCGAGCATACGAATGAGGAGCTTGTCGACATGATCCCGTTCACCGCCATCATTCATTCCCTCCTACAGCGGACCGACACGCCGCATTGCGCGAAAAACTGACGGTAGCCGCATATCTAAAGGTAAGAATGTATTTGATTGCACATTTTTTGTGCAAATTCGCCATTAGTGAGCTATATTTAAATCAGCCCCGCACAAATCCATTCCCACATACACCACTGCAAAGGTTGCCCGTATGCGCGTATCCCTCATCGTTTCCGGCATGTTGCTTTTTTTCTCAGCCACTCTCTCCGCTTTTAACACCCGCAATCTCATCGACTACTCCGAAAGCGGCGAGTGCATGTTCTTTTCCGTGAATGCCCATAATGAAATCGTCGTTGACTTCGCCGCTCCGGGGTGCGGGAGCAAATTTGATATTTTCGTGAGCAGATTTGCCAACAGTCACCCAATTCGATTCATAATAAGCAATCCGCCGTTTGCCGTGGCGCCGGCACAATCATCAGACGGCGCAAATTGGCAGGATGTGTCGATGACGCGCACGGGAACTGATTTTATTATCACCTTGCAATTTACGCACGAATCCGGCTGGCTGCGACTCAAACCGCAGCCGATGGCCAAATCGCAGGCAACGACGGCGCTCTCCTATTACAACTATGCTCGCTTGACGCAGTATGTCGATTCCGTGAAAAATCACCAGTATATCGACCACGAGGTACTCGGTCAGAGCGTGCAGGGCAGGGATATCGATTTGTTCACGGTCACCAACCCGCAGGCAAGCGATGCCGGCAAAAAGATAATGTGGCAGCAGTTCCGGGTGCACGGCAACGAGATGCAGCAAAGCTACATCATGGAAGGACTGATCGACTGGTTGCTGACGGATACGAGTGATCTGGCCGGGGAGATCCGTGATCGCATGTTGTGGAAAATCATCCCCGCCATCAATCCCGACGGAATCGTCGCCAACACGCGCCAGAGCAGCGAGGGCCTTGATCTCAACCGCCAATACGATTCCACAACACAGTACCGCGAGCCGGATGAAATCAAAGCAATTCATACCGCAATGGACGAGCTCATTCTCACTAACAACCTCACCGTCTCCTTTGCCATCGATCATCACACCTGGCCGAGCTCAAACGGTGACGGCGGCTATCGCACCAGAGCTTCGGTTGCGGGACACCCCTATGTCGATGATCAGGTTACCTTTCTCAGCCACCTGATCCGGTTTGACACATGGCAACGCTGGAGCAAGTGGACATTCAGCGACGGCCGTGCGGGCATGGGACGACTGGCATTGCGCAAGCAGCACGGCCTCAACATAATCACGTCCGAATCAACCGGCAACAAACGCATCACCGGAGCCGCAACCACCGAAGCCGATCTCTACGCGCAGGGGCAGGCATTCGCCAAATCCATCTATCGTTACCTGTTTCACATCTATTTGACCGATGAGAACGGCAACAATGCTTTGCAGTTTGTGCCGTCCGACGAGGTCTACATCAAGCTTGACGATAGCGACGCTAATACTTCGGGGTCTCTGGTTGAAGACTACGCCGTTACGTTGACCAGCAGCACAACCGGCGACAGCGAGCAGGTCTTGCTCGAGGAGGTTGACGCAGACGACTCGCTTTTCACCTCAACCGGCATCGCGCTCGAAGAAGCTGCCGCGAATCCCAACGACGGCATGTTGCAGATCGGCACTGTAGACAGGATCGTCGTCTACTATGCTGATGCAGATTTTGAGAATGATCAGTGCTGGGATGACGCTGTGATCGATGTCGCATCAGGTAATGCTTCCCTTCGATTTGCGGCAGGCAGATCGGCTCTTAACGTAACCCGTCGCAATAAACTGCTTACCGTCACCGGGTTGACTCATAACAGCAAACTCAGCATTACCGATCTGAACGGCAGGCTGATTGCTGTCCGAAAAGCCGGCAATGCATCGACAGCAAGGTTCGAGACTGGCCGATTGACGAATGGAATCTACTGTCTGAGGGTGAATTCGGGCTCGATTGTCAATCGAAAGCTTTTCACCGTTAGCGACTGACGCAGTGAAAACACGATGCCACGATGCGATGAGTTGGCGGAGGAGCGGTGCTTATCTGTACCGAGGAATTCGGCTGCAACGTCATGCTGAGCCCGTCCAGCAACCTGATAACGCCTCCCGAAGCGTCCGTAACGTGGTTAACGCCGGAAAATTTCGCTACGAAGCGTCCGGAAAAGCTTTAACATTTACGAATCGTCTTGCGGAGTAACGCCAGGTCGCCATTTTCTCTCCTCAACGCGTCGCGGCATCACGGTACATTAACCATCCACGACGAAAACCCCACCAGATACCGCCGAAATCCCTCCAGGTGCTCCTGCGGGAACTGGTACCGCTCGACTGCGTAGTCCAGTACTTTCATAAAGCAACCCAGCCAGACTTGCCGCGCCGGTTCGTCGATGGCGAATTTGAGGTGACGGGCACGCATACGCGGCGGGCCGTACTTTTGTGCATAGATTGGCGGCCCACCGGTAATGCCCATGAGAAATTCGGCGGTTTTGCGTGACGCGGCCGGCATATCATCAGCAAAGAGCGGGCGGATTGCGGATTGCTCCAGCCTGGAGTAGAAATCGGCGCACATGGCGTAGATGTTGTCCGCCCCCATCGCCGCGTAGATTTCTCTGCCGGGTGCGATACCCTGCGGTGGTCCGGATGCGGGTGTGTATATCTCTCGTTCCATACTACCGTTGCGACCGGGCTGGTTGACTGCTGCGATTTATCTTTGCCATCACCTGCTTGCCGAAATCACGCTCGAATGCTTCGTTCGACGGATAGCAATGACCGAATGTCTGATGCCAGAAATAGTCACGTTCCATGCACAAGTAAAAAAACACATTGCTGTGCCAGGGTTCGAATGTAGCGTACATTTTTTTGAACATGCGTACCTTGATTTCGTCGGGATAGGTCAGTTTGCCGTGCGGGCCGGGGACCATATCCATTTGCAGAATTCTGGTCGGCTCGCCCCGTTTGCGGATTGCCTTGATGACCGGCTTGATGAAGGTCACCGAGCCGAATGAGACGAACAGCACTTCGGCAGGATCGAATGTGTCGATAATGCGCTGCGCCAGCTCCGGATAGGCGGCTTCCCACTCTTCGTAATACACCAGGGGATGAAAATGAAAGGCAATTTTTGTACCCGTGTCCGCAACCTTGCGTGCGGCCGTGATGCGTTGGTCAAGTTGTGCCGTTGCGTGCTCTTCGGCGGCAATGATGATATCCGGATTGAGGGTCCAACTGCAGACGACATTGGGCGGAGCATCATTTTCCTCGAACCAGCGGAAAAAGCCCGATTTAGTTTTGAACTCGAGCAGGATTTGGCGATTGCGTCGTGCAAAGGCACAGAGCTGATCCAGCATGCCGTTGCGATTACCCCACGCCAGCGCATCAGATGATTGACCGGTGCCGATCCGGTAGTAACGTCCGGATTCCAGCTCCGATTCAAGTTGTTGCAGCTTGTGCGGCAGATCTTTGTCGAAAATGACGTTATTGCCGTAGAAGGTCTGAATCGTGCAATAGCTGCACGCGTAGCGACAATTCTGCACGGCATCGAGTGTGCGCAGGTTGCAGCACACCGTCTTTTCGGATGCGACCGGGCAATAGCCGAAAATGGTGCGACCGGAGCTTTCGTCAATGTATTCGAGCGGCATGCGCCGGGGAGTTCGAATTGACTGTTGCGTATAATTAGTCGGTGCGGCTTTTATTCGCTGAAGGCGATTGCGCAATTCGGCAAATGCTTTATCTTTGCGAACCCTGACGTCATTGACGTCGGCAGTGCGTCGTTCGCATTCGCGCCAGTGGTGCTCAAACGATGCTTCGTTCCACATTTCGAGATCGCGGCCATACTCGACCAGCAGCCGGAATTGCTGAAAACTAAACTGATATCGCAGGTAAAGCGCGTGCAAGAACTGCTGCGATGCATCCGTCAACCTGCCGAAGAGGCTGAATTTCTGCGCGAGATAGGCGATATCTGAAGCTGCCGGCGGTTTCATAGTCAGTTACATCAATATAGCTTACCTGCCCGATGCAATCAATACTACCGTCGTTGCAGCAGGCAGTTGCATTTTTGAGCACGTCAAGCCAGAATTTTACTGGGCAGCGCACATTCTACCGCATGCAAAGACTAATCACCGACTGTCCGGTGTGATGTTCGCTGTCAAAAGGGCGCAACCGGCCCTACCGGATGGCCATCGGAAGAGCTTGCAGAATTTCAAACCTCCTGATGGTTCCGCAACAATAGCTTAGCTGAATCATGGGCCAGCTTGAAAAATGAGCGTTTGTCATTGTGAATAACAGTAAAATGTCATATATTTCGTAATAAGGAGTATGAGAGGTGATTTGTTTTGAAAGGAAACACTATTATGAAATTCCAAGTAGGAGATTCCGTCCTCTACACAAAACACAAAGTTTCAGAGCATCCGGGCCCACGCGCCGAATCGGTCTATCCTGCGCCAAACGGTGACCACTATTCCTACGATGTGACAAAGTACTGGCGGGTCTCAGCCGTGTTGGACGATGAGACGATCGAGGTAGAAACACGCCGCGGGAAGCATCACCGCCTGAGCGCCCATGATCCTCATCTGCACAAGCCCAATCCCTTGTTCAAAATCATGCACAACAGGGATTTTCCCCGCATGGCATAGCAACGCACTTGTCAATAAACCGGAGCAAGGCGCCTGGCGATCTTGTTTGTTCCTGCGCCTACTACCAGAATTGCGTGTCGGCCGCGTATGAGGTTGGTACCGAACGATATTTTGCTTTTTGAACTACTGCCCCGGTAGAAAATTTTACCTGAGATATCGGCAAGGAGAAATGAACGCTGCGCATTATCCGGCACGGTGACGTGCACGAGCTTGCGACTGTAGCGAATGCCTACCGGCATGCCGCGCTGCAGAGTGCGTGATGCACCCGGACCGCCGGAGGCTGTTGCCATCTCTTCGAACATGATATTGCTTTTGGCAGCGGCATCCATGTGCAAAAAATTATCCAGTTCCTGTGCGTAGGTATCCCGGTTTTCCACGTATTTCCAGAATTTATCGACAACATCATCACGGGTGCTGCACCACATATCGCCGCGCAGGGCATAAATCGTATCCGCGCCATTCTGCGGAATGTCAATGCCCCTAAACTCAGCCATGGTAAAACCGGCGGGGTGCTTGTATGTCGATTTTTGCGGAGGAATTTTTGTAACGTTAAATGCTTTTTTATTCTTCCAGTTTATAGCCGTGAAATTACCGGCTCCAACGTTTGGCCGCCATTGGAGGATGGGGCAAAACCATTTGTCGGAGTTGGCCGCCCAGCAGATCGTACCGCTGTTGCAGCCTACCGCATAACTTACCCAGTCGCCGCCCCGGAATTTAGCTTCGAGATTGCGCAGGGGATCGTTGGGATCGTCTACCGCCCATTCGAGATTGTAAAGATCATGCTGGAAGGTACCGCAATCCGGATCGACATTCTGCCACTCGGGGCGTGACTTGGCAGTGTCGTACGCCAGGGCATTTTCCCAGGTGTGAAACGTATTCTTGTCATGATCGCCGGGATGCCGGTGCCAGTAGTCACCGGAAGGCGAAATAGCGGAGCCGCAGTTGCCGTAGCGGAAAGCTATCGGCGCCGTCCGACTGGTATCGCCGGTGATCAACGCGCCGCTGGTGCGCGAGCCGTTTACCAGGCAATGTGCCGGGGCGCCCGAATCCTGGTTTTCACATCCGTAGGGTGGTCCTACCATGTCAGTTACATATTTTTTGCCGTCTCGCGAAATGCCGAAGGTATTTGCTGCAGCCGAATAGGACATTTTGCACGCTGCAGTATCAAGGAAATTAACCTTCCCATAATCATTCATCAGCTTGAGCCGCCGAATCCAGTAGTCATCCATAAATACGTTGGATATGTCGGATGAATTCAAGGCATAGTAGAGAATCGTGCCGTCTTCGATCCAAAAAAGCTGCTTGGCGCGACCTTTGGTGGGAATTTTCATCAACCTGCCGGTGCCGTCAATGCGCATGATGCCGATGTAGCGTTGCTTTGTATCCGGGTCGTCCAGAGGGAAAGCAACATGCGTTCCGCTCATGTTGATGCTAAGTTGATCGGGCTGATACGCCGTCCAGCCATTGTTAGGGTCACCAAAATGTTTCAACGTATAGAGTGTATCCCTGTCGACCACGCGATCGTTTTGTATAGTATAGCGTACCATTTTCCAGGTAGTATTGTATTTTCCGTACCTGATAAAAACCACCGCCACGCCATCCATTGCCTCAATACCCACAAAAAATAACAGAACACAGAATATCAATCGTTTAAACCGCATGTTCATTCCCATTTTGTTAAATAAAATAAAGCATATAAATCTCAAATAATATAACGACAAATGAGAATTGTTTCATGAAAAAATATTGTATAAATTGCACATACTTATTAATTGTATAAATGCTCACCGATGCCTTCCCGGCGCCTATTCAAGGCTCGGTTTTTTTTGTCGCGTGGAAGCGGTTCCAACATCAGAGGCAGAAATGATACTGAAATAGCAATCCGAGAAGGCGCGCTCGCTGGGTTTGCCGTAATTATATCCCAGAATGTAGCAG
>WJLW01000084.1 GCA_014728295.1 Chitinivibrionales bacterium | reverse complement strand
TTCGGGCAGATTGTCGATAACCTCTTTTGCCGGCTAAAGAAGCTAACTTCATATTCCATGCTATTGACATACCATTTGCAGACTCTTAACTGCGATGGCTCAAATTGAAGGGCATTCCATGCCCTTAAACCCTGGTAGGAAGCTGTGCGGCGTGTTGATCTTTAGCGGGAGATGCCGGGCGGCTGTTTTTTCTCGGGTTTTCAAAAACCTGTCAAGTGTTATTTTATACTTTTTTACAAAACTTAAAACATACCCTTTCGTTCTATTATGCAAGGTTTTTCAAAAATGTGTGTTTATTTTCTTGATATGAGTTTCGGAACCAAAATCAGAGAACTGCGCAAGGAACGGGGATTGTCGCAAGGTGAGCTTGCCGAAAAACTCGGAACTTCGCAGAAAGTTATAAGCGATTACGAACGTGAACGAACCAACCCACCCAGGGACCGCCTGCCACATATCGCTAAGTTTTTCGGCTTGAGTCTTGACACGTTGCTTGATATCGATGACGAACCAACCAACGGAACGAACGGAAAAACCCTGCACGGCAACAAGCGGACAGCAAAAGCGATGGAGCTATTCGACCAGCTTGACCCCATCGAGCAACGGATAATTCTCCGGCAGATGAAGGGCCTCATTGAAGGCAAGAAGCATAAACTTTTGTAGTCGCCGCTGGTTCCAAGCAGCGCAATTTCATTGATAACCCGCTCCGTAGCCGCTCCGGCATATATGGTAGCCGCCCAGCCCATAACACTGCGGTAGGCTCCCCGACATTTTTTGAGGATGTCGCCACTGTTTCCTCCCGTTGGTCGGGTGGATGCTCTGCATAGCAGGGAAGCCCCATCCGGCCTTCAAAGGCCTCCCGATTGACTATACCTAACAAATAGTGTATATTTATACTAATGTTAGGTATATTACTATGAGCAGCGTATTTCACGTTATCGAAGAAGAACTGGAACGGCTCAACGAAGCAAAAGCCGCGTACGAAGCCGCTATCGCCAGAGAAGAACAGGGCGCTCCGCAAATTAAACGGGTCGGCCGTAAGGATTATCTGTATCTTGCCCGCCGTAATGGCTCGAAGGTGCAGTTTCGGTATGTCGGCCATTCCAATGAACCGAAGGCAGAGAAGGTGCTTGCTTCTGTCAATAAGCGGCGGGAGTACGAAGAACTGCTCAAGGGTGTAAAAAACGACATCAAAGAAGTCAGAAAGGCATTGCGTGGACGCAAAATTTGAAATTCTGTATACCATCCTCAAGGATTTGCAGGAAGCAGGTGTGCTCAAGCATGTAGTTCTGGTCGGCAGCTGGTGTCAGGAGTTTTACCGGCACCATTACGAAGATTCGTTTGAGATTCCCGCAACTCGGACAATGGATGCCGACATTCTCATACCCCGCCGGATAAAAGTAGAAAAACCGGTCAACCTGTTCGAGGTATTTGAGAAGCGGGGGTTTGTGCCGCAGATTCATTACGAAAGCGGCTTTGCCAAGTTCATCCACCGGGAGTTGACGTTTGAGTTTCTCACCGATGCCGGAGCAAAACCCGACGAGAAGCAACTGCGATTCAAGGACCTCAACATTGTGGCGCAGGAACTGCATTTCATGAACATTCCGATAGCTCATTCCATGACCGTGCAGTACAAGGATATCACACTCAATATTCCCGAGCCGGAAGCGTTCGCGCTGCACAAGCTCATTGTCAGCCAGCGGCGGGGCAAGCCTGATAAAAAGGAAAAGGACACCAACACAGCCAAAGGGATGTTCCAGTTTTTCAAGGGCAAGGAGCAGCACGTTCGCCGATTGCATCAGATTATCGATGAGATACCAAAAGGATGGCAGAAGAAAATTCAAGCTGCTTTGAATACCACAGGATTGCAGCTACCTGATAAAATCTGACGGGGTTCCAGTGTTTTTCTTTTAGCTGCTTTCTTTTTTTTCTCTTCAAGGGTGGTTGGGTGGAATTCGATTGCGTGGAGGGATTGCAGAGGAGTGTCCCGATTCATCGGGAAACAGCTGCGAGACTGGAACGCTTGCTCGAACGAGTGCCCCGGCCGTGTAACCGGCAGTTTACACAAACTCCCTTATGTTGACATGCGATACAATAAAATCATCACCGCATTTCCAGCATGTGCGGAGCCACGGACGGCGCAGCGGACACATAAGGGCGTTTATGAAAAAGTGAGGGAGCCGGGCTGGCGGTAGGATGGGGGGCGAGGGAGGGCAACTAAAGAGGTCAGTCAGAGAAGCAATTCGTCTCGCTTCTGGCGCTGCTCTTGTTTCTTCTTTTCGATGTTTTCTCTTAAACTCTGCCTGAAGCCCTTGTATCCGTTCTTGGGGCGAGGGCTAAGCCCTTTTGACAGAAGATACCTTTTGCCCCAAACATTCAAAGTAAACACGAGAATTGCGTATATCACACCTGTTGAAATGGCAAGTTGCTTTATGGATACAGCTTCCCGGGAGTAGAAGAGTATATACACCAAAGTACATATGGTTACCGACACGGGGTAAATCAGAGCAACGAGCAATCCGTATGTGCTATCATATCCATCGTCGATAAGGGTTCCGCGAATTGTACTCATCCGAGAACCGTGCTTCTTCAGCAACCATCCATCAAAGGCTGCATATATTGCGAAAAGCGCAAAGCCACCTGCAAGGATTATGCCCTCCTCATGCCAGTTTTCTATCATTTCATCACCGCCGTTTATTCACTTCGTCAACTACTGCTCCGGTTGCCGCTGCGGCTGCACCTCCGGCGGTCGAAGGTGGACTGTAAGGAGGAGTAACCAAGCCGGTGACATAATCGACTGCGAAATTGACCTGTCTATGAAATCTGTGATAAAGCGATAGCCCCCTATACGCAGCCTGTTCACCGTATTGGTAGGCCGTTGCAGCAGCCCCGGTCACGATGGGCCAAGCCTTAACTGCGGCACCTGCCACTGCAGGTCCGAATTGTGCGACACCAGTGGCCAAGCCGATAGTGCCGAGAGCACCCAGCTCGAATTTCATCATCAGGTTCGCTTTGTCTGCAAGTCTCTCATTCCTGACGGCAGTCCAAAAGTCCTCGTTGTAAAAGAACGTCCCGCCTGTCAGGGTACTCGTTCCCCTGTTTTTGGCTACAGAACCGAATTTTGAATCGTTATCCGATCTTCTTTCACTCTCTGAATTTGATGAGTGATGTTCTTGATTTTTGGCGTTTGAATTATCACTTTCGCTTTCTGAATCTGAATTTGAAGTTCGCGAAGCTTCGTCGGATGAAGTATTAGAGGCATCGCCTTCCTCTGAATCGCCCCCTTCCGATCCACTTCCTTCAGATGGATCTCCTTTCACATGTGTTGGTTTTGTAAATACCACTTTATTTTTTTTGTCAGTTCCTCCTTTTTCCGGATCATCCTTTCCTTCAACTAAAGTTTCAAGTCCATCAGGATCAACTAAATTAACCGGGTTCCCGCCGGTATAGGAATACAGATCCCAGAATTCCATCATGGGATCGCAGCTTGTAAAAAGCCCTATCTCCGGATCATAATACCTTGCGCCAACTAGGTTCTATAGTGCCTCGCCGAATGCTGTCTCAGAAGCATGCTTCAGGATTCCGCCGTTTTCTATTCAAAGAGCATAAATATTCCTCTGCAAAAAATATCTTATGCAAAGGCTAATGTCACGTTTTGCAAGACTTTCAAAGGTAAGGAGTGGTTATGGGCGATGAATTTATGATACGGTCCCAATCCCGGTCCCAATCCCGGGTCGGACCAGGCAAAACCCCATTTCCACCCTTCAATCGCCAATTTCTCAATTTTCTAAGCGGTTAAGCACTTCTTAGAACTCGATTTGCCCCTGCATTTTCGGCTCCTAAGAGAATAAATCACGCATAAACAGGTCTTTTAAACGCTTTAGCAACGCATGAGACATCACCTTACTCCCCACATTGACCCTCCCGACAACGGCTTACCGACCTCGCCGGCTCGATACGGCAAACCTACGAGAAGCAGTTCCTGAAATGCTGAATGCTGGACCAGGAGATTAATCCTGATCAGCCATACCCGTTCTAACGACATGATGACAATCCGGGAAATTGCCGTTTTAATGAGAAAAAAGCAATCACACATCATTTCCCCGATCTTCGCTATATATAACCTTCCGATATGCTGAAATTTCTTCCCAGAATCCGCTTGGGTCCTTGACATCATCAACGATTTTAGGTTCTATACGAAGATCGATACCTCTTCTGAGTTTGAATAGTTCGGTTTCAGCTTGCAGAATGTTATCGGGTTCTTTTTTAAGACAATTGCAATGTCTATATCACTGTCAATATTCTGTGTGCCTTTTGCAAATGAGCCGAATAAGATTATTTGCCTGACAGGGAATTTCTCCCTTACAACGGGGGCATAATCTTCAGTTTTTTCTATACCAGCTTTTTCAACCATTCACAAAATTCCTCGGTTCGCTGTATTAAACCGGCGCATATGCGCTATCTCACAATTTTAATGACACTTCTATGATTTTCAGCGAGGTCCTCAACGATCACCAGAAAAACGCCTGAACTGAACGTGCCGATGTCGATTTTTGCTGTGGAGCTGCTGAAATTTCTTCCGGAATGCATAATTCGTCCATCAAAGCCCATAACTGACAGTCGAACGTTATTCTTTGAACCGGTCTCGACCAGCAGCTCATTCCCGGTAATATTCCAGGTAATCGGATGCGGAGCCGGAGTTACCCCCTCACGCGATGATCGCCTCACCCGACTCCCCTGCCGCAGAGAAAGTAGCGTCCGGTTATCGACATTATCGATATCGGCAGCCTGTTCACCATTAATGGATGCGAGTTGCCGGGAGCCGGGGCCGCCGGAAAAAGCGATGGTGTCATTATTGACAATCAGTGTGCCGTTTTCCACCCACTTAACATCGGGCGGAGCGACCGCAGGAATTGTCGGGAAAAGGACCGTCACGAACGTCTGCTCGGGCTCCGAAGTTGCCGGTGTAATCCGCAGAAAAGCGATGCTTGCGCTGTCTTTCGAGAGCACGGCGTCGGACGGCGCTGCTGCCGTTACAAAAAGATTGTGGCTTTCACCATGGATATGAGCAATATTATCGGAATGGGAGAATGCATGCCTGGTCTGCAGCCGCCACTCGAACTCGGGCGCACCGGGCGCAGCAAGGTCATCGAGCAGAACCATATAGCTCCCGTTTACCATCACTGCATGACGCACAAACCGTGTCAGTTCGCCGTTATAGCAGTTTGACAGATCGGACGCCAGATAATGGAAATTGCTCCCTGAACCGAAATGCAGATATGTCCCTCGGACGTTTTCCGGCTGTCCGAAACCGTTGACAAGAATGGTCGAGTGCATCCCGGTTTCAGAGTCACCATAACCGGGATCGTGTACCAGGCGGTCGTTATCGGCAACCAGAATGAATGTTCCCAGATCGTTGTTATGATGTGACCGGTTACTGGTCCATCCGCCGTTATAGGCAAACCAGAGCCGTGGCTCATTGAATATCGCCTGCCCCGCGCCGCGAAAGAGTACGGCATTCTGCAGCTCCGGAAGCTCTCCTGCCGGAGCGGTGTCTCTTCGCCACAAAATCCAGAACGGACTGACTCCTTTCCAGTAAAATGCCGCGCCGCCCATATCGGCGCCCCATAGTAAAGCCGGATCGCCGCCGGCCTGCGATTCCCAGAGCCCGCAGAGCGCAGCACAGGGACCACCTTCCCATTTGCGATGGTCGGCACCGTAAAGGCCTTTAAAGGTGTTTTCGTTCATGTTGTTGAAATTGGCGTAGCGGCTGTCGGAACCGTACATATACAGATACCAGTAGCCGGCACGTTTATCGGCAGTGCGCTGCGGTAGCCCACGGTCATCACCGAACACATGAGCTGCAGCCGTAAAGAAATAGTTGCCGAATGTAACGCCGTAACGGTTGTACATGATCCCTTCATGACCGCCCCCGTCTTCAAGAATGACCGTATCCAAAAACGATTCCAGGTGATCGAATGCATAATCAGCAGCCTGTTGAAACTGCGGATCTTCATCATAGAGCGCAAGCGCGGCCAGACCGCAGCCACCATGGACCACGCCGCACCAGTTGGTCACGGGATTATTCACCCACCAGTCATTGTGCGTTTCAATCGATCCGAGATAAACCGAACTTGACTTCTGTAGAATATTCGTTTTGAACACCTCCCGCTCCTGCGCGCTCAGCCGATCGTAGCACCAGTCATAAACCAGCGCAACGGCAACAGAAGCTTCGGCGGTTTCAAGGTCGGCACCCCTGTTCCATGAATAGCCGGTATGCCACTGCGACGCCGCAAACAGCGCAGCAGCTTCCTGCTTTGCGCGATCGGCGTAGTTCGTTTGGCCGGTGATCGCATAAGCAAACGCGCAGATCCCGGCAACACCCAGAGCTTCACGGGTATTATCAAAACCATAGGTCGCGCGGGACAAATGGCCATCGGCACTGGAAAGGAATCGGCTCCAGCGGCTGGCAAACGGTTCTGTTTGGACTTTCGCCCGGATCGCAGCTATGGTTTCGGCGGTGAAATAGAGATACGGATGCGTGCGCTGGATCGGTTGGGCAAATGAAGAAACACCCGTGCAAATCAGCAGAAGGGCAGCAATACAATATCCGGCTGTTTTTAACGATACCATCGACAAACTCCTTTCTTGCAAAGGACATTTTGAAACAAATGCTCTAACAACAAACAACGCGTTGTTTTGTATATTCATACTATGAAACGATGGCTTGAAACTGCACTGAATTCCTTTCGGCATGCCGGATAACCGATATCAATTCCCGTATTGTCCCGATTGAACTGAAATCTGGCGCTACCGGTGCAATGAAAAGCCTTCACCAGTTCATGTTCGATAAAGACAACGCATCAACGTTTGTCACCGCAAAGGCGCGAAGTACGCAAAGGGGAAGAGTAGAAATACGGATTACTTTGATAGCTGATTTTTCTTTGCGACCTTTGCGCCTTTGCGGTTAATTTATGAATAATCCAGGCTAGCGAAGCGTAAGCAGCTTCCGGCTAACGGTTCCTTTCGAAAATTTGGCTCTCACCACCCATATATTGCTGCTTACCAGGTGTTCCGGCACTGAAGTTCCGGCCACACGGATGTGCCCGGAACCAGAGGTTTCGGATTTTCCGGCAACAGGAATCGAAAACCTGGTTCTTCCGCTCACGTCGAGAATATCGATTTTCTTTATGCCCCCCACACCGCAGAGTGTCATCCGCCCGACGCCTTCGATTGTTATGGTATATCGAGAAACCGGGGCCGGGAGCAGGGCAGTTTTATGTGA
>WJLW01000083.1 GCA_014728295.1 Chitinivibrionales bacterium | reverse complement strand
ATTGCATACTCTTCGCCGGCGAAACCATGCCAATGCCGCCAAGGCCAAGCGGCTCGACCATCGATATTACTTTCTACTTTGTCATTCCGCAAAAGATCTGCGATGTGCCGATGACTCATGGCGACTCGCTCTGGTTCATTCTGGGCTCCTATGATCACCAGAAATACGATATGTTCAGTATCGGTGTGCGCTCCGGCGCCACGCCGGCTGCGCAAAAGAATGCTACTGCAAAAGACAATCCGGTTTCAATCAATGTGCAACGTTCCGGCATTGCAATTAACGGGCCGGTTGCCGGCTCCTACACGCTGACGCTGTATGATTACGCCGGCCGCAAGCTGGCTATTGTCAAGGATTACGGCATGCCGGGGACAGGTCGTTTGTGCGGCAATGCGCTAAAATCAGGGGTGTATATTGCGCTTGACAAGAGAGGTGCAAGAGAAAAACTGATTGTGCGGTAAGCGCCTGCGGCCCGCATGCGCGCGAAGGGCTATTATTTCATCTGCGGCGCCACGGTCAGACGCTCAATTATCGTGCCTTTAATTTCAATAATTGGTTTATTGTGTCGCCCGCGATAATAATCAATTTGCATAATATAGCGCAGCATTGTCCGCACCAGGCCGCGAATATTGAAATTAAAGGAAGTCAATCCATACAGCAAAGCATCAGGCGAGTCGTCAAATGAAATGACAGATATCTCACCAGGCACATCAACTCCCATCATGTCCAGATACTCCAGCGCCATGCATGCGGTCTGGTCGTTGACCGCCACCCATACTGTCAGATTTTTCTGTGCCAGAGCTGATTCGAAGTGTGTTTTCATGAGCAGGCGAATACGGGCTTGATGCATTGTATGCGAGCAGAACTGGTTCAGCAAGGCATCAAAGTCTTTGCGCAGATATGCATCGAGATGCCCGAAATTGCCGCGTATGCAATCCTGCACCGTCGCGCGCTGCTCCTCATATTGATGCGGGGACGCATCGCCTTTGGCATAGTGCATAACAAATTCCCGCACGCCTGTGTCCAGTCCCGCTTCGGTGTATGCCAAGCGCAATCCGGCTAATCGCTGCTGCGACCAGGGCGCCTGTTGATACGGAGAGAAAAAAGCCAGGGCACGGTGATGCAGACCCAGCAGGTAGCGGGCAATATGATAGGCCGGTTTGGCCGAGAGTGTCATGCTGAACAACTGCACATGCGGCTTGTTTGACAGCTCACCGGCGGGATCGATTGATCCGGTCATGTCTAAAACCGCCACCGGCTTTTTCAATGCCGCCAGCCGCTGGAGCAGCTCGGGATGTATGCTCCATTTATGGTTCACAATGAAGATATAGCCCAGCACGTTCTCTTCATCTTTGAGTTGGTAGGATTTCTGTGAATAGTTGCGGGTAAAATTCAATGTGCGGTCGACCTTGAAATCGTACGTGACAACATCGAGGCCAATGGCCGATTGCACACACTGCTCTTCAAGCTGCTGCACAAACGCACCGGCGTGCAATCCCAGGCTCATGTGGCGCAACAGTCGGCTTTCGAACTGGCGCACGCCGATAACCATGATGCGGCCGTAGCCGTGCGTACCGGTCAACGGAGCAACTCTATATGACCGTCCTTTGCGTTCCAGCAACCCTTCGGATTCCAATTTGCCCAGCGCGGACGTAAGGGTTGGCAGCCCCACACCGAAGCGGTTGCAGAGGATTTTGCGGGAAGGCAGCTGCTCGTGCGGTCCGCATCCGCCGCCAAGTATGGTCGTGCGCAGCTTTGATGCGACCGACACCCATGAGCGCGCGGGGGAAGGGGGACGCGAAGGAGGCCCGGGTTCGGGCAGATCGAAATCCGTTTTGACCACACGGTATTTGCTGCCCCTGACGCCGTCGAGGATACCGCGCCGTTTCAGCTCGATCAGCGCTTTGTTCATGGTGTTGTAGGAGACACCGGCGCTTGCGGCCAGTATCCTGATCCCGGGAAGAACATTGTTGCGGCCCCGGGCATCGGCGCCGATCTGCTCGCTCAGAAAGTGCATGGCTTTCAGGATGCCGGGGGGTATGCTCATATAAAACCGTGTCCTGCTTTATGGATTAACGAGCATTCAGAAAAACCCGCGCTCTCTACTCTGTCAACCATCGTTTCAGTGCAATAAGCTCAATCCCGCCTTTCACGGCGTTGATGTCCTTTGTAACAACCACGAATTTCTGCCCGGACTGCAACATCGGTTCCACCCAGGCAAACTCATCGGCCCGCACCACGTTGCGGTACTTGACTTCAACGAGTGTTTTGGCAACAAAGTCAATCTCTTTTTTGCCCGACCAGTAGTGCAGCTTCCCGCTGTTTGTCTGACGGCGAATCTCAGTTGCGACAATCGTTTCCGCCAGTGCGCCGCAGGTCTCCGGATCATTCATCCGGTCACGTGCCGATGCAAACGCGGTTTCCCATCCGGCTCCGGCATGGGCAAACACATGAAACAGGAACGGATCGGCAGGATAAAATTTCCTGTTTTTGCGCACTGACACCGCGCCGCCGTCGGGAGCCGCCCACAGAGCGGTCAGCAAGGTGTAGCCGCGTTCCATAATCTCCACGTACTCTTCGCCTGTATTATTTGACCCGATTCCGCAGTCCCTGGAAAGCTTCTGAACGCTCATGGTCGAGCCGGCGTGGCGGCCAAGATATTGGAGCAGGAGCGGAAGGTGATGGATTGACCGGTTGCGCTTTATGAATAATCCCGCAATCCAGGAAAAATAGAGATCGTACACATAGGCGGGAATGATACCTTTACTCAGGAATTCGTTGAGAGCATGCGGAAATCCTCCGGTGAGAAAGTACTCATCCAGTGTGACCTTGTCTGCAACATCTCTGTAAGATAGGGGCAAGAGTTCGAAATCGACCGGATATCGCTTTCCCCGCCGCCCCGGCATAAGGTCTGCGCCTTCGGCAATATCATACGATGAAGATCCCGTGCCAAGTACCAGGGTATCGGCAAGCACACCGCCATCGGCCAGTGTCTTCAACGCAAGCCACCATTTCTCTATCGAGGTAAACTCATCGAGAAGCACGATACAGTATCCCTTGCGTGAGTTGCGGAATGCCCGCAATTCCCCTGCAAGCTGATGCCGGTCCTCAAGCTCCTCAACATCGAATAGTACGACCGACTCCGGCGCAACGCCGTCGTGAATACATCGCTGCGCGAATTGCCGCAGAAGAGTTGATTTGCCTACCTGCCTCGGGCCTCGGAGAAGCACTATTCCCGCCGGTTTGATGGGAATTTCGGCGGCAAGGCGGGAGGTATGCGGGAATTGCACCGGGGCCGAACGCAGCTCTACCATTTTGGGATCTGATTCGTGCCATCGGGGATTGTCACTCCAGGGCTGTATCTTCATAGCTTAAGTATAAATCTTTGAAAATTCAAATTCAAGTTTTGCAAAATTCAAAACGAACATTAATCAGGGGCATTGCACTGTTTTGTATTATGCAAATTTGTGCAATAATATGAATCAGGGAGAATTTCGGGCTTTCGGCAGTATTATGCGTGCGATATTAAGGGTGGTGCGATTGAATTCGAATTCTACATCGCAAGTGCATTTAAAAGCGAAGATTATTGGCGCAAAGATAATGCTTTGCCAAAGATACACAAAATACACACGTATCTATAATATTCGTTATCTTTTTAAACTGCGCATACTCCCTCTTTAGCATACTTTGCTGTTAGCAAAAAGCCGAACGGATCATAACCAATCTCTTTTTTCCCGGGAGGATGCAATGAAAATAGGGCCGATATTTGTAATTATGACAATGCTGCTGTGGTATGTCACCGCCGATGCAGCTGTTTCGCTCTCCGGTTTTGTCAAAGACACGCTGGGCAATCCGATATCAAACGCGGCAGTCAACCTGATCGGTTCAACGCTGTCGGGTGTCACCGACGGGCAGGGGTACTTTTCGCTGGCCGGCGGCTCGCCGACAATCCAACGCAACAGTGTGCGACCGGTTGTTAGCCCGTTGATTGCTTTTTCAGCGAGAGCGGTTACGATGCACAATCCTCAGCGGACAACGGCCCAGCTTGCACTGCACGATATCGCCGGCCGTCTGGTGCGCAAAAGCGTTGGCCGCGGCGCCGCTGTCAGACTCGATATCGGCAATCGCTCGGGCATGTTTATCGTCCGGGGATTCAATCGCAATGAACATTTCACCTTTGCACTGACCTGTATCAATGGCGCAATATGCAGCCGTACCGCTCTTCGCTCGACGGGCGCGCAGTTGCGGCAAGAGGAGCAAACAACGGCGCTGGCCAAGCGCAGCGCCAGGTCGAGCGCCTCTTATGTGATGCACTATCTGAGCGCCGGCAAAAGCGGCTATATCGATGGTGGTACCGGGGTGCGCGGCAGCAGCAAATCCGATAT
The DNA here is from genome assembly GCA_014728295.1 of Chitinivibrionales bacterium. GTDB lineage: Bacteria > Fibrobacterota > Chitinivibrionia > Chitinivibrionales > WJKA01 > WJLW01. The sequence goes on along the minus strand of WJLW01000083.1, from coordinate 244,480 downwards.
TCTTATTACATTGCTGAGCGCGGATGCATTCAGCGGCCGTCCCGATTATAAAAATCCCGCGCTGCCAATCGAAACGCGTGTCGAGGACCTGCTCAACCGCATGACAAAGCAGGAGATGCTCGACCTGCTTTCCGGTGCTACTCCGGGCAGCAAGCGCCTGGGCATTCCTCCGTATCATGTCTGGAATGAAGCGCTGCACGGCGTGGCCGACAAAGCGCCCAGGGGGGCGACCCATTTTCCGCACGGGATCGCCATGGCTGCAATGTGGGACCCGGATATGATACACACGGTGACATCGGTTATCAGCGATGAAGGCCGGGTTGTGCACAATGTGCTGCTTCCCGAGCACAAGGATTACGACAGCCTGCCGGTTCGCGGCTATGGCCTCAATTATTTCTGTCCGGTACTGGATCTTTTCCGCCGGCCGACCATGGGCCGGGGGCCCGAGACACAGGGTGAAGATCCTTTTCTGGCTTCGCGCAACGCGGTTGCGTATGTCAAGGGCATGCAGGGGTATCATTCGAAGTATTTCAAGGCGATAGCCACGCCGAAGCATTTCGGGCTCTATTATCAGCCGAGAAGCCCTTCGGAGTTTCAGATGCGTCAAAGCTACTTTCCGGCTTTCAAGGCGGCTTTTGTCGAAGGCGGCGCTTTTTCGGTCATGTGCGCCTACGGTAATTTCTACAGCACGCAATGTTGTCAGAGTTTGCGCCTGAATACAACGATCCTGCGGGAGGAGTGGGGATTTGATGGTTTTGTCATCGGCGACAACGCCATCTCAATCGATCTGAGTGCCGGGGCCGATGCAATAGATAATAACACCTACCGTCCCCCGACGCTGGGCACAACCGATGAAAATGTCAGGCGCTCAGCAAAGCGCATGTTGATTGCGCGCTACAAGTTGGGGCATTTCGATCCGCCGGAAATCATACCGTTTGCCCAGGTGCCAAGAGAGATATACGGCTGCGCCGAGCACCGTCAACTGGCGCGTGATATCTGCCGCAGATCGGTCGTCCTGCTGAAAAACAGCGGCATTCTGCCGCTGAACAAGAGCATCGGCAAAGTCGCGGTGATCGGTCCGAACGCCAAGCCACGCAATACAACGATTGTCGGTTCATACTCCGCACATTCACTTCCCGACGGCATCGTCAATCCGCTCATGGGCATTCAGAATGCAATCGGCACCGCCAAGGTCGACTATATCGCCGGCCTCGGCTCAATCCGCGACGAGAGTACCACCGGCTTTGCCGCCGCCAAAACCGCTGCTCAAAATGCCGATGCGGTCATCCTGGTGTGCGGCATGGATCCGGGTCATGAGGGCGAAGGGCACGACCGTCCCGATTTGGAGCTGCCTGGCGCGCAGGAACAGTTGATTAAAGAGATAACTTCCGTCGGCAAGCCAACTGTACTTGTCCTGATCGGCGGCAGCTCGGTCTTCATCGACTGGGCCAAAGAGAATGCCGGCGCAATTCTGCAATGCTGGTATCCCGGCCAGGAGGGCGGCAACGGCATTGCCGATGTCATTTTCGGCGACTACAATCCTGCAGCGCGGCTGCCGATTACATTTTATGCACGAACTACGACGGTACCCTCAGACCCGGTGAACGGCGGCGTGGAAAAAGGCTTAACCTATCGCTATCTCAACAGCGAACCGCTCTTTCCATTCGGCTACGGGCTGAGCTATACGACATTCAGCTACGCCAATCTGCGTATCGGCCCGTCAAGCCCCACCGCCAACGACACGATCAAGGTCATGGTCGATGTCACGAACACCGGCGCGAAGGCCGGCGATGAGGTCGTGCAGGTGTATGTCAAAGATATGGCGGCCTCGGTAAACGGTATGCCCGGCCTTGAGCTGAAAGGTTTTCAACGGGTCAACCTTGACGCGGGCGAAACGAAAACAGTTGCGATCGCGATCAGGCCCTATGAGTTGACCCTGATCAACTCTTTAAAAAAGCGGGTGCTCGAGCCGGGCGAGTTTACGGTATGGGCGGGCGGCTGCCAGCCCGGCGTGCAGCTGAAATCATCTAATATTCTCCAGGGAAGCTTTACTATAGGCGGCAGTGAAAAAGAGTTTGATATTTAGGAAAGGATAAGAATATGATACTGGATGCCGAATGCCGGATACTGGATAGCAGGCGCAATCGATTGCATTTCTTACTTGCGTATAATGTACTCCTGGTCGTGCTTCCGCTGCTGGCAGGCTGCGGCGCAGGTGGAATCTTTGATGTCGCTCCACAAAGTATTAACGTTGTTGAACTGGCAGTATACAGCGATCACGCGGAGCAATCGGGCGGATTGACAGTTGTGACGCCCAATGGCAGCGAGGTATTCCGCATTGGCGATACATTAACCATCAGTATTGCCGACACTGCGCTATTTCGCGATATTGAAATGCTATTCAGTCCCGACAGTGCAGCCGGCTGGATATTTGTTTGGGGTTTGCAGATGTATGGCTATCCGGTCAGCTTCGATTGGGTCGTACCGGAGTCGGTTGAGGTAATTGACAATGCGGGGAATCTGCAGAAAATGCCGTCGGTTTCAGCGAATTGCCTGGTGAAAGTTCGGGATTCATCAGATCCGGATGCATATGATATTTCGGATGGATTTTTCTCGGTACAGGACAGTTCCGCGCCGGTTCTCAGTGTATTGAATAATAAACTGCCGTATCTACCGTGAAAAGGATAGGCATTTCCTTTTCTTCGTTCGCGCCATATCCGAATCTAAACTGGCGACCGCCACCCCCGCAGAGCCACATTGAGCATCTCGCATCGGCTTTTTTTGGGGTTGTCCGCAGGTATGCCGCTGTTCAAATATAGCTGATCTTGGCCCTCAGGGCAACGATTTGGGGGTTTTGGGAATGGCTTGCGCCTTCGCCCGGCTACGGCGTCCGTGGCTCCGCACGTGCTTGAAATATTGAGTTGATGCGGTTGTAGCGCATGTCAACATAAGGGAGTTTATGAAACCGCGAAGCAGAGGCGCCGCAGCTAAGGCTATAGTATCTGCGCCAAACTGTCGGTTTAACGGCCGGGGCACTCGTTCGGGCAGCGTTCCGACGGCGGCCTGTCGCTTCTCCTTTTAGTCGCCGCTTTCCGGCGTTCACACTCCGCATCCTGCTCCGTGCCCTTCGGGCGGCTTTCAGCCGTGCGCTTCGGCCATCCATGGCCTTCGAGTGCTCCACGCATCGAATCCGACCCAGCCACCCTTGAAGACAAATAAAATCACAAATGCATTTTCAAACTGGGAGCCACTTGAGGGGCGGACGGGTTATAACTCGATGCGAGCGACATCCCCTAAAAATGTCAGCGAGCCTACCGAAGTATTACGGGTTGGGCGGGGTGATACGAGTTACATTCCAGCCCAAGTTTGCATAATACCAGCTATGTGGCGTCAGCGCGACCCATGCACCGGACGTGCCAATGGGCACATTGCTTGTATTTATGCAAAGACCAAAAACAGGACGTTTGCAGAGCGTACCTGGGCAGGCTACCAATTTTGTATGAGGAGTCGCAGGGTTTAGCCCGAGCACCGCAGACATAGTGTCGGAATCATCACCTTGCCCTGCTGTGATACTGGTCATTCTTGGCAATCCCGGCAAACCATGCCCCCGTATCGATGAAGACTGTCTTATTCATAGAGGTACTTGTCATGGTTGGCAGCCCCGTCGGTTACTTTGCTGGTAGCGGTACCGAATAAATCGAAAACAGAAGTTCCTTTTAGCGGCTTTCTGGTAGTTTTGATTTTGGACTCGCTTTTCATGAACTTGGCGAAGTGGTACACTTCTGCCTGCTTTGTTACCGGGAGTTCCGAAACCGTTTCGGCTACCATTTCTGGGTAGTTCGGTGTCATAATATTTATCCTTCGGCTAATGCCTTTATCTGTTTCAAAATTACTCTTTGTTCTTCTTCTCCAAGCCGGTCAAATAACTTCAATACATGCGCGGAGCGGCTGTTGCCATGATGCACTGTTGCCTTTCCGTTTGTTGGTTCCGGCAAGTCGTCATCTCCGATTAGTTCATCGACACTGATATTGAAGAAACGGGCAATGTGCGGTAGCCGCTTCCGTGGTGGCTTCGAGCGCCCGGTCTCATAATCGGTAATAACCTTCTGCGTAGTTCCCAGACTATCGGCCAGTTGAACCTGCGTCAGTCCCATGCTTTTGCGCAGTTTTTTGATGTTCTCTCCGATGCTCATGTAATAAACCATAACATGCATTTTTAAAACCCTTGCATAAATATACATCAAATGAATATTTTATACCAGAGAGAAAAAACGTGTATTTTACTCTTGACATAATTTTTTGAACACAAAAAAAGGCCGTCCGGTGTCCTGGCGAAAGTACAACCGGCCGACCTCTGACGGCTGACGTCTGACCTCTCCGGCGAAGCCGGTTTAGGCTAGTGTAGTGTATCTCAAATACGAATATGTTACCATGGGCTCTTTTCATCCCTGTCTTCGTTGCTCATCAGTTGAATACACCCGGTATTCGCCATCTTCGCGCCTCAACAGGAGGCGAAAATAGCTCCTCGCAAACACACACTTATTCGAGATACACTACACTAGGCTTCCTCGCGATGCAAAGTATTTAGTTCCATTTGATTATCTTACTTACCCCGCAATAAGCAATAATCAATTTTATTATGCGTATTCGACCTGCCAACGGCGCCAGGGTAAAATATGAATATTACGATCTCAATCGTTTGACCAGTGAGGCGCGCAGCGGCACCAATCCGTACTGCATTTCGTATAACTACGACGATGCCGGCAACCGGCTGATCATATTTTGACTATTCCTACCACCGTAACGGACGGTGATACCTTATTGCCGTGCGGCAATTCAACGTGTTTCTTGCCAATATCCTTAATATGGATTGACACTGTTGTTCGTTCGCCGAAAAAGTGATAAAAGGCTTTGATTTCGGCGCAGACATACCCGTTAAGATTTCGGGAGAGTACTCTTTGCTTGTGGCCAAATCGCTTTACCGGTTCGTTAAACTGCGTCCAGGAAGTTTTCCCGTTATAAAAAAGCGCCCCGCTCAGCCGCATACCGTGCCAGGTAACGCTCGCGGCATAACCTGCTTTCCAGAACCAGGGCGAAATACCGGCCACCGCCTTGCCCAGATGGGGCAGTGATGCCTGGGCCGTAAAATTCCAGATCCAGTGCTGGTGTGAAGATTCAACCAGATACGTGGAATCCTGATGATGCCCTATTTCCCACAGCGGGGCATAGGCAAGTGAGGCGCCCGATTGAGCCGCAAAGGAATCGGCTATCTTTCTGTGCCACCAAAGCGATGCACTATGCGCTGCCTGAATCTGCTCCATGTCAAGCAGCAGATTTGAGCGATATCGCCATGAGAGGTTGCCGAACTCATCGAATTCTTTCTCACCATACGTCTCAAAAGAAGGCGTTGATCCAATGACCACGTTAAGCAGGTTGCCAAAGCTGTGAAACCCGACCGCCGCGTACGCAACGGATTGCGGATGGTAGCCTGTTTGATGCTGGTATGATACGGTAGAATACATCGAATCGGATTGATCAATTGCTTCTGTGCTGAGGCGAGACAACAGACTCATGTTTCCTTGAGACAGAGGATAGCGAAGGCTCAGCAGTGCGGATGCCGCGGAGATTTTCGAATTTCCGAAATCGCTGTGCGTTACAAAAACCTTGGCATCATCGACAAATCCGCCAATTCTAAGCGACCCGGCCAGTTTCGGCGTATTGAGGCGCAGCCGCGATTGCGCATGGAGCCTGTCGCCGTCGTAAAGATAGTAGCGTTTGTCAAACTGGTGAAATTTGAACGAATAAGAATTGGCAAAACCGGTTGTGATGGTCCCTTCGAGCCGGGGAAAGCGCACACCCAGATCGATCTGAGCTTTCGCCTGCTCATTGAGGGTATGATAAGAGCTGATGGATCCGTAATTCGCACTGCGCCGGGCGGCATATCGATTCGAGAATCGGTGCATGTCAATGTATGACGCGCCGGCTCCGAGGAGCAGGCCTTTGAAAGGCAGGCCGGCATATCCATCCACGGCCGCAATCTGATCCTGGTTTTCAGGTGACGTCTCTGTCAATATCTCTCGATAAATCGCCGGATCGCCAATGCCCTGGCCAAGATTGCCCTTGATCCGAAGTGCTGGTCCGGATCCATTGCGAATCGGCAGAATGTTGACAATTGCCTCGCACCGATCGCACAGATTCGCTGCGTTGATGCCGGTTAGTATTTCGATGCCTCCTAGTGCCTGGTTTCCGAAGAACCTGCTTGATGACCAGCTACTCATATCGTGGAAACCGCCGATATACAGACTGTCGTACATGACAATCACCGCCGGCGAAAGCAGAGAGGATCTGCCGTTGAGGGCAACAGCTTCCTGGCTTGCATCCATGACGCCCGCGTGCAACTCGGGAAGATGATCCAGCAGTTCAAAAAGGTAGTAGTGCCCGTCTGCGTTGATTTGCTCTGAGCTGAGAAAAGTGCGTGCAGACCGGCCGCAAAAGACCATCAGCAGCAGTATTTGACAAAAGCGATTAATCACCGTGGTTTAATCCCTTCAGCTCAAAAAGGTATTCGCAGGTGAAAAGCACGCTGCCGTCGTGAATAACGTGCGGACGGGTAAACGAAGCGTAATGCCGATATTCCAGGCCAAAGCACCATCGAGCCAAATACGCACGCATTCCGGCTGCGCCGTGAATGCCGAATTCCGTTTCGTCGGAGTTGTAATCCGGCGGCCAGGATTTATAGAGAATCCAGGTATGAGTATTGATTCCGCCTCCGGCAAATGGCGAAATTGCCTTTTGCAAAAAGGGTTCGTACTGCCACGAAACCGCACTGCTTGCCAGAAGAACAGATGATCGTGCCGCTGCATAGCCCGGCCGCGGCAGCGGATCGTCGATTGGCTTGTGATTGGACAAACTGACGGTAAGAAAAGCCGGAATATGTGCATGAAAAGGATACCGAAAGCTCAATCCGGCATGTGCGGAATTATGCCAGTATATCCCGAAATCCCCGCCGGCTGCCACGTATCCGCTCGAAAGACCAATACCGAAGCTGTTTTCGGCAGAATCGAGTGATTCTTGATCGTGCGCCGGCACCGGCAGGATCAATAAAATCAGCACGCAACAAAGAGCTCTTGCTCTATACAACAAAACAATGCCGCTCGAAAGGAAACGGCAGCAGTTCGTGCTTGGCAGGCTCGATTTCATGAAACCTAAATTATATCGATGACGGCAAGCAAGTCATCATTTATTTCCTCAATCCGGTCGTAGCGGGTGCTTTCGTTAAAGCGCTTTATTGTGAAAGGACCTTTAGGTGGAGTATTTTTACAACCATGGAAAAATCCGGCAAAAAACTCATCTATTTCGGCGACGAAGCCGCGCAGCCCGCAGAAAACGAAGGCAAGGTAAAAGGGAAGTTATTCTTTTCGGCCCTCATTGCCGGGCTCTTCGTTTTCATGGTGGTTTGCGGAACGGGCATTGCTTTTGTATTTCGCATCTATCAAACACTGCCAACCTTTTCGGAGCTGGAAAATATTGCACCTCCGCTGGTATCGAATGTTTACGCCCGAGACGGTTCCCTCATACATGAATTTTCAACCGAGCGACGTTACTGGGTACCACTTGACAGCATCAATCCCCTGCTTGCCGATGCGGTGGTGGCCATAGAGGACCGCCGTTTTTACCAGCACTGGGGCATTGACATAAAGCGAATCGTTGGCGCACTGATCGTTGACATCATTCATCGTGAGTTTGCGCAGGGCGCCTCTACACTTACCCAGCAACTGGCCAGAAATTTGTATCTGACTTCACGGCAGACGCTTATTCGCAAAATCCGTGAAGTGATGACCGCAATACAGCTTGAGCGAAACTATACCAAAACCGAAATCCTGGAACTGTATCTCAACCAGGTCTATCTCGGGGCGGGTGTGTATGGTGTGCAAGCTGCCAGCCAGCGCTATTTCAGCAAACCGGCCATGGATCTTACGCTCAATGAGTGTGCGGTTCTGGCGGGTACGATTCAGCTACCCGAATATTATCGGCCCGATAAGCAAAAGAACCACAAGCGTACGATCGAGCGTCGCAATTCGGTGCTGCGCGGCATGGTTAAGCTCGGGGCCGTCGATCGACAAACGGCCGCCCAAGTCAAGCAGGACACAATCCCCTCCAACCCGCAGGAACGTATTTCGAAAATTGCTCCCTATTTCATTGAAATGGTTCGCAAGCGTCTCGAAGCAAAGTATGGGGAGAAAATACTGTATAATGGCGGTTTGAATATTCACACAACGCTTGATCCGGTTGCCCAGGACACGGCGCAAGAAGCGGCAAAGGATCATCTGATAGGTATGCAAAAAAGACTCAATCGCATGTTTATCGACAGCGCCGGGGCGTACAAGCGGGCGGGCGTCGAGCGTTCGTTGTTTTTTGATCACTTTGATTCGTTATATGCGGCCCATAAGGACAAATGGGCCGATCTGCCCGATTCGGCAAAGCGTCGCATCGCGCAGGTGTCGGTTATCGCCGTCGAGGCCAAAAGCGGCGCCATACTCACGCTTATCGGCGGGCGCAATTTTGAAGAAAGCAAATTCAATCGTGCCACGCAGTCCCGCAGGCAGCCCGGGTCTGCCTTCAAGCCCTTCGTGTATACGGCGGCAATGGATAATGGGCTGTCACCCTCAACGATTGTGCTGGATCAACCAATTACACTCGAAACGTCCGAAGGTGAATGGCGACCGGAAAATTATGATCGCGAATTTTTGGGGCCGATTCCCATTCGTAAAGCGCTCGCCAAATCGGTGAATCTGGTAGCAATTCAGGTTTTGAACAAGGTCGGTGCACATACTGTTGTAGCCTATGCCCGTAAGTTTGGTTTACACCATGGCCTGAATCCGGTGCCGGCACTGGCTATCGGTGCATGTGAAGCAACGCCGATGGAGATGGCGTCCGCATATTCCGTTTTTGCGAATTACGGCAAGCGGGCCATTCCTTATACGATTCAGAAAGTATACGACAAAACCGGCCGACTTATCTTTGAGCATGAAATCCAGGAAGAAGATGTCATTGCACCCTCTACCGCATTTATCATGGCGGATTTGATGTGCGATGTCGTGCGCAGGGGCACCGGTGCCGGCGTTGTGCGGGAAGGCTTTACGCGGCCGTGCGCAGGCAAGACCGGGACGACAAATGATTACTCTGATGCCTGGTTCGTCGGTTATACCCCGCAGATTGCCTGTGCTGCCTGGGTTGGGGTGGATGAGCGCAGGTCACTTGGTCGCGGCGTAACCGGTGCACGCGGGACGCTTCCGATCTGGATTCCTACCATGAAGGCATTGCACAGAGATCTTCCGGTAGAAAGTTTTGCAAAGACAGAGGGTGTCATTACAACCAGAGTATGTAATGTATCAAACAAGCTGGCCGGCCCGTATTGCTCGGATGTGCGGGTTGATTATTTCAAAAAGGAGTCACTGGCGGATTCCTGCGATATTCATGTGCTGAAACGCTCACGTCGTCAGGGCGATTTCAATATGTTTGGTTCTCAGCAAAAGAGGACAATACAGCGGGATGGCCAACCGGAAAAAAAGAAGAAGCGTCTGATGTTTTAGCTACTTTGCATCAGAATCGTTTCCGGTATTCTCTTCCGGCTTTTCGTCGGGGCAGCCGTCACTGTCCTGGAAGCCATTTGCTGTTTCGGCCCGCTGTGGACACGTATCGCTGCCGGTGCAGAGGTGAACGTATTTTGCCTGCCGGTTGTTTTCGACTACCCACGGATCGCAAATGCCGTCGCGATCGTTGTCTGCATCGGGACAGCCGTCCTGGTCGGTAAAATTATCATAATCTTCGGCTTTATGCGGGCATTTGTCTTCTGCATCATAAATACCGTCCAGATCGTTATCATAATCCGGACAGCCGTCCCAGTCTTCGAATTCATCAAGATCCTCTTTGAGATCGTTGCATTTGTCGTCCTGGTCGGGAATGCGGTCGTTGTCTGAGTCGATGAAGATTCTCTTGAGATCGGCCGCAGACATCAGGCCGATATCTTTGCCGTCCTTGCCTGCTCCTTTTAATTTCGCAGACACCTCTGCCGTGAGGGCGTAGGTCCCCATTTTCTGCTCGGGAAACTGTGGATCGGCGGAGATATTGGACTGGTCGATAACGGCATAGTGATTGAAAGACTTGCGGTTCCCGTAAAAGTTGTTATAGATAATGCGCGAGCGCTTTGAGTCGATATCGACAAAGATACCAAACTGCTTGTTGCCGTAAAAAATGTTATTCTGGACAAGTACCGAGCTTCTGCGGGTTAATACCAGCCCGGAATATCCGTTTTCGGCAATTACATTGTGCTCTATTGAGGTGTTTTCCCCATACGATACCAGTTCGCAGAAAATGCCCGACCACTTATTCCGGTAGATGGCATTATTGCGAATCTCCGGTAAAGAAACAAGACAATGAATTCCGGTCTTGTTTTCCCGGATGGTGCATTGCTCGATTACCGTGTTGGTGTTTTCGCAAAGAATGCCGGTTTCTCCTTTTTCGATCGTGAAATTTTTGATGGTAGAGTAGTTGACCGCGGTTACCACCGGTCCGTTGCGATTGCCGCGCAGCGTGGTTTTTTCTTTATCCTGACCCATGACAATGACATATTCCCGAAGCATAATGCGTTCCTGGTAATTGCCCTTCAGCACAAAGACCGTGTCGTCGCGCTGCGCTTTATCGATGGCTTTTTGAATGGTTGCGGCGTCTTTGGGAACAACGATTTTTGCCTTTGCAGCAATGGTGTCGGGTATAAGCAATACTGCAAAAATCAGAGCAGGTATGATTACCTTCATAGCGGGCCTCTTTCGGATGGAAGCAACTTCACTACTGGCGCTTTACTAAGAAATTTAAATCAATATACTCGGTAAGGACAACTGTATTGTGAGCTTACGTTACTAAATTGCAAGCCTGTTCTACAGGAGCTATATTAATGGGCGCACGAGTTGCATTGGTGCATGACCTTACTGCTATTGTCGCAGATTTTCTTGTGGAAGTTTATTTTTTCAACCCGCAGTGTCACAGGAGACGAGCGTATGTACCCCTCATTTATTGATGATAATTTCCTCTTGCAGACCGATGAAGCACGTCAATTGTACCACGAATTTGCCGCGCAGGAGCCGATTATCGACTATCATTGCCACCTGCTGCCGGCTGAGATTGCCGAGGATACGGTATTTGAAAACCTGGCCCGCATATGGCTCTACGGCGATCATTACAAGTGGCGCCAGATGCGTACCAATGGCGTTCCGGAGCGTTTTTGCACGGGAAATGCTTCGGACTGGGAAAAATTTATGGCCTGGGCCGAAACCGTGCCGAAAACGTTGCGTAATCCACTGTATCACTGGACTCATCTGGAGTTGCGTTCACCATTCGGCATTACGGACAAAGTGCTTAATCCCGATACGGCAAAGGCCATCTGGGATGAATGTAACGAAAAGCTTGCTCAGGCCGATTACTCGGCGCGGGGTATCATGCAGCAAATGAATGTTGTGCTGGTCTGCACCACAGACGATCCGACCGACACGTTGGAGCACCACATTGCCATAGCACAGGATAATTCTTTTACGGTCAAAGTTTGCCCGACTTTTCGGCCCGATCAGGGCATGGCGGTGGAATCGGCTGCGTCGTTCAACATCTGGGTGGATGCGCTTGCGCAAAGCGCCGACATGACCATTTCTTCGTTCAGTGATTATCGGGATGCGCTGAAAAAGCGACATGACTTCTTTCATGAAAACGGGTGCCGACTTTCCGATCATGGGCTCGAAACTGCGTATGCCCACGAATACTCGGAGCGGGAGATCCGTACGCTATTTACCAGGCTGCGCGCCGGCGGCGAACTGACCCCTGAAGAATGCCTTCAGTTCAAATCGGCCATGATGGTTGAATTCGGTCGCATGGATGCGGAAAAGGGGTGGACCATGCAGCTTCACCTGGGTGCCATGCGCAATAACAACACCCGTATGTTCACGGCGCTGGGCCCGGACACCGGTTTCGACTCAATTGGTGACTTTGAAATCGCCCGTCCGCTTGCAAAATTCCTTGACAGGCTTGACATTGACGATCGCTTGCCCAGAACGATTCTGTACAATCTCAATTCGCGTGATAACGAGCTGTTTGCCACCATGATCGGCAACTTTCAGGACGGCAGCATTCCCGGTAAAATCCAGTACGGCAGTGCCTGGTGGTTCCTGGATCAGAAAGACGGCATGGAAGCACAACTGAATTCACTATCCAATCTGGGGTTGCTCAGCCGGTTTGTGGGCATGCTGACCGATTCACGAAGCTTTCTCAGCTACCCCCGGCACGAATATTTCAGAAGGATACTGTGCAATTTGTTCGGTGCGGATATGCACAATGGCCTGGTACCCAACGACTTTGAGCTTGTCGGCGGAATCGTCAAGAATATCTGTTATCGCAATGCTGCGGAATACTTCGGTTTTGAGCTTTGAGCATCCCGGTGAGGCGGCTTGCTGTGGCAGGCTCTAGTGGTTTCCAATAAGTCAATCGGGCTGCGGATAATCATTGCCATCATTGCAACATAAGGTTATATTTAGTGCAAGTATTTTCGCCTCGCCGAGGTGGGGATGATGCAGTTTCTCGAGGAAGGGCCATGGAAGAGAAGCCTTCGGTTGAGCAGCTCCGGCAAGAGATTCAAGGCCTGCAGAACCGGGTAGCGACACTTGAGCAGGAAAATCAGCTAATTCGTGCGCAGGAGGAACGGCGAAGCCGCGAAGAAGAGCTGCTGCACGCCCTCATTGACAATATTCCCGATACAATTCATTTCAAAGATCTGAACGGCCGCTTTATAAAGGTAAACAAGGCCTGGGCCCTGAAATGGAATCTTGACAATCCGGACGATGCAATCGGCAGGACTGATTTTGATCTGCTGCCCGAGGAACTGGCAAAACGATCGCATGATTACGAAGACGAAATTATCAGGCAGAAAAGACCGGTTCTCGGCATCATCGAGAAAGTGATAGGCACGGAGCGCTCTCGCTGGTTTTCCGCCTCAAAAATTCCGGTGATTGACAAAAGGGGAAGCGTCGTTGGGACCTGCGGAATAACCCGCGAGATTACCGAAGCTAAAGAATCCGATGAAGCTTTGGAGCAGGAGCGCAACCTGCTGCGCACACTCATCGACAATATGCCCGATTACATTTTCATTAAAGATGCGGAAAGCCGGTTTGTCATCAACAACAAGGCGCATATTCATCTGTTGGGCGCGCAGGAGCAGCGGGATTTGATCGGTCGTACCGACATGGACATTTTCCCCGGCCAGCTTGCCGCGCGCTACTTTTCGGATGAGCAGGTTGTTTTGCAGACCGGCAAATCCATTATCAATCGCGAGGAGCCGACCAAAGACATGGAGTGCAACGAGATGTGGCTTTCCACGACCAAAGTTGCGCTGCGGGATGCGGAAGGAAAAATAGCCGGTCTTGTCGGCATCAGCAGGGACATCACCGAGCGCAAGAGATACCAGGAAGCGCTGCAACGGGCGAAGGACGAACTCGAGCTGCGGGTCGAGGAGCGCACGATGGATCTCAAGGATGCAAATGAACGGCTCGAGGCACGGCTGAATCAGTTGCGCTACCTGAATACCACCTCGTACGAACTGGCCCAATTTATCAGGCTCAACGAACTGGCTCCGGCAATTCTTGATTCTCTTATTTCGCGCTTTCCCGAAGCGACTGCCAGCCTGTGCATTCGCAAAAAAAATCGGTTTGTCTTTTACACCGGCGCCGGAGCGCTTTCCTCCGAAATTGGCTCAGATCTTTCCGAAAAAGCGCTTGACGTTTTCTTGAAAAATGAGCTACAGCGCCCGTTCGTGCTCGAAAACTGGAAGTCTGACGAATACGTCAGCCAGTTTGCCTGGCCGAATGTGGACGACTTGCCGTGTTACCTGGCGATTCCTCTGCTTGCCGACAACAAAGCGCTGGGAATCGTGCAGATATTTACCAGCCAGGACTTTCTCGACATTTACGACCGCGAAAAGCCGGTAATGACCACGCTGGCCGCCCATGCCGCAACCACCCTGAGTAATGCCATTCATTATCAGGAACTAGGTGAGCGTGCGCGGGTGCAAGGAGAACTGGACGCAGCCAGAAGCATTCAGCAACGTTTTACTCCGCAGGAAAAGCCGGATATCCCCCATGTCGAAATTACCAGCGTCTACCATCCGGCCTATGAGGTGGGCGGTGACTATCTGGATTACTGGCCCAACGATGCGGGACACTGGGTTGTGGTTATTGCCGATGTGTGCGGCAAAGGCATTCCGGCTGCACTGTTTATGACGATGCTGCGCAGTGTGTTCCGGGTTGAAGCCAAGTATGCAACCTCCGCCAGGCAACTGCTGTGTTCTGTCAATGAATCCATGAAAGTGAATCTTGACGATAAATCATTTGTTACCGCGTTATGCCTGATAATCAACAAAGACGGAACCTCGATGAGTTATGCACGTGCCGGTCATCCCATGATGGTAAATATCGGTAATAACGGCAACCGGCCGCAAAATATCAAATCGGCCGGCCTTGCGCTGGGACTCGTATCCGAGTCGGAAATGTTCAACTCAATGATCGACGAAATTACCATACCGCTCCAAAAAAATGACCGGTACCTCATCTATACCGACGGCTTGACCGAAGCGACCGATCAGCAGAAAAACTCATACGGTCAACAACGATTATTCGAGCTCCTGGCGGCCGACAACAATTCACGTACCGACGGAATCATCAAGCTCATCATGGGCGATGTAAAAAGATTCACCGGGACGGCGCCATACCACGACGATCTGACCATACTCGCGCTCGAAATCAAGGGTTGATTTTGCTGCCGCAGCGCTGGATTTGCATTTTTAAAAACGGTATGGTATTTTCTTAGGCATGAATAGGTCAATGTTTACAAATAGCAGTTCAAAAATTATATCGCCGTTGCTCCTTCGTGTGCTCAGCGTGGTGCTTATTATTACTTGTGCGCAGGAGGCGGGCTTGTAGCTGTTACATGACACACCGACAATTCAAGCCCGCCTCCTCAAAGAGGCGGGCTTTTTTATTTTTGGGGACGGCCCCAAGCTGCTTGATTCAATCAGGCAGAAGGTCGTATTTTAAACTTTCGCAATGTGTCAAATGAGCAAGATAATATTGACAGTTGCAAAAAAAATACGGAGGTTTTCGTGCAAAAAACCGGCGCTCAAATTGTTGTTGATGCGTTGATTCAGGAGAAGATTGATGTTCTCTTCGGGTATCCCGGCGGAGTTGTCATCCCGATTTTCGATGCCCTGTATAGAAACAAGAAAATCAATGTGATCCTTACTCGCCATGAACAGGCCGCCGCGCATGCCGCGGACGGCTATGCCCGGGCCAGCGGCAAAACCGGCGTATGTCTGGCGACGTCCGGTCCCGGGGCCACGAACCTGGTAACGGGAATTGCAACGGCGTATCTGGATTCGGTACCGATGGTAGCGATTACCGGTCAGGTTGCGTCTCCCCTGCTGGGCACCGACGCTTTTCAGGAAGCTGACATTGTCGGTATTTCACGGCCGATAACCAAACATAATTTTCTCGTCAAATCGGTCGAAGAGCTGCCTTCTTTGTTAAGAAAAGCCTTTCATATCGCCGGCACCGGAAGACCGGGGCCGGTACTTATCGACATTCCCAAGGATGTCTCCGTTGCCACCCATCCGGATTACACCTATCCGCGCACGGTATCGATTCGAAGTTATCGGCCCAATGTGGTCGGAAACATGCGGCAGATCAAGAAAGCGAATGAAGCCATTGCCCGGGCTGCAAAACCCCTCATTTACGCGGGCGGCGGCATAATCATTTCGCAGGCACACGAAGAGTTGCTGGCGCTTGCCGAAAAGACCAGCATTCCGGTCACCACGACACTTATGGGACTTGGCGGATTTCCCAGTCAACACAAGCTGTTTATCGGCATGCCCGGCATGCACGGCTCCAAGGCGGCTAATTACGCTCTGCAGCAATCTGATTTGATCATCTCGATTGGAGTCAGGTTCGACGACCGGGTTACCGGCGATACATCAAAATTCGCCCCGCATGCAAAAATTATTCACATGGATATCGACCCTGCCGCCATCTCAAAGATTATCAAGGTTGACATTCCGGTGGTCGGCGATGCCGGAAATATTCTGTCGTCTCTGCTTAAAATTATTGCACCGCGCAGGCCGAACGGATGGAACAAACAGATTCGCGAATGGAAAGGAAAGCATCTTTACGGCTATGAACCCTCTACAAAGGAAATCAAGCCGCAGGCGGTTATCGAAACCTTGCACAAATTGACAAAAGGCAATGCCCTTATCGCGACCGAAGTTGGTCAGAACCAGATGTGGGCCGCGCATTATTATCCTTTTGCGAAACCGCGCTCGTTTCTCTCATCGGGCGGGCTGGGGACGATGGGGTATGGCATGCCTGCTGCAATGGGAGCTGCCTTTACCAATCCGAAACGTCCGGTTATTGATATTGCCGGAGACGGATCGATACAGATGAACATTCAGGAGCTGGCTACCATTTCATTACACAATATACCCGTCAAGATTGTGATCCTCAACAATGGCTATCTCGGCATGGTTCGCCAGTGGCAGGAGATGTTTTTCGGCAGGCGCTACAGCTCAACCTGCTTAAAGGAAGGGGCTGTCTGCGTAACCTGTCCGGGCCCCGACAAATGCAAAGTTACCTACGTTCCGGATTTTGTGGCTCTGGCCAAAAGCTACCGGGTCGCTGCCTACCGTGCAGAAAAACCCGAAGATGTCGAGTCGACGCTCAAGGCCGGTCTGGCGGTAAAAGGACCGGCGGTCATGGAATTTATGGTTTCGAAGGAAGAAAATGTATTTCCTATGGTACCGGCGGGCAAACCGATCGACCATATTCTCGAGGAGGCGTCATGAGCACTCATATCATTTCCCTTCTGGTAGAAAACCAGCATGGCGCGCTGTCACGGGTTGCCGGGCTCTTTTCGAGCAGGGGTTACAATATTTCCAGTCTCAATGTCGCAGAAACCGATGACCCGACCGTTTCCCGAATGACCATCGTTGTAGCCGGCGAAGAAAGCATTCTGGAACAGGTTGTCAAACAGCTCAACCGTTTGATTGACGTTATCAAGGTAATAGACTATGCCGATAAATCTCTGCTCATCGACCGGGAATTGCTGTTGTTGCGTGTGGATGCAGCGAAGTCCAATCGCCATGAGATAATTGAACTGGCGGATGTGTTCGGCGCCAAAGTCGCGGCTGTTTCCCCGCGTTCGATTTCAATTGAATTGACACATACAAGCGATATGCTCGAGGACTTTATCGGCATGCTCAAGCCCTACGGCATCAAAGAGCTGGTGCGCAGCGGCAAGATAGCCCTGGCGCGCAGTAAACCATAGGACAGGCAACAAAAATTTCATACATTTCAATCTATCAGGTAAGGAGTCAGAACCATGGCTAAGATCGATTTCGGCGACGTCAGCGAAGACGTCATCACGCGTAAGGAATTCAACCTGGCCAGAGCGAAGAAAGCCCTCAAAGGCGAAACCATTGCCGTAATCGGCTACGGCGTGCAGGGGCCGGCACAGGCGCTTAACATGAAGGACAACGGGATCAAGGTAATTATCGGTCAGTCCCGGGCCTTCAAGACAGACTGGAATCGGGCGAAAAAAGACGGCTGGGTTCCGGGCGAAACGCTGTTCGACATCGAGGAAGCTGCACAGCGGGGTACCATCGTCAAGCTTTTGGTGACCGATGCCGCCCAGCGCAAAGTCTGGCCAATCATCAAGAAAAATCTCAACCCCGGTGATGCGCTCTATTTTTCGCATGGATTCTCAATTGTTTATCGTGACCAGACGAAAGTGATTCCACCGCACGACGTTGACGTTATTCTCGTTGCCCCCAAAGGCAGCGGGACTTCGGTAAGACGCAATTTTCTCGATGGAGCCGGCATTAATTCAAGCTATGCCGTGCACCAGGATGCAACCGGACGCGCACGGGAACGCTGCCTGGCGCTCGGAATTGCCATTGGCTCCGGCTATCTCTTCCCCACGACCTTCGAACAGGAAGTGTACAGCGACCTGACCGGCGAACGCGGCATTCTTATGGGAGCATTGGCCGGCGTCATGGAGGCGCAATATGATGTTCTGCGCAAAAACGGGCACAGCCCCTCGGAAGCGTTTAACGAAACCGTCGAAGAGCTTACGCAAAGCCTCATTCGCCTGGTTGATGAAAAGGGTATGGACTGGATGTATGCAAATTGTTCGGCTACTGCTCAACGCGGAGCGCTTGATTGGCGTCCCAAATTCAAAAAAGCCGTAGCACCGGTATTCAAGGAGCTGTACCAGTCCGTTAAATCGGGCAAAGAGACCAGGCGCGTCATCTCTGCCTGCGGACGCAATGATTACAAGGAACGCCTTGACAAGGAACTTGCCGTAATCGGCAACTCCGAAATGTGGCAGGCCGGCAAAGCCGTGCGCTCGTTGCGGCCCAAAACCAAAGCAAAGGAAATAACCAGGGCGACCAAAGGTGTCGCCGGACGAAAAAGCAATTAACGTATTCTGGTGGCGGCGCCGTCTTAAGCGACGGCGCCGTTGCGTGAGTGGAAAGCAGCGTTACTTATGAAAAATAAGGTTTACATCTTCGATACCACGTTGCGTGACGGCGAACAGGCCTTGCATGCCTCCTTGTCGGTCGAACAAAAGGTGCGTATCGCGCGTCAATTATCCCGGTTGAATGTCGATGTTATCGAGGCCGGATTCCCCATTTCGTCGCCGGGTGATTTTGATTCGGTAAAAAGTATTGCCGAAACTGTCCAGGGGCCGGCAATTTGCGGACTGGCCCGCACTATCGAAAAGGACATTGTAGCCTGCGGCAAGGCGCTCAAAAACGGCAAGCGCAGCCGGATTCACACTTTTATCGGAACGTCCGCCATCCACGCCGAAAAGAAACTGCGCAAAACCGAAGATGAAATTCTTGACATAGCACGCACCAGCGTCAAACTGGCACGCAAGTATACCGATGACGTGGAATTCTCTCCCGAAGATGCGGGGCGAACCGGCCCCGACTTTCTATGTCGCATTGTAGAAGCCGCAATAAACGCCGGGGCAACTACGGTAAACATTCCGGATACGGTTGGCTATACAACGCCCGAGCAGTTTGCCGCCGTATTTGACGATCTGTTCAACCGCGTACCCAATATCGACAAGGCGATCATCTCGGCCCACTGCCATGACGATCTGGGCATGGCGACCGCCAATTCACTGACCGCGGTGGCGCATGGTGCGCGTCAGGTCGAATGCACGATAAACGGGTTGGGCGAGCGTGCCGGAAATGCCGCACTGGAAGAAATAGTCATGGCACTGAAGGTGCGCAAAGATTTTTTCAAGGTTTCATCCGGTGTCAACACGAAAGAAATTACCCGCACCAGTCGTCTCGTGCGTGATATTTGCAACATGCCGGTTCAACCCAACAAGGCGATTGTCGGCACGAATGCATTTTCGCACTCCTCCGGCATCCATCAGGACGGCGTGCTCAAAGCCAAAAAGACATACGAAATTATGACGCCGCGCTCGATCGGTTTAAAAGAAAATCGCATGAATCTGACCAGCCGTTCCGGTTCGCACATGGTTAAAAATCGCCTTATCAGCCTGGGCTACAGCGAATCTGAAATCGAAATGAAGAGCTTTTATGAGCGCTTCATTGGTCTGGCCGACAAGAAGGGCACCGTGTACGACGATGATCTGATTACGCTGATGGAAGCAAAAAGCAGCGACGAGATGAAAGACAGCTATAGCATGGAGTATCTGCACGTCTCCAGCGGCAAGGTCGTGATACCAACTGCGACGGTGCGTATCAAACACGAAGGCAAAGTTTTTCAGGAAGCCGGCTGTGGCGATGGAGCAGTTGCGGCGACGACTACTGCAATCGATCGCATAGTAGGTTATAATATAAAGATAGAGGAATTTCATCTCGATTCCATCACCGAAGGCCGCGAGGCTTTGGGTAAGGTGAAAATCATCGGGAAAACCAGGGACGGTTTTTTTACCGGCAATGGTGCGAGCACCGACATTGTCGAGGCATCCGCCATTGCCTATATGGATGTTGTCAACAAAATCGCCCGGATACGCAAATTCGGAAAGAAAAGCAAGTTGAAATAGTTTACGCATACGCATGTGCGGACTGCATCGAAAGGCGTCACCATGAAACATCCCAACACGTTGAGCAGAGAAAAGACCGGCCTGCTGATTATTGACGTACAGGAAAAATTCGCCCCGGCCATCATGGACTTTGACGCTGTTGTCGGCAACATCGCCAGGATGGTTCTAACCTTTCAGATGTTCAAGATGCCCATCATCGTTACCGAACAGTATCCCAAGGGGCTGGGCAATACCGTTGATCTCATACGTAAACAATTCAGGCTGCTCGAGGTTGTGGAGAAGCTTGACTTTTCCTGCACGCGCAGTCAGCAATTCTGGAATCAGCTCAATCCGCTTGAGCTTGAAACGCTGGTTGTGTGCGGCGTGGAGACGCACGTGTGCGTCAACCAGACCGTGCTGGGACTGATTCAACGTAACCTGAAAGTGCATATTGTGGCCGATGCCGTGAGTTCCCGCAGCCCATTGGATCACGAATTCGCGTTGCGCAAGATGCAACAGGCCGGTGCAATTCCGACAACAACGGAAATTTGCCTCTTTGAGCTTGCAGAGAAAGCCGGGACACAAAGCTTTAAAAATATACAGAAGATGGTCAAGTCCCGCGTACGTAAAAGTCGCTGGGTGGAAGAAGCAAATCAGGCAACGCATGTTCCCCAGGCGGCCCTCGCATCGCAATCGGCGGATCCCAAGCCAATAGAGGCCGAACCCGAACCGGCTGAGCCCGAGCTGCAAAATGCTGCGGCATCGGAGCAATTCACCGCTTCTCCGCGGGAGTCTGGCGCGCCCGAGTCCGCCGAAGAATCGACCGAAGCCTTTGAGGATTTGGTTGAAGCTTCTGAGAGTGGCGCCGAGGAACAAGCCGCCGACGAAGAGCAACCTCAGCCGGAGTCGTCGACCTCCGAGAAGCAACGTGACGCTGAGGATATCGACGCACTACCGAGCGCCGATGAGTCGAATGAACATCTGGTCGAGACGCCTGAGCAAAAGAAGGCCGAGACGGTCGCAGCAAAGCAGTCCGGGCCCGAAGCTCCTGAAACGGTCGGGGAGGAAGCACCGCAACCGGCAGCGGCAGATCAGAACCGGCCGGCGCCGTCCGAATCGGCACCCGAAGAGCCACGGCCTGCACCCGAACCTGAACCTGAACCTGAACCCGAACCCGAACCCGAACCCGAACCCGAATCGGAATCGGAACCTGAAGCGGAACCTGAAGCGGAACCGTCAAACGCGGTGAGTGAAGCAACTTCTGCGCTTGAGGAAGAAGAACAAGCGCCGGTCGACCAGGCATTCGCATCAGATGCCGCAGAGCCTGCCGAAGGTCAACCCGGCAACCAGGAGGAATTTGACCAGGCCGGAGCACAGGCTGCGGCTGAGGATATTCTGCTTGCCAATGAAGAAGACGAAAATGCCGGGCCTGAAGACGATGTAATGGCGGAGCTGGCCAAAATCGATGCAGAAGCTGAACAGTCAACAAAAGGCGGAGATAAAGACATTGACATAAGTGATTTGGAGAAATTACTCGATGACGATCAGAAATAATGCAACAATCTAACCGAAAGGATTTGCCTGCGTGAACACGTATTCAATCGGCTTAATGCCTGGAGACGGCACCGGCCCCGAGGTACTTGACGAAGGCGTCAAAGTAATCAAGGCGGCGGCATCCAAATACGATTTCAAGCTTGATTTCCAGAAATATGATTTTGGCGGAGAGCGTTACAAACGGACCGGAGAAACGCTGCCGGCCGAAGCTATAGGTGATCTCAAGAAGCATAATGCCATTTTTCTGGGTGCAATCGGACATCCCGACGTAAAGCCGGGCATTCTGGAGCTGGGCATCTTGCTCAAGGCGCGTTTTGCCCTGGATCAGTATATAAATCTGCGTCCGGTTAAACTCTATCCCAATGTCGCTACTCCGCTTAAGGACAAGGGCCCGGCAGAGATCGACTTCGTGGTGGTGCGTGAAAATACCGGCGGTATCTACACCGGTGTCGGCGGCGCTTCCATGGTGGGTACCGATCAGGAAATTGCAACGCAGGTAATGACCTACTCGCGTCATGTGGTGGAGCGCTGCGTGCGCTATGCCTATGAGTATGCACGCAAGCGCAACAGGAAAAAACTGCTGACGCTCGTGCACAAGTGCAATGTCCTTACTCATGTCGGCGACCTCTGGGTACGGACCCATGAAGAAGTCGGCAATGCCGATTATACCGACATCAAACAGGATTACAACCATGTTGACGCATGCACTATGTGGATGGTCAAGAGTCCTGAATTTTATGACGTAATCGTCACGTCTAATCTGTTTGGCGATATCATCACCGATCTGGGCGCTATGATTCAGGGTGGAATGGGAATCGCGGCCGGCGGCAACATCAATCCCGATGGCGTTTCGATGTTCGAGCCAATCGGCGGCAGTGCGCCCAAATATACGGGTAAGAATATCATCAATCCACTAGCTTGTATTTGCGCCGGGGGTATGCTCCTGGAAACAATCGGTGAAGACGAAGCCGGCGCGGCAATTGACAAGGCGGTTCACGATGCCCTGGCCTCGGGCAAAATAAAGAACCTCTCCGCCGGAAAAATGGGGATGAGTACCCGGGAGGTTGGTGATTTGGTTGCTTCACTGCTCTAAACGGCAGCGGCGATTGAACAGATATTTTAATTATAGGAGGCGCACCATGTTGCGCCTCTTTTGTTCTAAAACGGAGAAACAACGTGCAGAAGGTAAGCGTTTACGATACGACCCTACGCGACGGAAATCAGGCCCTGGGCATCAGTTTGTCGGTTAATGACAAGCTGCATATCACCGAAAAGCTGAACGATCTGGGTGTCCACTACATTGAGGGCGGCTGGCCTACGCCCGGCAATGATATTGACAAAGAGTATTTTCGCCGGGTGGCTTCGATGTCGCTGAAGTCGCGCGTGTCTGTTTTTGGCAGTACCCGTCGCAAAGGAGAAATCTGCAGCAAGGATGCATTGATACGCCAACTGGTCAAAAGCGAAGCGCCGGTTGCCTGCATATTCGGCAAAACCTGGGACTTGCATGTCAAGGAAGTCATCCGTGCCTCGCTGACTGAAAATCTTGATATGATTGCCGAGACCGTGGCCTATCTCAAGCGCCATTTTGATGAAGTCATTTATGATGCTGAGCATTTTTTCGACGGCTATCTGCACAATGGAGAATATGCACTCAAAACGCTGGACGCCGCCTGGCAGGGCGGGGCCGATTGTCTTGTCTTGTGCGATACCAACGGCGGCATGATGCCCGGTGAGATGACTGAAGTCTTTGGCGGGGTATCCGAGCGCGTTGCTGCGCCGCTGGGTATTCACACGCACAATGATGCCGGGTGCGCCGACGCAAATTCATTTATTGCCGTCAGCCTCGGTGCGGTACAGGTGCAAGGTACGATCAATGGTGTCGGCGAGCGGAGCGGCAACGCCAATTTATGCACGTTGATTCCGGGATTGCAAATTAAGAAAGGCCACGCCGTCATCACCGAGCAGCAGTTGAAATCGCTGGTCCCCATTTCTGTGTATGTCAGTGAAATTCTCAACATCGGGCACAATATCCGTTTGCCCTATGTTGGTGAGGCGGCCTTTTCTCACAAGGCCGGGACACATGCCGACGGTGTGCGCAAGAACCGCTTGTCGTTTGAACACATCGACCCCGCGTGTATCGGCGCAGACCGGCATTTTGTCGTATCCGACCAGGCCGGTTCGGGCACCATACTCGAAAAGCTCAAAACAATCAAGCCGGGGCTCGATAAAAAGGATCCGCTCGTTGGGGAGCTGTTGCACCATATTCAGAAGCAGGAAGCCAATGGATATCAGTACGAAGCAGCCGATGCGTCTTTTGAACTTGCGGCTTGTGAGATGCTTGGTATGTTCGAGGCAGCGTTCCGGCTCAAAGGCTTTCGCGTTATAGAGGAAAAGCGCGAAAACGGCGAGCTTTTTTCCGAAGCGACCATCAAATTGCAAAAGGGCAAAGACTTTGAGCACACCGCCGCCGAAGGAGACGGGCCGGTGAATGCCCTGGATAATGCACTTCGCAAAGCGCTGATGAAATTCTACCCATCGCTCAAAGAGGTGCATCTCGAAGATTTCAAGGTGCGCGTACTTGACGAAAAAGAGGGTACGGCAGCCAAAGTGCGCGTGCTCATCGAATCTTCGGACGGCATCGAGCGCTGGGGTACGATAGGCGTTTCGACCAATATTATCGAAGCAGCCTGGCTGGCACTGGTCGACAGTCTAGAGTACAAGCTTATGAAGGATGCGCGAACACACGGAAAAAAATAGTCATCATACTATTTTATAGCAGTCCGCTTTGGCGGGTTGCACCGCTCATCAACCGGTATACGATAAAGGAAATGAAAGCTATGGCACCATCAATCGATTGGCGAAATCTCGGCTTTGAGTATATGCAGACGAACTTCCATGTACATGCCGAGTACAAAAATGGAAGCTGGGGTGAGCTGCAGGTCTGCAGCGAACCGTACCTATCGTTGCATATCGGTGCAACGCCGCTTCACTACGGACAGGCCTGTTTTGAGGGGATGAAGGCATTCAATCGGAAAGATGGAACGACCGCGCTGTTCCGTCCCCGGGAAAATGCACAGCGCATGATCAATTCCGCAAAGCGACTGGTTATGGCGCCGCCTCCGGAAGAGCTTTTCATTGAAGCCGTGAAACTGGCTATCGAAAAAAACCGTGAATTTGTGCCCCCCTATGGCACCGGTGCAAGTTTGTACGTCAGACCGTTACTGATCGGTACGACGCCACGCATTGGATTGCAGCCGTCTGAGGATTTTGCACTGCTGGTGCTGGTTATGCCGGTCGGCCCCTACTACAAAGACGGATTCTATCCGGTCAAGGCAAAAGTGCACGATGAATTCGATCGCGCCGCCCCGCTGGGTGTCGGAAATGTCAAGGTTGCCGGAAATTACGCTTCCGCACTTTATCCCGATATGATAATCAAGAAGCAGGGATATCCAATTGCCTTGTACCTTGATTCGGCTACGCGCAATTACATTGACGAATTCGGCACATCGAATTTTTTCGGCATTACGCAGGCCAATACCTACGTCACCCCGGATTCAACAACCGTATTGCCCAGCATAACCAACAAAAGCCTGCAGCAACTTGCTGCGGATTTCGGTATGGAAGTTGAACGACGCCCGGTAAAAATTGATGAATGCGAATTGTTCAAAGAGGCCGGAGCATGCGGCACCGCCGCGGTCATTACTCCCATATATTCGATTACGCACCGCGATAAGACATACACCTTCGGGGAAGCAGGCCAAGCCGGGGAAACATTGACGAAATTGTACAATACCATCCAGGATATTCAATACGGAGACATAGACGATCCGCACAACTGGATGGAGCAGGCAGTGCGGCATAGATGAGTGGCGGATTCTTTGTGTCTCAATTAGTAAGGTGGAAATTATGGATACGCAATGCAAAGGAATTACCAAATCGGGAGAACCCTGCAAAATAACGACAAACCTGGACAACGGTTACTGTCGCTATCACAAAAGTCAGGCCGGAAATGCGGTTGAAGCAAGCGAACCCGCCCGGGAGCCTGCACCTGTGGAACGTAAGCCGGTCACCAATACCAGGCCGGATGCGCCGCCTGCGAATGAGCCGGATGCTTTTGAGGGTGAGGACAAGAAAAACGGCGTCGTTCCCGTTTCGGTGTTTATTATGTCAATCGCCGCGCTCATTCTGGTCGTGTGGCTGATGCGCCGGAAGAGTTGAAACTACAGCTTACTCCAACGGACATTCGTCCCATCTTCTCGACCGTGGGATAGCCCATGCGCCAGCCGGCGCTTTTATAGCCTGCGGCGATAAATCCCCCGAGCATGGGCGTAACGTAGCCGCGCAGTCTGGCTTCTACCGTATATATCCCCGCATAGTCGGTTGAATGAAAGCGCTGATTGGCCGGCTGCAGAGAGATACCCGCCGAAGCGTCAACAACGAGCCCGGGCCCCTCTGCATCGCCGCCAAGCGGCAGCTCAAACACCGCCAGCGTGAGGCCCGGAAAATACCGGTGGTGATTGGCCTGATTGTGGAGGGTCAGCAGCAGGTTGTAGTGATTGAGTTTACAGAGCGTGGTGATATCGACGGTATAGCCGAATGAAGTAAGCAGGTGACGAGCATACCATTGCCAGGAAGCTTCGAACTGATCAATGCCGTTGAATCCATAGAGATGCGGATCGGCCAGGTTAAGCAGTGCCAGCGCTCCCTGCATTCGCAGGAAGCGGATTTCCTTTCCCGTGAGATCATCAGTCGTGATGTAGCGATTGATGCCCACTCCTGAAGGATGTATGCCGCGCGCCTGGTAGGGCTCCTCCGGTCGAAACAGATCATACACCCAGGCGGTAAAATCCCAGCCGGTGAAATCGCGATCGCCGATGTCGCGTCCCTCTTCTTCGAGAAAATCGGCCGCTAAATTATCGGCATACTGCGTCGTGCTCAGCAGTACATAGAATATAGAGTTGATCGCCAGTGCAAGGTTGAAGACACGGCCGTAGTGGTTTTTGTCAAAAAAGAATCGTTCCTGCGCCAGACCATTGAGATGTGCATACTGCCCCTCGATGCCGGCCGCGTGCAGCCGGATCATATCGGCTGGATGATTTGCTTTCAAGCCAATGAGATCGACATCGGCAACGCGGCTCACCGAAATGGCGGGGGAGAAGAGCCTGAACAGGTAGATTTCATTGAAACTGTCAATGCCGTGGTAGGCCAGGACCGAGCGGTGCCACTCCTCGTGCAGCCAACTGTCGCCGAATGGCAGGTAGAGCGAAAGCAGATCGAAGGACAATTCCGCAGCAAGCTCAAGCCAGGCATATTTCGGATTAGTAAATGCCTTATCGATGAGGTAGTGAGTTCCCTGGTAGAATGATTTGCTTAATTCCAGGGATTGGCTCATTGACGGAAGATGATAGGTTTGCGGTGTATTCTCGGGGTAATCGAATAGCGGAAAAGCCAGTCCGATGGCGTGATCCTGAGGTGATGCGGATACAACCATGGTGGCAAATGCCAAAGTTACCGATCTGAAAAACATATGCCTGCTTTCGCTGAGTACAGTAGTAAAATACCCTGCAGCAGCGATGCTTGCCTTGTTGTTGTGAAGCCGTGGGCACATCTGGTTATCGCGTCATTCCCGTGACGACTGGAATCCATGAGTATGCATGAAACTACGCATTGGGATGCCCGTTTTTGTGGGAGCGATCTGCAAAATTGGCGCCCGGTGCACCGGAACTAATTATTTTTAGAAGCTTTATTATATACATAGAGATTACTACACTAGTATGCTCAAAGACGAGATTAGGCGGCATTACGAGTCGATTTGTGAAAAAATCCATTCCGTATGCAGTGCGTCAGGCCGCTCATCCGAACAAGTAACCGTGGTTGCGGTCACCAAGGTGCATCCGATTGAAACGGTGCAGGCCGTGCTGGATGCCCAAATCACGCAGATTGGCGAAAACCGGGTTCAAGAAATTGAACAGAAAGCGCCGCATCTGCGCGGCGAGTTTACCCTGCACCTGGTCGGGCCGTTGCAGACGAACAAAATCAACAAGGTTTTGCCGTACGTCTCCTGGATTCAGTCAATTGACCGGCGTAAGCTGGTCGATGGCATAGAAAAACGTATCGAAGCGTCATCGCAGCCAATCAATGCACTGGTGCAGGTCAACACTTCCGGCGAGCCGTCAAAATCGGGCTGCTCTCCCCGGGAGTGTAGTGAGCTGTGTGAGTATGTTGCCGCGAGCGCCTCACTTGATCTGCGGGGACTCATGACTATCGGACCCTTATCGGGCGGTGAGAGAGAGACACGGGCTGCGTTTGCACTCCTGAGAAACTGTAGCGAGCGCATTCGCCATCTGGTTCCCAATCCTCATCTGTCAATGGGCATGAGCAATGATTTCGAGTGGGCCGTCGCCGAAGGTGCTACGATGGTGAGAATCGGCTCATCGCTGGTAGGAAGCAGGTATGCGTAATGTTTCAATTCATTGCCTATGTAATCAGGCTGTACGAAATAGTTTTGCTCATCAAGGTGGTGAGTTCGTGGATTCAGGCCGATCCGCATCATCCGTTTATGCGCTGGATTAATCAATTGACCGATCCGGTGCTGGAGCCGGTTCGCAAAATACTCCCGGCAAACCGGATGGGACTGGATTTCTCGCCGCTTATCGTGTTTCTTATTCTGGAATTACTCTTGCGGATGTTTGCTTTTTAGCCATTGCTGCATAACCGTCTGAGAATTCGATCTTGACAAAGGAAGGACCTGCTCATGATAATTTCACCGTTGGATATTCGAAAGATGGCTTTTCGCAAAAAGTCGTTTGGCGGCTACGATCCTGACCAGGTATCCAGTTTTCTGGCCCAGGTGGCCGATCAGACCGAAACCTTGCTGCGCCAGAAAGATGAACTTGCGACTACGCTCAAAGCTACGGAAGACAAACTCGAATCGTTCAAAAAAATTGAAGCAACCATGAACCAGGCATTGCTGACCGCCCAGAAGGCGACCGACGAGGCGCGGCTGAATGCCCAGAAAGAGGCCGAGCTGATAATCAAGGACGCGCAGGTTCGCGCCAATGCATACGAAGATGAATCCCGGACGCGGGTCCACAACCTCGAGGCGGAGCTGGCATCGCTGAAAAATCACCGGGACAGTTTTTTGTCGCGCTTCAGGGCTATGCTCAAAACGCAACTGGAGCTGCTGCAGACAATCAGCGGGGATCTCAAAGATGCTGGGGAACTCAACGAAGAGGATGCGACGCATTCTTCGCAGTCATCAAGCCCCGGCAATGTCGATCTTGATCCCAACGATTCCGGTGAGATTATTGTGTAGCCATGACGGTATCGTGCACGCTGGAAATCAAGCTTAAACCCCGTGCGAAAAAAGACCGACTGATATGCGTATCCGCCGAGCGCATCGAACTGGCGATCACGGCTTTGCCGGTGGACGGCAAGGCGAACGCCTATCTTTGCAAACTGCTGAGCACGTGGCTGCGTATCGCTCAATCGAATATCGAAATCATTCGCGGCGGTAAAGCCCGAATCAAAATAATAAAAATAACCGGCCTGAGCCCTGATGCAGTGCACCACAAGCTGAAGGCCCTCACCCTTTAGGCAGACACATCGACCATGAAAGGCATGACCATGGACAAGACATTTGACATGATTCAGGAAGCCAGAAAATATATCGAAGGCAAATGTCGGATTCAGCCGGAGATCGGCATCATTCTGGGGACCGGCCTGGGCAAGCTTGCCGGCGCCATCGATGTGCAGACCGAGTTGAATTATACCGACATACCCTATTTTCCAGAATCAACGGTCGAAAATCACGCCGGAAAATTGCTGATCGGGACCGTTTCCGGCAAAAAAGTCATTGCCATGCAGGGACGGTATCACTATTACGAAGGCTACACCATGCAGCAAATCGTCTTTCCGGTGCGTGTGATGAAGTTCATGAATATCGATACCATGTTTGTTTCGAATGCGTGCGGCGGCATCAATCCGCTCATGCCCCCCGGAACACTTATGATAATTACCGACCATATCAATCTGTTGAGCGTCAATCCGCTTATCGGGCCCAATGACAATCGCATCGGCCCCCGGTATCCGGATATGTCGCAGCCCTACTCGCCGGAGCTTATCGACCTCACCGCAAAAGTTGCCCTGCACAACCGTATCGCCGTGCAGCAGGGCGTGTATGCATCGATGAGCGGTCCGTGTCTGGAAACCAAGGCCGAATATCGCATGCTCAAAACGCTGGGCGCGGATGTGATCGGCATGAGCACGGTACCCGAAGTGATCGCCGCAGTGCATTGCGGGCTCAAAGTGCTGGGACTTTCGGTGGTGACCGATGCCTGCCTGCCCGATTGCCTCGAATGCGCCGACATAAACAAAATTATTGCCACAGCCGCGGCCGCCGAACCGCAGCTAGTTACCCTCATCAAAAAGGTTCTGGAAGCATTATGACAACGACACCTGCGCCTGTTGCCCGATTCGAACCGGCGGGCAGCCAGGTTTCATTTCCCGAAGTCGAACGCAAGGTGCTTGACTTCTGGCAGCAAAACGATATTTTTCGAAAAAGCCTGGATGCATCACAAGGCAAGCGGGAGTATGTTTTTTTTGACGGCCCCCCCTTTGCAACCGGCCTGCCGCACTACGGGCACCTGCTGGCGGGAACACTCAAGGACATTGTCCCGCGCTACTGGACGATGCGCGGCTTTTATGTCAATCGGGTATTTGGCTGGGATTGTCACGGCCTGCCGATCGAAAGCCTGGTGCAAAAAGAGCTGGGACTTGCATCCGTTAAGGAGATTCGCGAATATGGTGTTGACAAATTTAACGAAACCTGCCGGGCCAACGTTTTGCGCTATACCCGGGAATGGGAACGGACCGTCAATCGCATCGGACGCTGGGTTGACTTCGAGCGCGGGTACAAAACCATGGATTCCAGCTTCATGGAATCGGTATGGTGGGTGTTCAAGCAATGTTTTGAAAAAGGCTTGATCTATCAGGACTATCGCGTGCAGCCGTACAGTCCGGCCCTGGCAACGCCACTTTCCAACTTCGAAGTCAACCAGGGATACCACGATCGCCAGGATCCTTCGATCACGTTGAGCTTTCCGATCGAAGGTGAGGATGCCGCTTTGCTGGTGTGGACGACCACACCCTGGACCTTGCCCAGCAATCTGGCTATTGCCATGCATCCCGAAATGGAATACGTCAAAGTCAGGCATGAGGGTTCACAATACTGGATCGCCAAACCGCGCCTGCAGGCCTATTTTGACGAAAACACCGAGATCGTTGCTACTCGTTCAGGAAAAGCATTCGAGGGAAAAAAATACGAACCCCTCTTGACCTATGCACCAAAAATGTCGGCGAGGCAGTACACGATTTTGCCGGCCGATTTTGTTACCGCCGAAGATGGAACCGGTGCGGTACACATTGCGCCTTCGTTTGGCGAGGAAGACTTCATCGTCGGTCGCCGCTATGAGCTCGGCCTGTTTGATCCGCTCGATGCTGACGGGCGTTTCACCGACCAGGCGCCGCATTTTGTGGGACGCGATGCAAAAGAAGCCGACAAGGATATCATCAGGCTGCTCAAGGAAAAGCAACGTGTCTTCCGTCACGAAACCATGGTACACAGCTATCCGCATTGCTGGCGGACGGATGTGCCCTTGCTCTATCGTGCGCTCAAAACCTGGTTTCTCAGTGTCGAAAAAGAAGTGGCTGATGTAGAAGGCGTCGCCAAACCGCTCAAGCAATGGATGCTGGAATCCAACCGGCAAATCCGCTGGGTACCCGATCACCTCAAGCTGGGGCGCTTCGGCAAATGGTTGGAGGGCGCGCGTGACTGGAATCTCAGCCGCAATCGTTTCTGGGGCACTCCCATCCCGGTATGGATCGCCGAGGACGGCGATATGATCTGTGTCGGCAGCGTCGCAGAATTGGAAGCGCTGACCGCAAAAAAGGTGGAAGACCTCCACCTGCACTCAGTTGACGCGCTCGAGGTGCGCACCAGTGACGGGAAGCATTTCGATTCGCAGGGTAAGCTTTACACGCGCACGCAGGAGGTGCTGGACTGCTGGTTTGAATCCGGCTCCATGCCCTATGCGCAAACGCACTATCCGTTCGAGCATAGCGACGGCTTCGAGCAACGGTTTCCGGCAGATTTCATTGCCGAGGGAATCGACCAGACACGCGGGTGGTTTTACACCCTGACGGTGCTGGGCTCAGCCCTCTTTCAAAAGCCGGCGTTCAACAACGTAGTCGTCAACGGTATCATCCTGGCCGAAGACGGACAGAAAATGTCCAAGCGCCTGCAGAATTATACGCCCCCCAACACCGCGATGGAAGAAATGGGCGCCGATGCAATCCGTCTGTTTCTGATCAATTCGGCCGCGGTCAAAGCCGACGACCTGCGTTTCAGTGACAAAGGCGTGGCCGAGATGGCCCGGTCGGTGCTGCTACCATACTGGAATGCATATTCGTTTTTTGTTACCTACGCCAATGTAGACGGCTGGACCCCGCAAAGTGATCGGGCTCCGAAAAGCGACAACGAACTCGATCGCTGGATCATTTCGCTGCTCAACCACGTAATATCATCCGTCAACA
Source organism: Chitinivibrionales bacterium (assembly GCA_014728295.1). Lineage (GTDB taxonomy): Bacteria > Fibrobacterota > Chitinivibrionia > Chitinivibrionales > WJKA01 > WJLW01. The sequence goes on along the minus strand of WJLW01000083.1, from coordinate 212,188 downwards.
CCGAGATGGAGGCGTACAATCTCTACCGGGTCGTGCCTCATCTGGTTGACTTTATCGACAACCTGACCAACTGGTACATCCGGCGCAGCCGCCGCCGTTTCTGGAAGAGCGAAAATGATGACGACAAAGGCATGGCTTATGCCACCTTGTACCACGTGCTCGTTACCTTTTCCAAAGTGATGGCCCCGTTTCTGCCGTTTTTGACCGATGCTGTCTATCGCAATCTTACCGCATGTCGCCAAGATGCGGCCGAAAGCGTGCATCTCAACGAGTATCCCCAAGCAGTCGCCGGCTTGACGGATGAGGATTTGGAAGTGCGGATGGCACTGGTACGGCAGGCCGTTGCCATGGCCCGCACCCTGCGCAGCCGCTTTAATATCAAAATCCGCCAGCCGCTTCAGGAAATGACCGTTATTGTCAAAGACGACCACAAACGCGCCTTGCTCGACATGATGCGGGAGTTGATTCAGGATGAGCTCAATGTCAAGCGGGTTACTTTCGATCATGACGAAAACGGCGTCGTCACACTGAGCGCTAAACCCAATTTCAAAAAGCTCGGTAAGGAATACGGCAAGTTGATGCGCCAGGCCTCCGAGATCATCGGCGCATTTACCGCGCAGGATATTCATGAGCTCGAAGAGGGGGGCACGCGTGAGGTCCTGGGCAAAAATCTCGGCTTCGAGCATATTATCCTACAGCGCAATCAGCGCGAAGGCATTGAGGTTGAAACGCAGGGCGAGCTGACCGTGGCGCTTGATACCGAGATCACCCCCGAACTCGCCGCCGAGAGCGTTGCCCGGGAGTTTGTCAACCGCATCCAGAACGCGCGCAAAACGTTAGAGCTCAACGTAACCGATCGCATTGCCGTTGCCTGCAACGCACCGGCCGAGCTGCGCCAGGCAGTAGGTGCATTCGAAGAGTATGTGCGCAACGAGACATTGGCAACTGTTTTGACGTGGGATACGTCTGAGCTTTGCGGCGAAAAGATAGCAATCGAGATTGATTCGATGAAAGCGCAACTGAGTATTGCGCCGGTTGAATAATAACCGGCACATCACTTGCAGGTAAACCAGGGGCGCGGAAATTCTGCGCATTTTTGAATGGGAGCGTATGTCTCGCGACGGATCCGGCAAACTGAAAAACGACATCATTTACGTGCTCATCCTGTTGTGTCTGCGGATTGCCCGCATGATTCCCCGCAAGGCAGGCCTGAGCCTGTTCGGTGGTATTGGAAGCGGTGTGTATCTGTTTCCCGATCGCCAAAAGCGACGCATGCACCATAATATCAGGCTCATCCTGGGTGATACGTTGAGCGGAAGCGAGCGGCTGGCGCTTGCACGGAAGGTGTATCAGATGCTCGGCAAAAACGCGTTTGACGCGCTTTGTCTGCGCAATGCCGATGACGCAACGTTTGATGCAATCGTGTCGTACGATTCGCTGGATGACTTTGAGCAGGCCTACAATCTCGGCAGGGGCGTGCTGGTGATCACCGCCCATCTGGGTTGTTTTGAGATGCTCTTGCCGTTTTTTGCGCGCAAAGGCTTCCGTTCATTCGCTATCGGGCGCCGGTCGTATGACAGGCGCATCGATCAGTTGATTCTGCAAAATCGAACCGGTGATAATTTTGAGTATCTTCACAACCGTACGCAGAATATGCTGTCAATCGTGCGCAAGCTCAAAGAGGGCCGGGCGATGGGTATTCTCGTCGATCAGGACCTGAAAAGCGGCGGTGTTTTTGCGCATTTTCTGGGAAGACTGGCGTTGACCCCCGATATGCCAATCAGAATAGCGATGAAATACGCTGTTCCCGCGTTTGTGGTCACCACGCATCGCACACCGGATGATCGGCACGAGATTCGGATCGGCACGCGGCTGCAATTCGCTACCAGTGGTGAATTTGAGCACGACCTCGTGCGCAATGTTGAAATGGTCAACAAACGCATCAGTGCTCAAATTCAAGAACATCCCGAGCAGTGGGTCTGGATGCATAATCGCTGGAAACGCAGGCCGGAGCACACCCGGTGGCGTGATGCGCTTAACATCGATACCCTTGCATCGAAATAGGCCCAACGCGCCGGTGATCGAACATTTTCCTTGCCATATTATATACTCTAGTACCATGAGAACGTTATTGCATGCATTACCACTTCCCGTCCTCGTAGTCGCCGGCCTGATTCTGCTGCAGGCTGCTTGCACGCAGACCGAAAATCGTATCCCCATGACAACGGCCGATTCGGCCTCACTCCACTCCGAAATGTATGATGCAACGATTTACTCCTACGACGGCGCCCATAAAAAGTGGATGCTGAAATCGGAGGTTTTGCGCAGGTCGATGGGGGATACCGGTACTGTGCTGGCCTATCCGGTAAAGCTCTGGCTGTACGATTCGCTGGGACGTCCGAACTCCCGCGTCCTTGCCGATTCGGGTCATACCAACGACGCCCGTGACCGCTTTGAAGTGTGGGGCAATGTCTATGTTAAAAATCAGGACTCTCTGGAGGTAAAGGCCCAACGGTTGTCCTGGTCACAGAAGACCCGCAAGATCACCTCAAACCAGTACGTACAGATTGAAACGCCCAAAGGCGATATCCTGCGCGGCAGCAAACTTGACGCGACCGAAAGCTTCTCACGTTTTTCGCTGACCGGTGATGTCAGCGGCAAATTCCCCAACTTCAAGCAGCGTGCCGAAAGCGAGGAAGGATTTCTCCAATGACCGTGCGCGAAACAGGTGCATGCACGTTGCTGCTGATAAGTATGCTGTTCGGGGAAGTCGATCAGGGCCCTGATTTGATTTTAAAAAGCGCCCACTACCAGGAGTGTTCATTCTATGAGGACGAACTGGAATGCGTGCTGAAGGACAATGTCATTTTTCATTACGATTCGGCCGTGATTCGATCCGAGCTGGCAAAGTGGTGGAAGGGTCGCGGCGAGGTAATTCTCCACAAAAATGTTGAAGTTACTCAGGATGAGCAAATCATCACCTGCGACAGGGTGCACTTCAAGCAAAAACAAGACGTGCTCATTGCCGAAGGAGATGTCGTTTTCGTCGATCACGACGAGGGCATACGCATCACCGGCAACCGATGTACATATGATCTGGCAAGCCGCTTCTGCGTGTTGGAGGGGCAGCCGCACTTTTTCAGATATGATACCGCTGCCGCAGAGACGCTGACGATTGTGGGCCGCAAAATGCTCTACAACGATTCGTTGCAAAAAACGACGGTAATCAATGATGTCGTGGTTACCAAAGGCGCACTGCGCTCGATATGTGATACGGCCTTTTATTTCAGTGAGAAGGACCTCGCACTTATGCGGGTTGATCCCGAAATGATCTATGAAGAGCATGTGCTGGACGGAGATTCCGTTGATATTTTCTTCAAGGGAGATACGATTGAAGGCATGTCGGTAGTGGGTAAGGGGCACGGGATTTACTTTGATAAAGCAAAACTTGATACCACGATTACCCACGTCTGGGGCGACAGCATTTATATGGCGCTGAGCGATTCAGGATATATGGATTCGGTCTGGATAATCGGCAGTGTTGAAAGCAAATACTATCAGGTTGCCGATTCCACCAGGCCAAATAACGTGACCGGCAAGCATATGATTCTGGATTTTGGTGAAAAAAGCCGGATCGATAATGCCAGACTCTGGGGAAATGCCGAAAGTGTATATTACCTTGACGAAGAACAGAATTCCGGACGAAATGAGGCGTCGGGAGATACGCTTTCAGTCTGGTTTGAAGACGGAAAAGCCGTTCGCTTGCGTTTGTTGGGCGGAGTTCGCGGCGCCTATTTTCCCTGATGAGCAGATACATGTCAACAAATCAAGATGCTATGCAAGCGGTACCAGAAACCCAGGAGCAGGTGCGCAAAGAGGCGCTTGAGCCGAGCGACAAGCCGCGGCGGCTTATTGCCACCGATAATCTGGTAAAAATTTACAGCAAGCGCAAAGTCGTCGACGAGGTTTCCATTTCCGTTAAGCAGGGTGAAATTGTCGGCCTGCTCGGTCCCAATGGCGCCGGAAAAACAACCACCTTCTACATGATCGTCGGCATGATTCGCGCCAATAAAGGCAAAATATTTATCGACGGCAAAGAAATCTCTTCCCGGCCCATGTACAAGCGCGCCCGGATGGGAATCGGTTACCTTCCCCAGGAAGCATCGATATTTCGCAAGCTCAGCGTCGGTGATAATATCATGGCAATTCTGGAAACCCAACGCATGAACGGTAAGGAGCGCAAAAAACGCATGAAAGAATTGCTCAACGAACTCAATGTTGCCCATCTGGAAAAAAATATGGCCTTCACGCTTTCCGGGGGAGAGCGTCGTCGCGTTGAGATTGCACGTACGCTGGCGATAAGGCCGGATTTTATATTATTAGACGAGCCGTTTGCAGGTGTTGATCCAATTGCTGTTGAAGACATACAGAGTATCGTTCATGATTTGCGCTATAAAGGCTATGGCGTTCTGATCACCGATCACAATGTGCGCGAAACGCTGCGTATTACCGACCGGGCCTATATCATGAACCAAGGCAAAATCTTGATTGACGGCACCGCCCGGGAACTGGCGGAAAATCCAGAAGCGCGTCGAATCTATCTTGGCCAAAGCTTCAAGTTGGATTAATCTGCATTATTTGTGTCAAGCGAAAATCGTCGTGTGCGCAATTCGCGCAGACATTTTGCTTCGCATTCGAAATACGGCATAGTAGTATATATGCGTGACAAAATTCGGGTGCCACTCTTGGCATCTGCTTTGCAGCTTTTTGCATGTTTTATTTTCTTAATCCGAAACAACTATACCAGCTTGTTAATCATTGAGGAGGATGTTCGTTGAATCTCGGTCTTGACATGTCCCTGAAGCTAAAGCAGAATCTGTCGTTTCAGATGATTCAGTCGCTGAAGCTTTTGCAGGTAAACACATTACAACTGGAGCAAATGCTCAAGACCGAACTCGAAATGAATCCGGTCCTCGAAATGCAGGAAGACATGGAACTGGAGCAGGAGGAACCGGAAGAAAAACAGGAAGAGGAGGAGGAGACTCCGGCAGAAGAAGAAGAGCTTGAGGTCGAGGAAGATGAGATTGACTGGGAGGAGTATCTCGAAGACGGCTTCGATATCGGAAGTCGCATGAGTGAAGAAACTACCGGCAAAGAGGAAACCTACGAGCCCACCCCTGTCTACGAAGCCAATCTCCAGGAGCACCTGGAAAATCAGTTGGCCGAAAGGAAGGTCCCCGAAAAAGTTGAGCTACTTGCCCGCTTTATCATTGGTTCATTGAGCGGAGACGGTTTTTTAAGAATTGACATAAACGACATTGCCGAATTCACCAAGGAAAGCATTTATGACGTTGAAGAGGCATTGAATGTTGTATGGAATATGGAGCCTGCCGGAGTTGGGGCGCGCACCCTGCAGGAATGTCTGATTCTGCAATTGCGCAAGAGAGGCATGACCGACTCACTTGCCATGCGTATTCTCAGCGAGATGTGGGATCTCTTCGAACGCATGAAAATTCCGGAAATCGCCCGACAGCTCAATGTTGATACCAGCGAAGTACAGGCCGCCCTCAACGTAGTAAAGACACTCAACCCCAAGCCCGGTTATTTGCTCAATTCGAATAATGCTGCGGCGATCATTCCCGATTTAATTGTCGAGAAAGTCGACGGTGAGTTTATTGCTATTCTTAACGACCGCTCGGTTCCGATGCTGCACATTAACAAGGCCTATGCCGATATGATCCGGCGGGGCAGCAAAGTTAATGCAGAGATAAAAAAATATGTCCGTGAAAAACTCAATAACGCAACCTGGCTGATCCGTTCAATCGAACAGCGCAAAAGCACGATGCTGAAGGTGATGTATTCAATCATCAAGCATCAGAAGCAATTTTTCGAAAACGGGCCGCCCAATCTCAACCCGCTTAAGCTACAGGATATTGCCGACGACATCGAAATGCACATCTCTACCGTAAGCAGGGTCACCAACGGCAAATACGTGCAGACCATGCACGGCATTTTCGAACTCAAGCATTTCTTTACCGAAGCAATGGGGACGGATGCCCAGGGCGTTGACGTTTCAGCCGAGCGCATAAAAAATCGCATCAAAGAGCTGGTTGAAAAAGAAAACCCGAAAAAGCCGCTGTCGGACCAGAAAATCTCGGATATGCTCAAGCGGGAAGATCTGAAAGTCGCGCGGCGTACCGTAGCAAAATATCGCGAACAGATGAGAATCCTCCCGGCTCGCCTCAGACAAAAATATGATTAGCAAGCCGGCCGCGCTCTCCTGTGTTTCATGCCCGGGTGACGGGGATACAAAATGGCCGCGACAACAACGAACCATTCGACCTGGTCAATTGAAGGACAAGCTACATCATCATACAATAAAAAAGTATTTTCCACGAATCTATATAAGCGGGAAAGCTTTTTGCACCTTGACGATCTCTACCTGGAAAGGAGCTGAAGATGGAAATTAAATTCACTTCGCGCCACGACACCGCATCGAAGAGCTTCAAGAAAATGGTGGAAGAAGAGTTGACCAAACTGGAAAAGTATCATGACAAAATCACTTCGTGCCATGTTATCACCGATAATGAGCACATCGATCAAAAGGTCGAACTGATCGTTAATATGCAAAACCATACGGTCAAGGCAGAGGCAAAGGCCGATAAACTGGCCAAAGCACTGGACGGCGCGATCTCCAAAGCCGAGCGCCAGCTTAAAAAAATCAACCAGAAACTTAAGAATCATAAAGCGGAAAAACTCGTCGTTACCCCACTGCAGGCCGAGGCCGATGATGAGGACGAATTTACCGAGTATTGAAGCACGACGATTTTGATAAGCAAGCTTGCTGTCTGCCGGCACGACGCGGGTGAACGATTAATGCGCTTAAGTCACTGTTTTTTAACGTAGTATCGAAAGGAAATTGAGCGTGAGAAAGACCAAGATGGATTTAATTGTCGGCGGATCCATTTTGCTGTCTATTTTTATTTTGCTTGCCAGCGTGATCTGGCTGAAAGGCTATCGGATTACCAGCAGGCAGGTTGAATATACTGCGCTTTTTCCCAAAGTCGGTTTTTTGCAGGTCGGCGATCCCGTCTCGGTGAATGGTTTAAAAATGGGTACGGTGAAAAGCATTGCCCTTTTCAAAACAAAAGTAAAGGTTGTCATGCGCATCGACAAATCCGTAACAATTACCAATGCCGCGCTGGTTACGGTAAAAAATGTCGGTTTAATGGGCGAGCGGGCTGTCGGAATTGAATTGTCTGAGGAAGGCAAACCCATTCCGACCAATAAAACCGGTACGGAACCGGTCTATATCCAGGGCTATTTTGACAGCGGACTTGCCGAGGCAATGGGCATGATCGGGACGGTTCTGGGCCAGGTTGAGGTGTTGGTTGATAATGTTGGCGTTATTGTCGACAAGACCGTCGGTGATTCATCATTCTATGTTGTGTTCGACCGTCTCGTTAAGCGTGTCGACACGCTCAGTCTGCTGGCTTCGGAGATGATTACCGAAAACAAATCCGACATCGCCTTGGCTGTGAATAATCTCAAGCTTCTGTCAAATGAGCTCAATGTTATTGTCAATGACAACCGCCACAACATCGACAAGCTGGCCAATAATGCCGTGGCCTTGACCGATCGCGGCCTGGTACTTGTTGATGAGATAGATTCGATCGGCACTGCGGTTGGTGAAATCGTGCATGCTATCGAACACGGCGACGGCACAATATCGCTGATGATCAATGATGATGAGATGTATCAGGATATTAAAAAATCTCTCAGTTCGCTGGACACGCTGGTGAATGATATCAAGGGAGAGGGCCTGAAATTGCGCGTTACGTTTCGCAAGAACAAAGACTGGGGTGATTGAGTTGTTTTCGAGCAGGATGTGCATACGGCATGGTTGAAAAGGACGTTACCATACTCAACGAGCTCGGTTTGCATGCCCGGCCGGCGGGGATGATCGTGCAGCGTGCCAAAACCTTCGACTCGTCTATTAAGCTTGTCAAAGATGATATGCAGGCAGATGCGAAAAGTATCATGAGTATAATGATTATGGCTGCCGGAAAAGGAGCGGTAATCAAAATTCAGGCAGAGGGAAGTGATGAAGCAGAAGCTGCTACGGCTCTGGCTCAGCTTTTTGAAGATAAATTCAATGAGAATTAGTATTTTACATACGTTCTAATTTATTTACACGTTTGCTATGCGGGTAGGGCCCGCTGGTGGTGCCCTTGATTATCGGTTGCCCGCTTGAATTGTTTAAAGGTCAGGTTATGAATCCCATAAATGTCGGTTTAGTTGGAGCGGGAACGATTGGTGGCGGTGTCGTCAAGATTCTTGCAAAACAGGGGGAGTTTTTTCGCAACAAACTTGGATTGCCAATATATCTCAAGCGTGTAGCCGATGTGGCCACACAACGGTTTGCAAATTTGCCGGTTGGCGATGCCGCTTGCAGTGCCAATGCCGATGATGTTCTCAGCGACGATGAGATTAGCATTGTTGTCGAGCTGGTCGGCGGCACCGCTTTCGCTCGCAAACTGGTGCTGGATGCCCTGAACCGTAAAAAGCACGTTGTTACCGCAAATAAAGCCCTGCTTGCTGAATACGGCCCGGAGATTTTCAGCGCTGCAGAGAAAAACAATGTCTCGGTGCTGTTCGAAGCCGCGGTCGGTGGCGGCATGCCCACGATAAAAACCATTCGCGAGGCGATGATCGGCAATGATATTCATGCAATAAAAACGATCATCAATGGAACCTGCAACTATATCCTGTCTCAGATGTCCGGCGCGGGCACGGCCTTTGAAACGGTACTGGCCGAAGCTCAGGCAAACGGCTATGCAGAAGCGGACCCCACGCTGGATATCGGCGGGGGCGACACGGGGCATAAAGTTGCCATCATGGCGTCCCTGCTCTACGGCGGCTATGTCCCCTACGATAGCATTGCTATCGAAGGTATTACTTCCATAACACCGGAGGACATTGCTTTTGCTGCTGAGCTGGGCTACTGTATCAAATTGCTCGGCATTATCAAACACGATGCCGAAGCAAATGTCGTTGATGTCCGGGTGCACCCCGCTATGCTGCATAAAGAACATATTCTTGCAAGCGTAAACGATGTGTTTAATGCCGTTTTGCTGGAAGGTGACGCCGTTGGTGACATCCTGCTCTATGGCAAAGGAGCCGGGGAAATGCCGACGGCCTCGGCGGTGGTCGGCGATATAATCGATGCGGCCCGCGATCTTGTATCCGGTCCTGTGCGGCGAATTAACATGGACTATTATGCGCAGGAAAAAGAGCTTTCTTTGAAACCTCACGGCGAAGTTATTTCACGTTTTTACCTGCGATTTACCGTCAAGGATGAGCCCGGCGTTCTTGCTACAATTGCGGCGATGTTTGGCGAACACGGTATTTCAATTGCCTCGGTCATGCAAAAAGAGGGTTTTGCTAAAGATGCTGTGCCGGTAATTTTTCTGACGCATATGGCCCGGGAAGAACATTTTCGCACAGCGCTGCAGGAAATTGAGCACAAAAGCTTTATCAAACACACAACTCAGGTCATTCGCATAGAGGATTAGCATCTTTATCATGGATAAACCCGAAAAAGCCTATCTCAAATCGTTCGGTACCGAGCAGGTGGTAAAATACCCACTCGACCAGATACGCTATCGCAGCGATGACGGCCGGCTGCTTGAAGTCGTCAATCCGATGCGCAAGCTGTCCGAAGATAACGTTGCCGATCTCAAACAGCTCTTCGACATGCGTCAGTTTTCGCGTAATCCGGTTGACAGAAGCGGCGTCTGGCGCTTTCGCGAATTTTTATCGGCATTCGCTCCGTACGATAACATTATTACCATGCGCGAAGGCAACACGCCGATTTATACCATGCCCGTCTGCGCAGCCTATTCCGGCATGAAGGAATTATTTGTCAAGCATCAAGGTTTCAATCCGACGGGCTCTTTTAAAGATAACGGGATGACCACCGCAGTAACCATGGCCAAGAAACTCGGCGCACGCATGGTTGCCTGCGCATCAACCGGCAACACCTCTGCATCGATGGCCGCCTATGCCGCCCGCAGCCGCATGAAAAGCATTGTGTTCATTCCCGAAGGACAAATCGCCTACGGCAAGCTTTCGCAAGCCCTCGATTACGGCAGCTTGACCATTCAGATTTCCGGCGATTTCGACAAAGCCATGCAAGTCGTGCAGGATGTATGCAAACGCGGCAGAATTTACTTGCTCAACTCAATCAATCCGTTTCGCATCGAAGGTCAGAAAACAATCATGATCGAAATGCTGCATCAGCTTGACTGGAAAGTGCCCGACTGGGTGGTGGTTCCGGGCGGCAACCTCGGCAACTCCAGTTCATTCGGCAAAGCATTTGCCGAGCTGAAAGCATGCGGATTTATTACTAAAGTGCCCCGGATTGCCATTATTCAGGCCGAAGGTGCGAACCCGCTCTATAGCGGGTTCGCCTCGAAAGAGCGCGTACTCAAGCCGGTGAGCGCGCAGACCCGGGCAACCGCCATAAAGATCGGTAATCCGGTGAGCTTTGACAAGGCATTGTACGCAGTTGATTCGACCGAAGGACTCGTCGAGCAGGTGAGTGAAACCGAAATTGCCATCGCCAAGAGTCGTATCGGCGCGGATGGCATTGGCTCAGAACCCGCCTCTGCTACGACCGTTGCCGGAGTCAAGAAACTGGTAGAAAAAGGATTCATGCATTCGCGGGAAAAAATTATCTGCATATTGACCGGTCATTTGCTTAAGGACCCTGATTATACCGTCGATTTTCACAAGGACGAGCTGTATGCGGATGCAAAACGAACTTCGAGTGTTTCGGGAGGCAGCAAAATCGACACCGGCGATTACAGCAACAAGCCGGTACAACTCCCGGCCGATGTCGACAAGCTGCTTGACTACATTGATGAACATGCACATTCGAGTATTTGATTGCAATGACTGATACCCCACATAAATTTGCCATATTGCTTGGTGACGGGATGAGCGACATTACCATCCCGGAGCTTGGCAATAAAACGCCGCTGGAATACGCCCAAACTCCGGCAATGGATGCGATTGCGCAGGCGGGTCTGGTTGGTCGTGCCAAAACGGTTCCCAACGGTATGAAGCCGGGCAGTGATGTTGCCAATATGTCGCTTATGGGCTATGATCCGCGAACCTACTACAGTGGGCGGGCGCCAATCGAAGCCGCCAGCATGGGGGTTGACCTCGGCCCCCGCGATGTCGCATTCCGGTGCAATCTCGTTTACCTTGACAAGGGCGTCATGGCCGATTACGCTAGTGGTCATATCGAATCCGACGATGCGCATGCCCTGATCGAGGATGTGCAAAAGGAGCTGAATGCGAAATCGGTGCGCCTGGTTCCCGGCGTAAGCTATCGGCACCTGTTGATCATAAACGATTATCCCGATGGCGAGTTGACCTGCACGCCGCCGCATGACATTTCAGGAAAAGCGTATTCAGATTACCTGCCCCAGGGAGCCGGCGATCATCTGTTGCGGGAAATATTCGATAAGGCACAGAGTGTTCTGAACCGCAGTGCGCGCAACGCCCAACGAACGGCTCAGGGAAAAGTCCCGGCCAATGCGATCTGGTTGTGGGGGCAGGGAAAATCCGTTGCCTATCCCTCATTTCGGCAACGATTCGGCATCGACGGGGCGGTTATCTCCGCTGTTGATCTTGTCAAGGGCATCGGTATGCTTGCCGGCCTGGCGGTCTGCAATGTTCCCGGTGCTACAGGCTATCTCGATACGAACTATGCCGGCAAAGTCGCCGCCGCCGTTGACGCATATCGGTATGGTGATTTTGTCTACCTGCACATCGAAGCGCCCGATGAAACTTCGCATGAAGGATCACTGGAAAAAAAGATACAGTCGATCGAAGATTTCGACTCGAAAGTCGTTGCTGAGATGGTGCAGCTTCAAAAGCAGATGCCCGACCTGCGGCTGATCGTCATGCCCGATCATGCAACGCTGCTCTCCACGCGCACGCATGACGCAACCCCGGTACCCTTTGCAGTATGTGGCCCCGGTATATGCAAGGATACCGTCCGTGTCTACAACGAACAGGCCGCCGCGCATGCACCGGTATTCGGCGGTGTTGATGTCTGTGAGCAATTGATTACCGGTACGTTCGGGTAGCCCTTCGCCGTATTATACCGTATTCAGTTTCAGGCTGCTATGTCAATGCGCTTTCTTGAAAAGCTCCTAACCTTCACCTTTGATATCGTTGCATTTAATCTTGCATTGGCCGCCTCGTTCTGGTTTCGCTATAAAAGCGGTCTCTTTCCCGAAACATACGATCCGTCAATCAGCTTTCTCAGCCTGCTGTTTCCGATAGCCCCCATGCTGCTGATATCCGGCGGTTGGTTTCTGCTCTTTTTTCTCAGCGGCTTGTATCGTGAATGGTATAAGGAGTCGCGCCTTGATGAATTTTTTGTGGTGACCCGCACGGTACTTATTGGCATTGCCCTGGTATTTCTGATCACCAGTGCCGATCAGATTGTTGCGTTTTTCAAATCAGGTGACCCCGGCCCGCTCTTTACGCGCACGAAGTTCGGCGTACTGGCTACGTATGGTTTATGTATGCTCTTTTTTGCAACGACAAACCGCTTCGCCATGCACACAACCATGGCCTCACTGTTCAAACGCGGACTCGGAGTAAACCGGCTGTTGATCATCGGCGCCAACGAGTCGGCCGAAAAGCTGGTCAGAGAGATGAGCCACTATCCCGAAATGGGCAACCGGGTAATCGGCTTCATCGACGATGACGGGCGCAAAAAAGCAACGACCTGCGCCGACCTGCCGGTATTCGGCACCTATTCGGATTTGCCTGCAATCGCCAAAAAAGAGCATGTTGCCGGCATTATCATTTCGCATGTGTCTACTTCCGCCAACGAAATCATGCGCGTCATTGAATACACGGGCGATCTGAGTATTACCATATACATGCTACCTGGACTGCTCGACGTGATATCGGGCCATTTTAAAACGCATCAAATATATGGTGTCCCGCTTATGATCCTGTTGCAGGATCACATGTCGCCGTGGAAGGCCCAGATTAAGCGCAGCATTGATATTGTTGCCGCGCTTTTAGTATTGTCGCTGGGCGCCCCGCTGTGGCTTTTTCTGGCGTGGCTGGTGCGCAAAACCTCTCCCGGGCCGGCCTTTTACAAACAGGAACGTGCCGGCAAATTCGGCAGACCGTTTATGCTGTATAAATATCGCTCGATGTATGTGGATGCCGAAAAGCGCAGTGGACCGCAGTGGGCAACCAGGCACGATCCGCGCATTACGCCGGTCGGTCGTTTCCTGCGCAAGACCAGGCTGGATGAGTTTCCGCAATTTATCAACGTTGTGCGCGGTGAAATGAGCCTGGTGGGGCCCCGTCCCGAGCGACCCTTTTTCATCGAGCAGCTTAAAAAGGAGATTCCCTGGTATGTCCGCCGGCTGAAAATGAAACCCGGCATCACGGGGTGGGCCCAGGTCAAGCACAAATACGATGAGTCAATTGAAGATGTAAAGCAGAAGGTGATGTATGATCTCTACTATTTTGAAAATATGTCGCTGATACTGGACCTCAAAATCATGCTCAGAACCGTGCTGGTGGTGTTCACCGGCAAGGGAGCAAATTGATTGTGCGTTGCACGCCCTGTACCAAAGCGTACACCCGTTCATACGATATAGTACATCCATAGCCATAGGTTCTGAAGCTTCATCGGCGGAATTTCGTGCCGCCTGCTCTTTGGGCGCAGCTCATTTCGAGGGCCCCGCCGCAGCTTTGCTTATAAGCAACTGATTTTGAGGGAGTTGCTGTGATGTTCCCCGCAAAATCATTGCGGCCGTTGACCAAAGTGGAAAGAAGCGGGCAATTAGCATTGCCTGTGGCATATCGTTTGCATCCTGACCTTTCGGCTACGGTTACTTTCGTTGTTCATTTAAGGAATCGCACCATGAAACGTCACAATGTACCAGCTACAGCTTTACTGCCTGTGTTTTTGGTTTTGACAACTTCCCTTGCCGCCCGTAGCGGGCAGGAGATAGTTCAGGATCCCCAACGCACCAATCAGAACCGCGCCTCACCAGCGCTTGACCAATGCAAAATTGTGCTTGATGAAACCAGAGTGCAGTTCGACCGGTTCATTCAGACTGTGCATCGCCTTGAATCGAGAATTGCTTCATCTCCCAATGAGATCAAATCGCATATCCGATCATTTCTCACTCCCGAACGATCGCGGGCAACGGAATTGAAACGGCGTATCGGTGATGCCGATCGCCGGGCTGCTTCGCTCACTGGCAATCTGGTCCGTGGAACCGGCGAATTTTGCACCTATGTCAGGACGCTCAGTCAGGAGACCCGCGCCCGGCTCAGAGCAATACAATCTTTCGAGGTAACGGTCAAGTTCAAAATTGCCGAGTACCACCGTTTCAAACAAAGCACCGGGCAATTTCTCAACGAAACAGAAGATAGGCTTAAAGCTGCAATTCGTAAATCAAAGGGAGTTCAAAGCCGGGCGGCCACACTGCCTCAATTGCGCCATGCATTTGATGTTCAGGAGCGGGCGAAAAAAGCCATGAACGCTGACCGGCTCCTGCTGGCGAAGACCCTTTCCCTCAGAGCGAGGGAGCTCATTACCGACATCGCCTCCGCCGCTGTTGAGCAGCGCGCACTTCATGATCAGATCGAAGCGCATTTGCGCAGAACCGGAGAAATGATAGTTCAAATTGAATCACGCCTCAACACGGCAGCTCTGCCGCGTGTAGCACGTCTGGTCGAGATAGCAAAGCAACATCTCAATAAGGGCGCCAATTCGCTTCAACGTGCCGAGATGGTTATCGCGATGCGGCATGCTCAAAAAGCGGAAGCAATTATTGACGAAATTTCTCTGCGTGCTCAAAATACCCGACAGCGCGAGAATAAAATCACTCAGCTCAAGCGAAAGATGCAGCAGGCCCGCGAGCTCATCGAAGACAGTCAGAATGAAAAGGCTCGAGCGGTCTTCGACAAGGCGCGCACCCATTTTGAAAAGGCGCGCTCGGTAAAAAACAATACCAGGCTTTTCAAAGCCGAGCTGCACATCGCCACAAAACTGACCGCCCGGGCCGTTGACATCGCGCGATCGGATACTGCAGCCCGCAGTCCTCACTATGCCGATATACAAAAAACCAGGTTGATAATCAATAAAGCAGATGCGGTCGCCCTAACCGCAGATAAAAAAGCAGAAATAAAGCAGGCCCGCGAGCTTGTCGAACAAGCGATCAGCCAATCCAGGCCGCAAGCCGCAAAAATTCTGTTGAATAAAGCGACCTCGCTCGCATTTGATGTGCTGGTGAGCGCGCACTAAATAATTATGCACCTTGCCGGTCATGACATGATTATGTGGCAAACTCAAAGGATCCAGAGGCATGCAAGGTTGCCGCAGCCGATAAGGCAATCAAAGCGGCGAAGCCAGCTTGTCCACTTGTCGAAAAGGTAAAGGCGCATGTCGATCAGCCACGCGCTGCAGTGTCGCTTTTGAAAATGGCACGGATTCTTGCGCTGAGCCCAATCAAAGAAGCGGATGGTTCCGCGCAGCAATCAGAAACTGCCGCCGGTTAATAATCTTCTGCTCCGGCTACGTAATCGGTAAATTAAATTTCGAAACCTGCTCATACACGCGGTTCGGTAACAAGCCCCATCCATGCGAGATATTCAGGTTTAATTTTGTGCACTGGTGATATAATTTTATATCATCGGTGACTGTCGCTTTTTTTGAAAAATCGGCAAATTTTATCGAGCAGTTGAAATTTCTCAACCTACCTCATATGTGCATGATACGATTAAGGCTGGCGGCCGCACTTTGTGGTGCGGTGATCATCTGTGTTGCAAACCTTCCTGCCCAAACCGGGGTTGAAGCAGTTCAAGACTCGATCTTTGCTGAGCAGATTGACTCTTCGGTAGACGATGCGGTTCGGTCGGGTGAGGGCAGGGATGAGCACAGCAGCATCGTGTCTTCTCGCACAGACTCGCTGAAGTTTGAACTGCGTACGACGAAACTGTATGCCGCCGGTCTTGATGCGGATATTGGTAACGCCGTTCTGCTCGAAGCTGCCCGGGAGCTGGCCGATGAGGGCTTTTTTGAGGAAGCGCTGGACTTGCTCGATGATGTAAGCGGCGACACCGCAACCGTGATAGACTTATCGGATAGGCTTTTCAGCGAATTTGATCAATCGATTGATACGCTGGACTTTTTGCAATCCGGCGCCCCGAGCGAGGCATCGCCCCGGGCCGGTGGGTCGGGCACGCTCAGTTGGGACATCTACGGATCGGTCGATTACTTTTTGTGGGAAGACGATCCGGCCGATACCGCTGAAATAATGGACATTGTTCTGGACACTTCTTTTGATACCGGCGGCATCGACTCAAAAAAATACGGATCGTATCAGAAGCTGGTTGACGCGCACAGCCTTTCACCTCTGTCTGAAGACTTACGCATCGCCATGCGGTGGACGCCGGTCTCGACCGGTGGTCTCAAATCCATTACCCCGACGGTATCGATCGGCAGCAGCAGGCGCTCTTTCGGAATTGATGCGGAATTCGGCATGCTTTCGGATATGCTGCAAAGCACCCTGGGCTTTGAGGCGGAGAAGCTAATCTGGCAGGAGTTCGGCGATTCATCTGATAACATCAGTGCGGATGCGGGATTGAGCTTTACGACGGCGCCGCGCAATAAGCTCACCAGCATCACCTTGCCGTTGACAATTACCGGACGAAACTATTCGGTCAGTCGTCGGTTCTATGCTTCCAACTGGCGTGCGGAATTTGCTCCGGCCTGGGAAGTGCATTCTGCCGATTACCAACAATCGCTGGAAATTGTCTGGCGCAACGAAGGCGCCAACCATCACTCCGTGCGCACGTATGTGGATACCGTCCGGGTTGACACGGCATTGGATCAGACGATGTACTTCTACTCCGGTACGCGTGATACGTTTACCGTTTCGAGCCGGGACTCGGCCTATACCCGGGTACGTGATACCGCGGATTACGTTGCGACCGAACCATTGCTGCGATTCTGCGTTGGCGCGGGACCGCTCACACTCGACGGCAACGGGCGGTACCGACTGGAACGAAGTCTGGGTGTAGCGCCGGCGCTTCAACGCCAAGTTGTCGAAAGCGGGGGCGAGCTGCGCTTGACGCCGTGGGAATGGCTGAAGCTTTCGGTGCAGGGGGTGGCGGAATTTGAACAGCATAAATTGCATGGGCTGTTGCCGATCAAAGAATTCGATACCCTTGTTACCTCCAGTATCGTCTACGTTACCAGTATCACCGATACCAGCGTTCACGATTCCATGGCCTACTATTCCGAACCTTTGATTCGCAAGAAGCAGCTTGATTACCGTTTGCGTCTGCTGGAGTTTTCGATCCGCCCATCGCTGGCAATTGTGTTCGGACAGCAATTGACGTTGTCCCTCTTCGCTGAATACACACAGGAAAATTCCCCGGCGCTTTTTGAGGCCGAAGGTATCGAACTGTTCAATCCCGTTTCACTCTCGTTCTATGAAAAGCTGCTTGGGTATGAAGGCGGCCTTGAGATGCTCCTAAATGCCGGTCACTTTGCCCTCGAACTCGCACTTGCCTACCGGATCGAAACCGTTGACGAGCTTACCTCACGATATATAGATTACACCAACGCGCCGAAACAGTATGCACTTACTCAGTTTGACGCCGATGAGCAGGACAATCGATCCATGATTATGAGGCTGGGAGCATCCTGGCAGGTCGTGCAGTGGCTGGCGCTTGGAGGCAATGCCGATCTCGAATTCAAGACGCTGAATGACTCCGGCGAACGAAATCGCAATAGCTACTTTTCATTTTACTCCGCACTCAATTTTTAGATGAATCGCTACTTTGCTTCATTGTTGACCGCTGCGGTCCTGGCCGTGATCATCCTTTCAATCAGCACGTTTACGTTGTTCAACAGGTCGGTGCGTATAGCCAGGTACGATTCACGCAATCGCATGATTTCGGTCGCCGCAACCATAGCCGCCTATCTTGACGAAAAGCAGGGCGGTTATGTTTCGATGCTCGAGGACGATATCGGCATTCTGACAATTGAAAAGCTGCTGGCGGCCATGGGAATCGGCCGAGCGGTTGTGGTCGACTCACTGGGGCTGACGGTATGGTCGTCGCAACGCATGATTGCCCCGGGCGATGATGTTTATCCCTATCTGATTGATACAGCGGCCTACCACCGGGCGTGGAAGCAGCAGGAGCCGCGATTTACCGATGTGGTTACCATCGCCGAGGAGGTCTTCCTTTCGCTCTATTTCCCCTGCCTCATAGATGAAGAGTCGCGCTGTGTGATAATCGAATCGGATCACAATTTCTTTGCCGCGCTGGAACGGTCGCGAAAAAGCATGCTGTTTTTGTCGGTTCTGTTTGCCGCAATGCTGCTGGCGATGATCGCAACGATTCTCTTTGTCTCCCGCCAGGCTCGCACGGCCCAGGAGCTTTCCCAACGCAACGAACGACTGGCATTTTTGGGCCGCACGAGCGCGGAGCTGGCCCACGAATTGAAAAATCCCCTCGCCATTATTAAATCATCAAGCGATGTCTTGCGCAAAAAATATGATGCCGGGAAGCAGGTCAAAGCCTTTGATTTTCTCTCAGAAGAAATTATGCGCCTGTCGCGGCTGATCAGTGATATTCTCAGCTTCTCGCGCGAGCGCAAGCCGGCCCGCGATACCATCCCGCTCCAAACAACACTTATCGAAGCAAAAGAGGTGCTTCTGCAAAAATATCCGCACATCACTTTCGATCTGCAGGCGCCGGGCGGTCTGTGTATCATCGGTGACAAAGATGCATTTGTCCAGATTGTTTCGAATCTCTGGCGCAACGCAATTCAGGCGATGCAGGAATCCGGTCGCTTGACGGTTGAATGTATTTTCGACAACAGAAAAATGAAAATGCAATTTAAAGACAGCGGTCCGGGAATACCCCACACACTCGCCGGGCACATTTTCGACCCGTTCGTATCGGGTAATAAAACGGGCACCGGCCTGGGTCTCTCCATCGTCAAAACATTGTGTGAACGCAACGGCTGGTCGATACGACTGCTTCGGCAGCAAAGGCAGGGAGCCTGTTTTGAGATTGAACTGCCGGAGGATGCATGGCAAAAATCCTGATTGTTGACGATGAAGGCAAAATGCGCGCCCTGCTGGCCATGGCTCTGGATGCCGAGGGCTACGATATTGACGAGGCGGATTCGGCGGAAGCGGCGTTGGATTACCTGCTCAGGGCGATTCCCGATGTCATTATTACCGATGTTCGCATGCCCGGCATGGACGGCGTTGAGCTTGTCAAGCAAATCAGAAGCAGGCATCCCGGTATCGAATGTATCGTCATGACTGCCTATGCCGACGCCAAGAGCGGCATCGACGCCATGCGCAACGGCGCTATGGAATATGTGGCCAAGCCCTTCGAGATGGATGAAATGCTGCTGCTGGTTAAATCCGCTCTCGGTAATCATTCACTCAAGCTGGAATTGAACGGCCTCAAAAATGACGTGCAGGAGCGCTACAGCCTTGACAGACTCATCACGCGTTCCCCGGCAATGCTGGAGGTTATCAGCCAGGCTAAAATTGTCGCCGGACGCGATACTACGGTTCTGATTCGTGGCAAAAGCGGAACCGGCAAAGAGCTGATCGCCCGCGGCATCCATGTCGAAAGCGGCCGCAAAGGCTTTACGGCGATCAATTGCGCCGCACTTACCGAGACGCTGCTGGAATCCGAATTGTTCGGCCACGAAAAAGGCTCCTTTACCGGTGCACATGATCGCAAAACCGGTTTGTTCGAGCGGGCGGGAAGCGGGACGGTGTTTCTGGACGAAATCGGCGATATCTCGCTGAACCTGCAGGTGAAATTGCTGCGCGTGTTGCAGGAGCGGGAGTTTACGCGGGTTGGCGGCGCAGAAACGCTGCACACCGATGCGCGGGTCATCGCGGCAACCAATAAAAATCTGGAGCAGGCCCAACAGGACGGCGCCTTTCGCAACGATTTGTATTATCGCCTCAACGTCTTCCCGATACGGATCCCGCCACTTGCACAACGCAGCGACGACGTTCCCCCGCTGGTCGAGTATTTCATGCTGAAGCTTCATCATGTCGCCGGCATCAGCGCAATTGCGACAGACAAGTTACGGGCCTATGCCTGGCCCGGCAATGTACGCGAGCTCGAAAACACCATCGAGCGCGCCGTCATTATGTCCGCCGGAACCTGCATCGAGGCAGTTCACCTGCCCGAACACATCGCGACCGGTCAAACGCAGCAAAGCGCCAACAATTATTTGCTGCCCGCCGAGGGAATTGCTCTTGACGAAGTGGAAAAAAATTTTATTCTGCAGGCGCTGAGTCTGGCGCAGGGCAACAAGACGAACGCCGCCAAGCTGCTGGGTATTTCCCGGCGCGCGTTGTATTCGAAAATGAATACGCACGGAATCGAGACGTGATGCCGACATATCCGACGGATGTGTTCCTCAACCAATACGCACCCCTTGCACCGATTCACCGGTTTGCGCAAGTGCGCGCTCATCACACCCCGCACATCATGGCGCTGTGGGAGGCCTGGGAGAAGGAGTGCGGACATGAGTGCGAGACGCCATTCTGGGGCGTGATCTGGCCCGCGTCAATCGCTATTGTCAGGTTGCTGCTCAATGGAACGATCCAGGTTCGCAACAAATCGGTTCTGGATTTTGGCTGCGGCGGAGCGATTCCGTCAATTGCAGCCTGCCAGGCAGGTGCGGCACAGGTCGAAGCAAATGATATCGATCCGGTAGCACTGTATGTCGCCGGCAAAAATGCCGCAGCAAATGGCGTCGACCCAGACTTTACCGCCGGCAATTTGCTGGAATCAACCGGCGTTGCTGCGGATGTCATCCTCGTTGCCGACATGTTTTACGAACGCAGCAAAGCCGGACCAACGCGCTCCTTTCTTGATGCGCAACGAGCGAAAGGTGTGGAGGTGTTTCTGGCGGATGGAGAGAGGGCCTATGCTCCGCGTGAGGGATTTCGTGAAATTCACCGGGAAACGGTACCGGTTTCCTTCGATGTTGAGAGTGTGACGCAACGGCTGGTGCGGGTAGTGCAGATGCAGTGAAGAATAAGGATATTGGGGACGGGGTCAAAAATTATATTATTGTCAGGCTGGATTGTTGCACAATTATTCTTCCCTGCCGAGCGGCATTGGTCACTGCCGCCTGCTGGATGCCCAGAAACGCTGCTGTTTGACGCGTGGGAAATTGAAGCATACCGGCAAAATAGCAAAACACTTTTCGAGCTTCAGCCTGCGCGGTACGTTTCGAAGCAAATACTATCAGCTCTTCAGGCACGTTCATTTTGCTGGCGACCCGGACCAATAGGCCGTGCAAGTCAATCCCTTCCCTTTTGAATCGTGCAATCGTTAGTTTTTGGTCGATGTCCTTTTTTATTACTGATTTTTGGAATTTAGCGTCCCCGATGACCCAGATCTCAGGCGACGTTTTGCTTTTCGTTCCTTTATTGCTCCGGCGAACGTTGCCGGTGAGATCATCTTCAACGGGAGTGTGCAGTTGCTTGCGCAACATTTGCTCATATGCTGCACGGGCTGACGACGGCGTTTTACCAAATCTTTTTTGAACAGTTTTGCTGTCCTGAAAATCATTAGGGTAGACGCCCATCAGACAGGCATGCCCGGACCAGCGATAGCGGCGAAGAGATTTGAGCGTTTTGCAGATGCCGGCACGAATCGGATTGAGATGGATATAGCAAACCAACTGCTCAAGATAGAGCTGGTCCTGCGTTGCGATTGATTTATATCTATCGTGAAACAGCGGACCTTTGCGCTGGTATTTTTTATTGTAATAGCGGGAATATTCGCTTTGCAAAGGCCGCATAAGGCTCCACAAAGGATTCTCGCTGGTTTTAATCAACAAATGCAGGTGGTTATTCATTAATGCCCAGGCGAAACAGATACAGCCGGTTTCATGAATGCGTTTTGATAAATAGGATAAATACTGCTTTTTGTCGCAGTTGTCTCTAAAGAGCAGCATTTTATCAAAGGTGTGCGCCATTACGTGGAGGGTTAGGCCGGGATAATCTATACGAGCTTTACGTGGCATGTTGATAATATAATTTTTGACCCCGTCCCAAAGCTCAAAGCTCACAAAGCTCCCGTCCCAAACTCCAAAGCTCACAAGTTTCACCTGAGTTACCTGCGGAACTTTTTATGTTGTGCGTACCCTAATACATATATATTCATCAGTCTCTTCGTTGTGAGAGGGGAACGTGCTAGGTCAGGCCGCGATACTTTGTTCGAGTTGTACATAGCATGTTAATAATGTAATTTTTGACCCCGTCCCCAACTTTCGTCCCCAACATTCCCCAGCATCCGGTATGCAGGGATGTAATTTAAATTTCAGCAACTTTTTCCTACACGGAGGCGTCTATGACTTTGATGCGCAATTGCTTGCAGGTGAGCCTGATCAGTGCAATCGGTATACTCGCACCTACCGGCGCTGTCGAATTGAATTCGCGAATTGCCGAGGTTACGGTTTACGGTGACCGGGCGCAGGTGATCAGAGTTGCCTCGAGGCAACTTTCGACCGGCGAGCACCGGCTGGTTTTTGCAGGACTGCCCGACCGAATCGACCGTAACAGCATTCAGCTCAGCGGCAGCGGAAGTGCGATACTCAGCGACATCCGCTTTGACCGCGAACAGCTCGCCGAAACCCCCGATCCGAAACGCAAGGCATTGGAAGACAAGCAGACCGTGCTGCAGGATTCACTCGCCTGGATCCTGGATCGTCAGGCGCATGCACGCAAGGAAAAGGAATTCGTGCAAAAAATCGCCGACGGCCTCACTCAGCACGACGCAAAAGAAGCTCCTGTCGAACTCGATCCCGACAAGTGGATGAAAATGGTCAGCTTTTACCGAGACAAGCTGGAAAGCCTGGATCGTCAGGCGCGCTCCCTGGAATTGGAGAAGCGAGCCGTCAATCGTGCCGTTGACAAAATACGCCGCGAGTTGAACGAACTCATGCCGTCCGGGCAGAAACTGCTTAACCGGGTTGAAGCCAGAATTAACGTCAGACAGGCCGGCAAAATCGCGCTGCGTTTGAGCTATATCATTTACGGGCCGTCATGGATTCCTCTGTATGATATTCGGGTCGATTCTAAGAAGCGGATTATGGAAGTGGTTTACAAAGGCAAGGTCGTGCAAAATACGAATGAAGACTGGGACAATGTCACGGTGCAGCTTTCGACTGCGCAGCCGCAGGTCGGCGGCAAGCATCCCGAGTTGCATCCCTGGTACCTGAATGTGCACCACCCGCGCGCAATCAGCCGGACGCTGAAGCAAGGCGTGATGAAAAAAGCGTCTGCGCCCATGCCGCAAATGATGAACAGGATGGAAGAAGCCGAAGCACTTGAGGAGGATCGAGCAGACATGCTTGCTTCCAGCCCCGCTCCTCTGGAAGTTGCAACCGCATCCGTAGAACAACGTTCGACATCGGTTGTGTTTGTCCCGCGCGGTGCGACTACCATCAAAAGCGACAACAATCCCCACACCGTCACCATCACCACGCACGAGTTTCCCGCCCACTTCCGCTACTCCACCGTACCCAAGCTCGCCCAGCACGCCTATCTCAAAGCAAAAGCTACCAACTCAACCGAATATCCCTTTCTGGCCGGACCGACGAATGTCTTTCTCGATAACGCTTTTGTTGCCAATTCAAAGATGGAGCTCGTCGCCCCGACCGAGGAGTTCTGGACCTTCCTGGGTGTCGACGATGCCATTAGCGTCGAACACAAGCTGCTCAAGCGCTATCGCAAACAGGAAGGCATCCAGTCAAAAACCAGGTTCATCTACGAATACCGGATTGGCCTCATCAACAATAAAAAAACGAGCGAAGAAATTGTCGTCTGGGATCAAATCCCCATCTCCAATAACGAACAAATCGAAGTTAAACTCATTGAACCCGATTACCGGGAACCAACCGATGCGCTCAAAATGAACGAACATAACTATCTCGAATGGTTCTTCAAGCTTCAGCCGGGACAGGAAGTAAAAATCCCGCTTTGGTTCTCCATAAAATATCCAAAAGAGGTGTCGATTTCGGGGCTCTGAGCGTGCCCGGCACCGGGCAGATTCCGGGGAGAGGCCGGCAAAACCGCCCTCTCTCTTATTATCCGGCTCGAATGCAAGTATTTTACTAGACTGCTATTCACCGACGTCTCAGTTGCCTGATGAAACTCAATCGCACGGTCAAACGCATTGCCGTCATTTTTGCCATCCTGCTGATTCTGGGTGGGGTTGCCAGCTATATCATCGGTCCCCGGCTGGTTTCGAATGTCGTAGATCGTATCCTCACTCGAAACGGATTTACCAATGCCCGGTTTGCCATAAGCCATGTCTCGTTTGCCAATATTGTCATTCGCAATTTCGAGTTTGAAAACGATCAGATGCATGGGCTGGTAAAAAGGTGTGCGCTGCAATTCGAATTCTTGAAATTCGTCGGCGGTAAAATGAAATCCTTGCGCATCGACAACACGACGCTGCAGCTCAAGCAGTCCCGCATATCCGGGCAGCAACGGGCCGGCTATCGTGAAGTGCTCAATCCGCTCATCTCCTATCTCAAGCAGCCGTCAATTCAGAGCATACACGCTTACCACACCACGATTGTCCCGGGAAACGAACGCGGCAAATCGGGCTTTGCGATTCGGCATATCGAGTGCTTGCTTGCCGATAACGCCGTACAGCTCAATTTCGACAGCAATGAACCGCTCATGCGGGGAAGCGTCAAACTGACGGCCAACCATGTTTTAGCCGGTACCTGGTCACTCACGATTGAAAAGCTGACCAAGCACTTCCAGGGATTCAACACGCAGCAGTTTAGACTGGCGCCCTGCAGTTCCATTAGCGCCCGGGGTACTATCGAATACGATCAGGTTTCCGGACTGATTGCAGCACGATTGCAGACTGATACCTGCGGCCTGACGGTTGCGGTTGACCGGCGCAAGACCCGCCTCAGGCTTGACCGGGCCGTATCACAGCTCAGTCTGTCTCCCGATTTGAACGCAATTACGGTTTCGCACCTGCAAGTTTTCGATGCAACCTGTACCCTGCATGTCAATTACAACCTGCGCACGGGACGCGGTGGGTGGGAAACCTATTTCGATGAACTCGAAGCCGACCAGTTTTCGAGGTTATTCGGGCAGACTAAAAAAATCAGTGGAACTATCGATATAAAAAGCTCGGGTTCGATCAATGCCGGCAGAACTCGATTTTTTACCGAAATTCGTGCCGATACGCTGGGGGTCGTATTGGCGGACAGCCTGCGCATGGCTCCGCTGGGTATCGGCGCGCTGCGCTTCAATCTGGACTACCTGGCGCGCAGCAGAGTCGGTATCAAACTTCGCAGCCGGCTTGACGGGGCTTCCTTTGACGCACGTGCACAAGCTAATTTGGATAAGAAGCGACTGAAATGGACCTGCAAAGCAGAGAGAATAGGTGCTGCGAAATTGCAGGCCTCATTAAACAATCTGTTCCAGGACGTTACCTTTGATAATGCCGGCGCTTTTCTGGTTACGGCACGCGGCAGCGCAAAGCAAGGCGCTCATGTGGTGCGTCTGGAAGCGTTTTCGGATGAAGCGATGATTGATTTTGTACATGAAAGCAATCTGTTTTCCTTCGTTCCGTATACAGTAGTTGCCGAGCTTGAATTCGATTCAACATTTGACGCCACCGGCGGTTCACTGGCTTTGAATAATTTCGACCTCGTTCATCACAATGCTGATCTCTGGATAAAGAATGCGCATGTCACGATACCGTTGCACGGCGGGGCGGGAGGTGTTCGGGGTGCGTTCGACTTTGAATCCCTGCTCGTCGGTGAACAAGTGTTGCCTGGTATTGCGGGCGACTACTCGCTTGGCGACGACTCACTGGCAGCTTCGGGAAAGGGCCGCTTTTCCTCTGAATTCAATTACACGGCAACGGCTCGATTCGCTGTCCGCGATGAGTTGACCGGCGTCATCGACGTGCTGGCTCCTCCCTCACGCCTCACGAAAAGCGCACAACTTGAGCCGTGGATAGGATTTGTGGCGGACTTTGCTTACGAAGGCAGATGCGAGGGTAGGGCCCGATTGCGATTTCGCAGGGACACGCTGGTGAGCGAGGCCACGTTTCGTTTCGCCGATGGGGTTCTCAGGCATCGATCGACCGGCCTGGTCGTCAACGGAATCGCCGGCACGCTGTCAATTGACAATTTCGATCCCCTGATGAGCGATGCGGTGCAGCGTTTCAGTTTCTCTCGTGCGTCAATCGGCGACTTTAGCGCCGCTGACGGCATTTGCCAATTTACCGTTAACGCCGGCATGCCTTTTAGTCCCCGGCAGATTACGGCTGTCTGGTCCGGCGGAACCGTCGAAGCGCACGACATTCAGCCCACAAGCGACTTTGCACAAACCGACCTCGATCTGCGCATGAAAAACATTGACCTGAAACAGGTGCTGGCCTTTTTCGATTACGAGGGCATTGAGGGAAGCGGCACGATTCATGGCGAGATTCCGGTTACGATCCGCCCCGCGGCGAAGTGGCTGCTCTCCTTTGGTGACGGCTACCTGCGCGCCGATCCGCCGAAAGGCAGTTTGCAGTTGTCCGAGAAATACGCCAGGCAGATTCTGGGCATAAAAAAAGATATCGATCGCACCGGCGCAACTGCGCAAGAGACTGCCCAGTTGATGATGCTCGATGCACTGCGGGATATGGAGTACTCCCGACTCGAAGCAGACTTTACACGCGTCTCTTCTCAGGAGTGGCAATCGCAGGTACGGGCCGAGGGATACGGGCCGCGCGGGGCAACCGAAAACCGGGTGCCGATCGGGGGGTTGACGGTGAATATCAACGGGCTTGATTATCTGATAAACAGCCTCGTCTCACCCGCCGGTCAAAAACAGGGCCGGTGATGAATCTGTGGCGATCTGTCGACAGTTATTATCGCATTGGGGGCGCACCTTCTATGTATATTAGCAGGTAGTACCATTAGCCGCGGAGGTTTGCGTTGAAAAATGGTTTGTTGATGCTGTTCGCAACCTTACTGGTGATTGCCTGTCAACCCACGGTAACCGTCAAGCACAAAGTCGAGCCGATTCACATCACCGTGGATGTCAACGTCAAGGTGCAACAGGAGCTGGAGGAGTTTTTTGATTTTGAAGATGAAATCGAAGTTGACGAAAGCGTCGAAAGTACCGGAAAGGAAGGCTGACATGAAAAACATCGCGCTGGTGAGCCTCATTACGTCCATCTTGTCGCTCTGCGTTGGCGCGCAAGAAAAGGCAACCATCAAACAGAGCATGAAAGAGCGCTTCGCAACGATTACGAAATTAAAGGCGCAAGGCATTGTCGGCGAAAAAACCAATGGTCTTGTCGCACTTGTCGATACCGAAAACGCATCGGAGGATGCATCCGCGCTTATCCAGGCAGAAAACACCGACCGCAAGGCGCTTTACCAAATTATCGCCGAAGAAACCGAAACGACACCCAACGCTGTAGCCAAAAACAATGCCCTGCGCATCTTCAAGAAAGCCGGCGGGAATGAGCTGTTCGAAACCGGAGACGGCGCCTGGAAGAAAAAAAGCAAGCTGGTCAAGAAGTGATCGCCCGGCACGCACAATGAATCCGGCGAAACATCGATTGTGCATCTTCCAGCCCACGGCGTATCGAGACGGTTTCCATTTGTGACATTCTCACTTAGTATCGCTGCTTCTCTTGCTCTCCTGTTCGCGGCAATTCTCATTTCCGTTACGATATCCACCGTTCGCTGCAACATATCGCCTTCTCCGTCAAATCCCCGCTCAATCCGGTACATCTGCACGATGCTGAGCAAGTATCGCACGCAAGGCGTCGTCTATGATACGGGATCGGGCTGGGGAACCCTGGCCTGCGCAATCGCCCGAAAGGCGCCCGATATGCGGGTGGTCGGATACGAAATATCACTCTTCCCCTACCTCTTTTCGCTGCTGCTCAAGCGTATTTTGCGAGTCGGCAATGTTACTTTTATGCGGAAGGATTTTTTTGCCGAGGATCTTTCGCCGGCTGATGGTATTGTCTGCTTTCTTTACACGAAGGCGATGGCGCGGCTGAAGGAAAAGATCGAGCGCGAGTGCCGTCCGGGGACGCTGGTGATTAGTAATACCTTTGCTTTTCCGGGATGGCGGGAGCGTGAGAAGGTGGTCGTTGCGGATCTTTTTCGAACGCCGATTCTGGTGTATGTGGCAGGGAGTTGAGTGGTTTACGGGCTCAAGTATGGCGATGATTTCAAACATACGCATCTTGGTTGAAGATCCTGCGGCGCAAGCGTCCGGTTGCTACAGCATCTTCCCCCACTGCACCGTATTCTTAATCACCGCAAAATTCAGCTCCGGCTGCGTATACTCATACCCGCCGCATACAAAGGGAATCAGCACCAGGCGGGCATCAAATACCTCCACCGATTCTTTTGTGATCGCCGGCGCAATGTCTTTGTTTCTGCGAAACAGTTGCGCGGCTACCAGGGGCACGGCTGCCCGGCCTTCATTCATCGGCAGGGTCAGTGCAAAAGTATGCTCTGGCACGGTTGAAGACGGCGCCGGCAGCTCGACGGGACGGCTTGACATGAGGAAGGCGTATTTGAGGAACGGTCGGGGGGCGATTTTGAATGCGGGAACGAAAATGCAGCAGGGTAGTTTTTCCATTTCGGGAGTGGGTACTTTGGCCAGATAGGCGTTACGGATCAGATCGGCGTATGATTCGATGTTCTGCCCGGCGATACGGAAGCGAAAGCACCAGTAGGGAAGATAGATGCCGGCCGTGTGAGCGGTTTGCAGAATTGCACACGAGAGCTGCTTGAGCTCACCGCTGCCCGCGCTCCACAGAGTGCAGCAGTGTTTGCACTGATAGGCAAAGCTGTCGGCCTGCCCGGTCAGATCCCATCCGCAATTGGGGCAGAGTGTCGGCAAAAAGCAAGGAGTCCAGCGCGGCGCTCTGAGCAGCTTTTGCGATACTTTGTCGGGAAATTGCGCCATGCTGATTTGCTGTTGGGATATGCCGTCGTAAACGTGGTAGCCGTCAAAATAGTAGGGATAGTAGATAATGCTCAGCACCTCGCCGATGTAGTCCTTGAGTTCGCCCTGCTTCTTTTGTTGCATCGCGCTGCGTTGCATGGCGTTGCGGGATGCTTGCGCAATGTAGCGGTCGGACTGATACTCGCTGTTTTGGAGTGTGAAGAGCAGGTCTTTCATCGCCGGGACGCCGTCGTTGCCCTGATTGAGCACGGCTCCCAGCTTGCGGGAGCCGGCAATGCCGCGCTCCATACGGGACATGAACTCATCACGATGCAGAGTGAACGGCAGGAAATACCCATTGACATCCGGAGTAGCCATACGGAGTTTGGCCCGGTGGATTTGCGCCTTGAACCCGAGAAACGGCGGGAATTCATCGACATCAAAGGCGATTGCGCTCCTGTCAATGATCGTCCCGGTAACTTCGTTGTTGCGGCGGCGATACTCGATGCCTTTAAAGCGCCAGTACGGAACATAGTATATCTGCGAATGAACGCCTTGGGCCGCGGGAAGGTAAAAACACCAGTGACTCGTCGAATGTATTATGTGCTTTACTTTGCAAAAGGGACATGCAAAGAGCCGGTCGTTTTCCACGATCGTGACCGGGGCGCCGCATTGCGGGCACTGGAATTCTAATCTGAAATCAGAGCTGTTCACCGCACCGGTTGCAGAATTTCGCATCTGCTAATGCTTCGGCACCACATGCGCTGCAATGTTTTTTGGACGTTGTGCGCGCAGCCTTCTCTCCACAACGCGAACAGAACTGCGCCGACGGCTGCAGATTCTTGCCGCAGTTTGCGCATTTGTCAAACACCAGAATCTGGTGGCCGCACAGGGGGCAGAACCGGGCGTCCAGCGCGATCGCCTGTCGACAGTCGGGGCACTGTTGCGTTGCGCTCTTTGGCTGCGCCGGCTGAAAATGTTGTGACAGCATGCCCGGCATCATGAAGCCGAGTCCCATGCCCATGCCTTCGCCCGCACCGCCGGGATTGTCGGCAGCTTTTTCGATGGCCATGGCGGTTTTCATCTTTGTCAATTGGTCGAGGTTGTCGAATACGCCCAGCTTGCTGCGATCGTCAATGGCCTTTTGCACTTCGGGCGGCGGCGTGATGGAGTTGATCAGTAGTTGATGCAGGCTCAATCCAAATGAGGCAAAGTCGTGCTGAATCTTGCTGAGCAGCCCTTCACCCATTTCATCATACTGCGCCGGCAGACTAAGAAGAGAATCGAGGTTTTCACCCATGTAGTCGTTGAAGCGGGAGACGATTAGATTGCTGAGATAATCCGAGATGTCTGCGGTACCGAAACTGGCGACGGTACCAACGAGGAAATTGACAAAAAGCAGCGGCTGAATAATCCGGAAGTTGAAATGACCGAATGCCCGCAGGCGAATGAGCCCCAGCTCCGAGTCCTTGAACGCAACCGGATCGCGGGTTCCCCATTTTTGATTGGCGAACACCTTCATGTTGCAGAAGTAAACCTCGGCGCGCAGCGGGCTGGTCATGCCCCAGGGAATGCTCATCAGCTTGGTGAGCACCGGAATGTTACCGGTTTTCAGGGTGTGCCGCCCGGGGCCGAAGACCTGGATCGCTTTTCCGTTATAAAAAAAGACGGCGACCTGCGACTCCCGCACGACGAGTTGCGCGCCGAATTTGATTTCGCCGGAACCCTCTTCGGGAATACGATGTGCAACTTCACTGCCGTCCGGGTCGAACCATTCGATTACTTCAAGAAAAATGATGTTGTTCGTGCCCATGAATCTCCTTTGTTAGGCATCAATCCGCAAACGCAGGAACCCGCATGCAATACATGCCCTTCTTTTTTAAATGTACCCTGGAAGCTGCATGTATGCAAGTAAAAAAAATCGCCGTGGTTTGCAATCGTATCGGCCGGCCGTGCATCAGCGGAAATCTTCTGCCGGATGAAATATTTTCACCACCAGATTCGACCTGTCGGTCGAGCGTGAGGCAAATCGCTCGATACGTTTATTGTCGATGTCGTAATAAAATTCGATACTGCCGATCGATTTAACCTTGGCCTGCGGGTAGCTATAGGTGATCGTGAATCCGCCGATCCGTTCGACGCGTCCGAGCTTGCCCAGCTTGGATTCGTAGTCAATTTTCATCGTGCCGATCATGTCGACGCGATCGTTTTGGGTACGATTATACGTAAACTGCAATTCATCAATGTGACGCAACTCACCGCCATTAAAAACGCAGTAGATGTTTTTATCGAGCTGGCTTTTGATACGGTCCTTTTCGATCGAGTAGTTGCTCTTGTCACCAGGGGATGCGAACGTTTCCACACCGATGATGCTACCGACCGAATCAAGGACAATGTTGAAATTGTACGCCTCGACGACGATTGATTTGAGCAGGCCGGTTTGGGTAATCCGTATTTCTTTGAGCACGGGCGCCGGCGGCGCGGCAACAGATGTCAGCACGACATTTACGATGATCAGACAGGCAAGAGTCAATTTTCTCATGAGAGCTCCTTTGTTGGAAGATCAGACAACCGGGGTTACGCCCTTTTTTATGATTACGTTGCCATATTTTGCCGTATCACCGGACATGATGACGGCAAATGCTTCTTGTGCGCGATGGTAAAAAGCGAATCGCTCCATGCGCAGCGGGGCGGGAGTGTGGGGATACTGATTGTTGATGACGTTTACATACGATTTCTCAACGGCGGGGTCCGGCGTATCTCCCTCGACCGCCAGCATCATGATTACCGGTGCGTCGACGTATTCGTCAAGCACAAACAGGGGCAGAATGCCGGCGAGCAGATCCGGTATGGTAATCCCGTCGGCGCGAACAATTCGATGGTTATATGTTTCGCCGGGAAAATGCGCATCGGCCAGAACGATTTCGTCACCATGACCCATGCGATAGAGCACCGACAGCATTTCGGGAGAAACTACAGGCGATATTCCACGAAGCATCGCACGATATCCTTTCACTCTGAAGAACACAACGGTTTGGGTACTCTAAAAGATAGTTCTTACATTTCCACAAAAACAATGCCGGCAGACAATTGCTACGAATTGTTGATGACAGGTATGCTATAATTGCATGATGCGGCTTGAGGCAAAGATTTATAAGTATTTGCCGCAAAAGGCTTTGTGTGTGGAAGCTGCAGAAACGATTTTTGTTGCATCATGTTTTTGCGATTGGGAGATGATGTATGAAATTCCGTATCGGGTTAGCGTTTATACTGCTGTTTGCTGTATACGGTGCCGCACAGACTCAGGATTGGACGATTCGGGATACCGCCTCCTTTTTTCCTGCAGGCGTGGATACCATCACGCTTTTCGGCGGCAGCGCCGTGCTCTGGAAAGATATCAGCTATCCTGCGTCAACGGCTCCCTATAACGATACCTTCACTTTGTCTGCCGCGCCGGATACCCTGCCGGGGTTTGCGCCTGCCGGACCGTCGTTGAGCTTTGCGTCATCCGGTGAAACGCCGCCGGTATTCGTTGGCGTGCGGTACGACACGACGGTCGCGCTCGATCCGCTCAAGATCAAGCTGTATCGTGACAGCCTGGGGGTTCTAAAAGTTGAGCACGACAGCAGAGTCGATACTGCCCGCAAGCTGGTTTATGTCAAGACGACAAATCTCAAATATCCCTTTCACTGCTTTATCGATACGACTATGCCCGCAATTACCATGCTGTCGAATCTGACGGATTGCGTTGGCGGAAATTCGGTGGTTGATTCGTTTCGCCTTTGCGATAATATCTCCAATTGCACATGGAAGCTTGTTGCCGCAAAGGGAAGCGCTGCTCTTTTGGCGGGGTCACCATCATCTTCGGGTGAAGTCAGCGACACCTGCGCCCGTGTCGCCACGACGACAAGTACGATCGGCGTTGGTGAAAGCGGCTTCAGAATGCTGCTGATAGTTACCGACGGGGTTAATGTCGACACGGTTGATATTTCCCGCTGCGGCGTGCGATTGGCATCCGATCCCTACAACACCCTGCAGGAATTTATTCAACCGGTGCACACGACGGCCCTGCTCAGCGACTCTACGCCTCAGGCCGCGTTGCAGGCCCTTTTTGCGCTGACCGGCGGCGCCTATGATAACACCAGGTTCCGGCTCTATCGGTGGTATCCCAACCCCGCCAATACGTTTGCCAATGATAAATGGGTTGAATACTCGAGCGCAAACGCGGGAGTATTTACCTTTGCCCCCGGCAAGCTGTTCTGGCTGATTACGAAAATGCCGATCGGGCTGAATTTCGGGGAAGGCCGAACCGTTTCGCTGCGGGATACTTTTGAGATTGCCTTGCAGCCGTTGCAGTGGACCGACTTCAGTATTCCCTATCAATTCGGTGTTCACCTTCGCGACGTCATGCGCGCTACGGGTGCAAACGGCACTTCGTTGCAGGTATATGCCTGGCAGAAAAATGAAGCGACCGGAACCTATGACGCAACAGCGTATTTTCTCGGCGGCGTGCCCGGCAAAAACAGCCTGCAGCAGGTGCTTTCCGGCGCCGCTGATCCGGGCTACACCGTTTACAATCCGCTTGGCAGTGAAGCTACCCTGCGGATTCCGCCGACACTCTCTGCAATGTCATTGCCCAGGCGCATTGCGACCACTTCTACTACGGCGTGGTCGCTGAGGATAGCCGCGCGAATCGGCAGCAAGCCGTTGCCTGATTTATACGTCTGCAGCGGCGAGCGGCGTGAGGAGACCGGCTACCCGTTACCACCGGCATTTCATCGCTCAAAGCAATACTTTCCAGACGGTAATGACGGCGCGTCCGTCCGGTTTTTGAGTCCGAACCAATCCGAAGCAGTACTACCGGTGCGCTTTTACAACGGAGAATCCCGGGCCGGGGAAATAAGCGGTGCTTTCGAGACGTTGTCGCAACTGCCGGCGGGAATTGAATATGCCCTGCAATCAGAAGCCGGAAAGGTTGTGAGTACGGGCGACACCTTTACTTTGTCACTGCCTGCCCGAAAAGAGGCGGTGTACAATCTGGTGATCGGCAACCATGCCTTCATCGGGCGGGCGCCGTCACCCGCACATGATCGCTTTGAGATCGAATCGGTTGTTTATGCCGAAAGCGCGGGACGCATACGCATCGACCTGAATGTACCTGAATATGCAGAGCACATCACGTTTGAGCTGTATTCTGCAAAGGGAGAACAGGTTTATTACCGGCGCGTGCGGCGCGCCCAATTGCACATGTCGATACCATTTTCCGAGTCGTTTCCGGCGGGTATGTACTTTGGGCAGATAGTGGTGCGTGACAAGCATGCCGATCATGTCCGGATTCACAAAATTTCGTTTCCCATTATGAAGTAGGCGGGACTGACTATGCACAGGACTATTCTGATAGCGATCATGTTCGCAGTTTGTTTGCCGATCCGCGCGCAGGAATCGGATGGGTCGATTTACCCTGTCCGTCCGGATACGATATTGACCGAGCTTTTCAGCGTTGACTTTATCCCGTCCGCCAACAAGGCCGGTGATTCGCTGTATACGCTTTCATTCAACTTCTCCGACAAGCATCCTCAGTTTTTTTACAATGTCGATACTCGGGGCGAGAAAATAGTAATTGAATTTTTAGATGCCGAAACCAAGTTCGGCGCCTATCCCGAGGTAAATGCCGGGCCGTTGAGGGGGATACAAGTAGCGCCGAAAAGAGTTGACAAAAACGCAGCGATTAAGGGAATGAATCCGGATTGGCAATTTAACCTCGAGGTTACGGTTGAATGTTCTCCACCTCCCCGGCCCAAGACGTTGCAGGTTGAAAGCCCCTACTTCCGGCAGGTAAACTTCACGCTTCCCTGGCCGGAGAGCAAAGCGGCCCGCAAGGAGCTGTACGCCTATGATCAGACGACAAAAAAGATTGTAACGTGGTCGCTGATCGGGGCCGGTGTTATCGGCGCGGGCGCGGCGGGGATTGCACTTTTTGTCACTTCGCAGCAGGAAGACCCCGAAGAGCCGTTGCGCCCCGTGCTGCCGGTTCATCCGGCGCCGGTTGAGTGAAATGGCGCAATCCGGAAAATTAAAAGACAAGCTGCGCCTGCTGAGCCAGATTATCTCCGCTCCGCTCACCCCCACCGCCGAATCCGAAATTGCCAAAGCACTCGAAAGCAAACAAAACCTGCTTGTTGCCAAAGCCGCAAAAGCAGTACAAATGCATGAACTGACCGCCCACACGCCCCAACTGATTGCCGCCTTCGAACGTTTTCTCATTGAGGGCGAAAAAACCGATAAACTCTGCCATGCCAAAACCGCTATAACCACTGCGCTTGACGAACTAAACTGCGTCGACTGCGGCATTTTTCTCAAGGGCATTCACTGCAGGCAATATGAACCCTCGTGGGGCGGCTCAACCGATACTGCCGGCGAGCTGCGTGCAATTTCCGCAACCGCGCTGGCCGGAAGCGGGTATGCTGGCATCTACTATGAATTGACGGACTTGCTTTACGATTCGGAACCCCGGGCGCGTTCGGGAGCGGCGCGGGCTCTGGCATTCATGGGAACCGAATCTTCCGAGCTGATCTTGCGGGCGCGCATTCTGGCCGGTGAGCTTGTCGAGGACGTCGTCGGAACCTGCTTTTCGGCATTGATGGGCATTAATCCGCACCAGTCATTCGATTTTGTCGCACGGTACTTAGAGGATAAAAATCCTGCCATTGCTGAGGAAGCGGCCTTTGCGTTAGGCGAATCCCGTGTCGCACCGGCGCTGGACGCGTTGCGTAACGTTTATGCACACACGTTTAATACGGAGTGGAAACGGACTTTACTCATTGCCGTCGCCTTGATTCGCACCGATGAGGCACTTGGCTTTCTGATAGATGCCGTTGCCAATGAGGAGGTGGCAAGTGCACACCACGCACTCGAAGCGCTCAGCTCCTATGGGCATGATGAAAAGCTCGTCGAGCGCCTGCAGGTGGTTGTGGCGCAACGGGGGGATGAGGCGATTCGCTCTCGATTTTATGCTGTCTTTGCGCGCTCCTAAGACGCGCTCATCGATTTTCATCTCTTCGCCGCATTGGTTCAACAGGCTCATTTGAGCAAAATGCAGACTGAGATTATATTTCGGTAACAATTGAACAGCGCACGTTGACATATACTTGCGAGGAACACTATGAACAATGCGATTGTAGACAAATTCTTCAAGCGCGGTCGGGATTTTCTGGGGACGCACTACCCCGTCATGTGCGGCGCAATGACCTGGGTCAGCGAACCGAAGCTGGTCTCGGGCGTATCGAATGCCGGCGGATTCGGATGTCTGGCCGGCGGCAATACGCCGATTGACATTCTGCGCGGGCAAATCGAGCAAACGCGCCGGCTTACCGACAAGCCGTTTGCGGTGAATCTGATCACCATTGCACCCCTTTACAAAGAGCACCTTGCCTTAGTAAAGGAAATGGACGTTCCGTTCATTATTTTCGCCGGATCGTTTCCCCGCGAAAAGGAAATTCGCATTGCCAAACAATCGGGCGCCAAGGTGCTGACCTTTGCATCTACCCAGTCTATTGCCGAACGAATGATCGGCTATGGCGTCGACGGGTTGATTCTTGAAGGGATGGAAGCCGGCGGGCATGTCGGACACGTGACATTGACCATTTTGCTACAGCAGGTATTGTTCAACTTCGACCAGGTGCCGATTTTTGTTGCCGGCGGTCTGGCATCGGGTAGAATGTGCGCGCACCTTTTGCTTATGGGCGCGGCAGGCGTTCAATTTGGCACGCGGTTTGCCGTGGCAACAGAAAGTATTGCGCATAAAAAATTTAAAGAGCGCTTTATCAAGGCAAACGCCCGCGATGCCGTCTCGACGCCTCAAATTGACAGTCGCCTGCCGGTGGTAGCTGTGCGCGCCTTACGCAATCGTGGCCATGCGGACTTCAGTAAATTGCAGATGGAGCTGCTCAAAAGGCTTGAAAGCGGATCTATCGGCCGGGTTGAAGCACAGCTTGAGGTAGAAAGTTACTGGGTCGGTGCATTGCGGCGCGCGGTTATGGACGGAGACACGGACTATGGCTCGCTTATGGCGGGGCAATCCGTCGGCCTCATAACCAAAGAGCAGTCTATTCAGGAAATCGTAGACGAAGTAGTTGGAGATATCGGAAAGGAATTCAACAAAATTCATGCATCTCTGCATCTGGAAGGTATGCCGGTTGAAACCTTTTAGTGGAGCAAAAGCTCCCGGCTCACGCCGGAACCATTCTTTACAACAACAACCCCTTTGACAGAGGGAAGTAACTTTCCGTTATCTGTGCCGGGGAAAAGCAATTTGCCATCTATTCGAAACAATTTTCGCGCGTGAGATGGTGAATAGTCTGTGCGCAGGTAGTCGACATATCTGATACGCCCCGGGGCGGCGAAAAGGCCGGCGACAATGGGATCATGATCGGAGCTGCGACAGGGGCCGGGGCTGAATAAACCGGAATCACGATGCTCCAGGTTGTAATCCAGCAGCGGTGAGGCGCGTGAATTTATGTTCCATGCTTGCCCGTCACTGCAGGCATCCATCAGGGCGTCATTGACAAAGATATAATCCAACTGGCCAAATGCGCCGTCGAATTCATAGGTGATCTCTCCCCGTCCGCGATTGCTGAATCCGCTCGATTCCATCAATTTAACCGGTGCTTCGTTGGGATAGGCGTTAAAGTCGCCCATGATGAGTATTTTCTCCCGGCCGAATCGTTCGAGCGAGTCGATCAGCCGCCGCACCTGCATTGTGCGATGATGGTTATAGCAACCCTGATAATCATTCTGATCTTCATCGAGCCCCGTTGCGCCCCGGCAGCTCTTTGACTTCAAATGCACAACAACAACGAGCAGAGTATCCGGGGTCGCATTGCGGGTAAATCGTTGCACGAGGGGAGCGCGCTCGAAAAGCGGATCGCTGATATGCCTTGCGCTGCCTGCGGGAGCTACCTCGAGATGGTTGTAGGCAATGCCCACTTTGATGCGATCACCGTCGGCATCGTCCAGGCCGGTAATAGCCGCATATTTGGCTCGTCCAACCGAATCGTTCAGCGCGTTGATCAAGTCAATCAGCGCCGTATCGCCGTTGTTTTCCACTTCAACGAGACCGAAAATATCAGCCTGCAATTGAAACAGCGCGGAAGCCAGCTTGCTTCGCTGACGATTGCGTTCGGCCTCGCTGTCTGCGCCTCTGGCGCCGTTTGTGCCGTTGTCGATGGTGATGAAATAATTGTGTACGTTGAAGCAGGCGACGGACATGCGGTAATCGACGAATACCGGAGCTCCCGGTGAATTGTGGGGAACTAAATGCGGCAGTGATACCGGATGTAAACGGTACTTTCCAAAGGCAAAATCGATCACCCCGGAAACACCGGTCAGTATTCCTCCGGCGCACAGGGCGGCAATATTTGCATAGCCCGGAAAAGAAGCCTGATATGTTTTAGACGAGCCGTCATCGAGCACCAGGCGGTTTCTGCCGTTGCTCAGGTCGACGGCGCCTGCCGATACCGGATTATTGCCCGCGGGCTCGCCCCGCTGTGTCGGCGACATTGGCAGCCTACTCCCTGATGCGACGATTTGCCCGTAGCGATTGAAATTGTAAAGACCCGCAATATGCATTGTATCGAGTAGCGTCACCAGCATGCCTTCATAGTGTTCCCACACCCGCACAGTATCGACGAGTACCGCACGGGATACCGGCTCGATGACATGCCCGGCCGATATGATCGACACCGCCGAAACATCTTTCAATTCCGTCAGGCCGAAGTATTCCGCAACTGTCGCCTCAATTTCTATGTAATCGCCCGGGTTGACATCAATCCCGCCCGGATCATAGACAAAAATGCCGTCTGACGTCGTACTGTCCCCGTCTCCGGCCGAATCCTGCAGGAAATACCCGCTGAGTTGCAGACTGTCCTGAAAATCTGCAGTAACGATCCCGGATGTTTTGACGATTTCGCCGTTATATGATGACGATTTGGCAGTTCCCTGAATGTCGTATAGAGCACGTTCAGGAATCTGTGCGATTATGCAGCAAACGAGCGTAAGCAGCGCACTACTTCTTGCGGGGAGAATATTTCTTTGCATCACTGTGCTTGACCGCCATCAAATCGTCCACACTGTCAATTACTTCACCATATTGATTAATTGTACGACACGAAATTTTATCGGCATCCGCTTCGAAAAGCATCAGGTGAGATTGGGATGAATAATAATAAAATAGTCCCGGTTTTTTCTGATTCTCAAGCCAATAGGCATTCCACGGGGCCTGTTCCTCGGCATAGTAAGGAGCGCCGGCTCCGCCCGAAGTGATGTACCAGGTGGCATGTTTGAGGGCTTTCATCGGCGAGCAGGAGCCGCCTTTGCGGCAGACAACATCACTGCCTTTGTCGGTGTCTTTTTCCGGCAGACCGATCGGGACGTTCTTGTCGATCAGGATGCGATAGTAGGCGTGCTCGTCGGAGCCAAGTACGGCGGCAACTTTTGTGGATTTCGCCACCATGCTCGCCAGTTCATTGCGTACCTCGATGATGCCTTTCGGGGCGGGTTTAAGCTTCCCGCTCTTCTTGTCTTTAATCCAGCCACGCATATCATTGTTCCCATGATACCACATCGCATCTTTGACATGCCCGCCACAAGGGAAGACCGGCTCCTGCGCGTAAAGCAGAACGTATTTGACGGTCGCGTCGTTTTGCGCATCCTCAAGCTGCCTCTTGATCCACTGCAGTTGATCATCAAAGAGATAGCCTTGCGGAGAGCCACCGGTTTTTTCAGGATTATTGGCATACCAGTAATTATTGTTGAAGCTGATCATTCGCACCGGCCCGTAGTCGTAGGAGTAAACATTTTCGTTGTACGTGGGGCGCCGGGCATCGGAAACGGACGGGGCGTTGCCGGGATTAACAAGCTCATTTTTAAAGATGGCTTCGGCACTTTGCGTTGCGTAGGGCCACCTGTCGAGCGAGAGTCCGTATTTGCCGCCATCGTCAAATACGCGCAGCAGCGTTTCGTGATTGCCCATTGCCGGATAGACGGGACGCTCGTGCCAGAAGCCGCTGATGGCCTCTTTGTACGCCGTCATTTGCATTTCAAAATCGTGCACAACGCTGGTGTAGCCATTCATCAGGTCTCCACCCATCGCGAAAAAATCGGCGCCGTTCTGGTAGGCGATATTCCACAGCCGGAGCAGAGCTTTCCGGTTGACGCCCATAAACGCTTCATCGCCGGTCCCCACCCCTTCGCGGCTATCGCCGGCGTAGCCGAAAACGACCCGGGCGTCACCTTTGGGAGGAGCCGTTTTAATACTAAATTGGCGGGTAGCCGCTTCGTTGTTGAGATCGATGAAATAGCGGTACCTTGTCGAGGGCTTAAGAGAGTTGACAGGAATGATATGCTGTACAGCGCTTGCGGATGAGGAGTACTTTTTTCCATTGGAAAGGACGACAGATGCATTCACTTTTCGGTCGGTGGTAAATGATATTACCAGGGAATCGGGATGGTCGCTGTTGAGCAGATTGACGTAGGGGCCGGTAATAAGTGAGGGTGCATGGATAAACGTTCCGTCCTTTTGTTTGAATCGCATCCGTATATCATAAATTCCCAGCGACCTGTCCGGTCCGTCCGCAGCTTCGTAGAGTTCAAATCGAACGGCAAGCCGGCCCCCGTCGGTCCATTCCTCGCTGTTATACTTCGATGCGAGCAGCCTGCCGACCGGCATCGTAGCTTTGCCGTTTTGTATCGTCGATGTCAGGCGAAAACGGGCGTAGCGGTAATTCGTTTCTTGTGCTTCAAAGTCTTGCGGGCCGTAGTAGCACGTACCGTAAATTTTCTGAGGATCAACAACCGATCCATCCAGCAACGTTGTTATGTGAGAGCACTGCAACGCAAAACCCGCTTTGTTGCCGGTATTGATAATTGCATAGAGATCATTGAAGGATATAAGATTTCTGAGCCGATAATGCTCTATTTCTTTGTGCTGCTGCGGGATTTTGACCGGCATATTATCTGTACCGGCAACCACCTTTAAAACGGCGCATATTCCTATCACCAGGACGACGGGAATTGGAGTGGAACTCTTCATACTGTGCTCCTTAAGTTATATGAGATCCCGCTTTCGTTTTGGAAGAATTAAATATACTAACGGCTTATGAGAATTCAATGAGCAATGAACATGCACTTTAATTTGCTTTGTTTCTATGTATAGATTTAAAAACAAAAGATCATGTATTTTACACCTCTTTAACCTCATACACATTGGTACTCGTGATGAAAAATCAAAATCCCAACGATCTGTTCGTTCCTACCTACACCCGTTCCGCGCCCGCTATTGTCAAAGGCGACGGCTCCCGGCTGCAAGACTCAAGCGGCAGGAAGTACCTCGATTTTTGCTCCGGCATTGCAGTGAATGCACTGGGGCACAACCATCCCGCTCTTCAAAAAGCACTGGAGCGGCAGGGCAAAAAGCTCCTGCATGCATCCAACCTGTATTTCATGCAACCACAAATCGACCTGGCGCATCTGTTAATCAAACAAAGCTTTGCCGACCGGGTGTTCTTTTGCAACAGCGGAACCGAAGCAATTGAGGCGGCAATCAAGTTTGCGCGCAAATGGGCGGGGCTGCAATCTGATAAAAAAATCAACATTCTCTCATTCGGTGATGCATTTCACGGGCGAACCTACGGAGCCTTGAGCGCTACTCCACAGGCAAAATTTCATGCCGGATTCGGACCACTGATGAAGGGCTTTTATGCCGCCCCGCTTAATGATTTTGCCAAAACCGAAAAGCAGCTTGCCAGACGCGAATATGCCGCCATCATCATCGAACCGATTCAGGGGGAAAGCGGCATCAACGAGGCGCGGGAAGATTTTCTGCACTTTTTGCGCGAATATGCAACCGACTCCAGAACCGTATTGATATTCGATGAAATCCAGTGTGGCGTCGGGCGCACCGGAACCTTGTGGCACTACGAACAGCACGGCGTCATTCCCGATATGATGACGCTGGCCAAGCCGCTTGGAGGCGGTCTGCCGCTTGGGGCCGTGCTCACTACCGATGAGATTGCCGCCTGCATCTCTCCGGGCGATCACGGCACGACCTTTGGCGGTAATCCGCTGGCTTGTGCGCTGGGGGGCGAGGTGATCAAGGTCGTGTCCAAAAGGTCATTTTTGAAAAATGTTTGCGACAGGGGAACATACCTTACCGGCAAACTGCAAGAGCTTGCAGCACGGCGATCCAGGCTTGTCGAGGTTGTCGGCGACGGTCTTATGGTGGGTGTGCGGGTCAAGGACGACCCGGCGCCGATTATCAAAAAGTGCATGAGTAAGGGATTAATGCTTATCAAAGGCGGTAACAATACGATTCGTTTCATGCCGCCGTTGATAATTACCCAGCGGGAAATCGATAAAGCAATCGCTATTTTTGCGGCATCGATTTAAGTATATTCCACTATCAGATAATTGACAAATACACGAAAGGAAACGGCACTATGGAAAAAGTTGTATTGGCATACTCCGGCGGCCTGGATACCTCAGTCATGATCCCCTGGCTCAAGGAAACCTACCAATGCGAAGTAATCGCCATGGCAGCAGATTTAGGCCAGGAAGAAGAGCTGGAGGGCCTGAACGAAAAAGCGCTTAAAACCGGCGCATCAAAAATTTATATCGAAGACCTGCGT
The DNA here is from genome assembly GCA_014728295.1 of Chitinivibrionales bacterium. GTDB lineage: Bacteria > Fibrobacterota > Chitinivibrionia > Chitinivibrionales > WJKA01 > WJLW01. The sequence goes on along the minus strand of WJLW01000083.1, from coordinate 169,434 downwards.
GAAGAGTTTGTTAAAGACTACATCTATCCGACGCTCAAAGCACACGCTGTTTATGAGTCGCACTATCTGCTGGGAACCAGTTTTGCCCGTCCGCTTATTGCGAAACGCCAGGTTGAAATTGCGCAAAAAGAGGGCGCCACCATGGTAGCACATGGTGCAACCGGCAAAGGCAACGACCAGGTACGTTTTGAATTGACCTACATGGCACTTGATCCTTCACTCAAAATTATCGCACCTTGGAAAGATCCGCAATGGACGCTGCACTCGCGTGAGGATTGCATCGAATATGCCGAGCAGCGCAATATTCCAATCAGTCAATCAAAGAAGCGCATCTATTCCGAAGATCGCAACATCTGGCATATCAGCCATGAGGGTGGCGTACTTGAAAACCCGGCATCCGAGCCGCCTGATGATGTCTTCACGATATCCAATACCATTGAGACGGCGCCCGATAAAGCTGAATATGTAGAGATTCGCTTTAACAAAGGTACACCAGTCGCCGTTAACAGCAAAGACCTCGGCCCGGTCGAATTGATGAGCACCCTCAATAAGATCGGCGCAATCCATGCAATCGGCCATGTCGACATGGTCGAAAATCGTCTGGTCGGGATCAAGTCGCGCGGTGTATACGAAACACCGGGCGGGTCGATATTGTATGCTGCTCACGGCGAGCTGGAACGGCTGGTTCTGGATCGTACCACACTTGCTTACAAAGAAACCCTGGCCTGCAAATATGCGGAGCTGGTCTATAACGGCCAGTGGTATACTGCTTTGCGTGAGGCAATGGATGCGTTTGTCGCCGTCACCCAGCAGAGGGTAAGCGGCACGGTGCGGCTCAAGCTCTACAAAGGCAACATTGTACCGGCGGGCACCCGGGCGGATACGTCGCTTTATCTGAAAGACCTGGCTTCGTTCAGTGATACCGAGTTGTACGACCAGAAAGATGCCGCCGGGTTTATCCGGTTGTTCGGGTTGTCGATGAAGGTTGCGGGGATGGTTGAACGGAGGTAGAAGGCAGAGTATATTTACTCGCGAAGGGCGCATGCTGGTTTTTTGAAGCATGCCACCGTGACGGAAAAGGTGAGCAGATCGATTAGCCGGAAAGCCTAAATAGAAGCACCGGCAAGCGGTTCGCTTCGCCCCGAAAACAAAGAAAGGCAAAACATGCAATTCAGAACACTTGGTAAAACAAACATGAACATCTCCGTCATTGGGGTCGGTACATGGCAGTTTGGCGGGGAATGGGGCAAAGAGTATTCGCAGGCGGAGGCTGATGCCATTATGCACAAAGCCCAGGATCTGGGCGTCAATCTGGTTGACACAGCAGAATGCTACGGCGATCATACTTCCGAGCGTTTGGTTGGCGGGGCGCTGAAAGACAGGCGCGACCAATGGATCGTGGCAACCAAATTCGGGCATAAGTTTCACAAACACCTCCAACGCACCTGGCATTGGAAACCGGAGGAAGTCCGCAGGCAACTTGAAGATTCACTCGCAGCACTGCAGACGGATCATATTGACCTATACCAGTTCCATTCCGGTAGCGACGAGCACTTTGATACCGATGGTTTGTGGGAAATGCTCGCCAGACAGAAAGAAGCAGGTAAGATCCTGCATGTCGGCGTATCGATCGGCAGTAATCTCAGTATTCGACAGGCACAGGATGCTTCCCGTGTTGGCGCGGAGGCTTTACAACTGGTTTACAATCGAATCGACAACAATGCCGAGCTGGAGCTTTTACCGATTGCGAAGTCGCAGAATCTCGGCATCCTGGCCCGTGTTCCCCTGGCCAGCGGCTATTTGAGCGGCAAATACACGCTAGACTCGACCTTTGGCGAAAATGATGTGCGTGCCTCGCATTCGGATGAGAAACGCCTCTCGAAAATCAAAGAAGCCCAACGCATCGCCCGTGAGGAAGTTCCGGAAGGTATTTCCCTGGCGCAATGGGCGTTGGCCTGGTGTCTGAAAAATCCGGTAGTAAGTTGCGTGATTCCGGGCTGCAAAGACGTGCGGCAGGTAGTCGAAAATGCGGCGGCGGCGGATTTGCAGATATAGATCAGTTCCGTAACCTGTGCAATGACGATATTATGCCCATTTCCCTGGCTTCAATAATCGTAGCTGCCGGGGCCGGTTCCAGACTCGGCGCCGGGATTCCCAAGGCCTACATCACGCTCGGCAACAAGCCTTTGTATCAGTGGTCACTGGAGCAATTCGATTCTCACGAGGCAACGTCACAGGGAATCATCGTCGTTCCCCAGGCGCGTACGCACGCTACCGACTCGCATCTGGCAACACTCGGCTCGAAGCACGCATGGAACATCGTTGCGGGTGGCGAGCATCGCTGGCAGTCCACGCTGAACGGTGTTGCCGCAAGCGATGACTCATGCGAGTGGGTAATGATTCACGATGCGGCGCGTCCCTTTGTCAACCACGAAATAATCGACGCCCTGCTGCAGAAACGGCACAGCTTCAAATCTGCGATCATCGCCACGACCGTCGTCGATACGGTGCGGCGCTATTGCGGTGACGCCTGCACGGAAACACTTGATCGCACCGAGCTTGCGCGCGTCGGCACGCCGCAACTGTTTCACAGAAAAGCGCTGCTGGATGCTTTCTCCCGTGCGGCTCATATGCATCCCGTGCCCACCGATGAAGCCATGCTCATGGAAAAAATCGGACACACCACCGGTATCGCATTCTGCAACTCACTGAATTTCAAAATCACCACCCCAACCGACCTTGCCATTGCGGAGGCCCTTTGTGAAAGCAAAGCAACGCTGCTTTTGGGCGGGGACCGACCCCGTTTACATTGACTATCACGACAATGAATGGGGCGTTCCCGTTCATGACGATCGCAAATTATTTGAGTTTCTGATCCTCGAGGGGTTTCAGGCGGGATTGAGCTGGATAACCATTCTCAAGCGGAGGGAGCATTTTCGCAAAGCATTCAGCAACTGGGATTGGCGCAAAATTGCACAATACACACAAAAAGATATCGACCGCTTGCTCAACGACAAAGGCATCATTCGCAACAAGCTCAAAGTTAATGCGGCCGTCAACAATGCCCGGCGCTTCATTGAGGTACGCAAAGAATTCGGATCATTTGACAACTACATCTGGCAATTTACCAACTACCAGACGCTGCAACCCAAAGTGCCCTATCGCAGTTGGCAGGATGTTCCTGCAAGTACGCCCGAATCGGACGCGATGAGCAAAGATTTATACAAACGGGGATTCAAATTCGTCGGGCCCGTAATATGTTATGCCCATATGCAGGCCACGGGCATGGTCAACGATCATGAGCAAAAATGCTTCAGGGCTTGATACTACCACTTTGGTGTGAGATCGTATTTTTCCAGCAACCAGGTAGATACCGCTTCGATTTCACCATCGGACAATTTCCGCTGATAATAGCAGATATCGGCCATCCGTCCGTCAAAAGTAGTGTAATTTGACCCCACATGGGCAGAGCCGAGCACCAGATAGCCGCTTCCGTTGCTTTGATGCGACTGAGGCGATGGAATCGATTTTGTGCCGTTGACCCAGACGTCAACTTCGATACTATTGCCGCTGTGTCCGGAAGATGCATACGCATATACATACCAGGCATCCTTGGACACAGGCAGGAAGCCTATTCCCGTGTCGGTATTCGTGCTGATATCGTTGTAGTTTATTCCGGCCTTGAACGCATCGGTTATCCCCAACGAAAACTCAGGCTGAGACCCCGGAGAGATGAGAGATTTAAATTCCGGCTCAGAATTCCACATTATCGTTGCAACGACAAAAAAGGTAAAGGGATCCTTCTCCCATTGCTGTACGCCATCATCGTCTGCGAGCCGGTCGGTTCCGCTGAACTCAATCACATTCTGCTTCAATTGTGCATCATAAACCAGTGTGGGTCTGCTGGAAGACGACCTGTCTTCAAAGGTGACTTTTTCGCTAATCCCTGCAATGTGTTTGCTGTGCCACGCCGTGACTGAACTGTCGCCTGCGTCGTACACTACATCTTCCGCCGGATCAAGCCAGGCCCGAAAGTTGTCAATACTATCCGGGGGGATGCCGTCAGTTGCGGCAATCGCCGCTAGTCTCAGGGGAGTAATTACCGAATCTTTGTTGCCGGTTCCGTCAACTACCCACATTTTTATGGTGTCGGCAGTATCGATATGTGCGGTATTGACCGTTGCGCTAATTGTTGTCGAATCGCTGCTGAAGGTAAAGGTCGCCGGACCGGACACGGCAAATGTGTGTTTGTCAACGCGCGGGTCGTCATTATCGATAAGATGATATGTTAATGAGAACGTCGTATCGGGATTGCTGAGATTGACTATGCCACCCGTTGTATCAAGTGCGCTGTCGAAGCCTGCGGAAAAAGCCGGTGGGCTATTCTGATTTGATGGTAGCACCTCAAGGCCCACAATAAGCGTGTCAGCCCACCCGGTATTGTCGCGAACGGAAATCTCCAGCGTCCTGTAACCAACGTCGGATGACTGCGGTTTCCAGCTAAATGCCCTTTGTTCCGAATTCGTTGATTTGTCCAGCAAAACACTGCCCGTAGTCAACTCCTTCACCTGAAAATAAAACGGTTCGGCACCGGTACCGCTTTGTATCTGAATGTCGGTGGCAAGAGTATCCCCCAACTCGATAAAATCCGGAAATGAACTTTTTGTCGTTTTGATTCGAATTAAATCCGAGGAATCAGCCAGGATGGCAAATGTCCAGTATTGTGTGGTATCCTCAAGACCGTCATCCAGCTTCAGGCCGATGCTGAACGTTCCGGTATCATCATCAGCGGGATCGACCTTCAGGCGCCAGTTGTTCAAGCCATTTAGATTGCTCAGCACCACGCTTTGCGGCTTGTGCCATCCAAATTTCAATTCCGGGATTACCGGGTCCTCGTCCTGCACGGTAAAATCGATTGCAAGCTCACTGGTAACGATGAGCTGTTGCGGCCACAGATCGAAATCCGCAATGTCCGCAATCCTGTTCTGCTGTACATAAAAATGAAAGGTTCCCCAGTTGCCTGCGCTGTCTTTTGCTGAGATAACTACCAGCATCGAATCATCATGTTCGGCAAGGAGGTTCCTGCCAAGCCAGTAAAACCCGTCCTGCTCGACCGCAATGTCGGGATGGTGCATAATAACGCTGTCTATTCCGCTTTCATCAAACGTAAGCGCCCGAAGCGAAAAGCTGCTGTCACGAACTATGTGATTGCTGAAAGGAATCGCTTCTTTTTCGTTGATCTCGACCTGGAGTATGCGGGGTTTGATTTTGTCAACGGCATCCGGATCGTGATATATCGAAACTGAGCTCCTGGCCAGGTGCGTATCATTGCGGTCTTTCACCAGAATGTCAACCACATTCAATCCCGTATCGAGGCTGACCGTTCGATTCCAGGCGCCGACTTCATTGGCAACATTCACTTCGAGGGCGGCAGTGTTGAGCGACACGCCGTTTACCTGTGCGCTTACCCAGACGCGACTTTCATTATACTCACGCAGCGAACCGAAAATCGTATAGGAGGGCTTGTTGGTCGTGGCGGAATCGCCGGTGATGTTATCGATGACAATGCTGGTAGTATATGCAGATGGCAGACTTCCGTCGTAGGTGAGCCAAAACCATTTCTCCCGCGTGTTTCCATGCTTATCCTGCGCCAGCACTTTTACGGTAAAAACCGAATCTTCGTAATCGGACATGTTGTTGTATCGATTGACGTAGAGCGGCTTGGAGATATCAGAAATCACCGTCCCATTCATCGAAACGGTGCCCACGCCGCCCGGATCGTTCACTTCCAGTTTGAAAAGAAACGTGTTCTCCCCGGCAAGGACGGTGTCGGTGCCGAGCAGCGAATCGTTAACGCACGCAATTGACGGCCCGACGCTGTCACTGATCACAATTGAAAATTCTACTTTGGGCGAATGGAATCTTTTCCGTGCATCCGAAACCCACAACAGGCCCGGCATGCTGTCACGTTGCAGAATTGACGTAATCAGCATTTCGGAAGGAGATTCTATCTGTTGCTGCACTTTGGCACCGAATGACCAGGTGTAAATTATGTCGGCATCCTGCACGGGACTGGTTGAAAGTGTACAGGGGTAGCCGGCCAGGGCATGGACGTCGTGCTGCCCGAGTGGAGATGTGACGAAAACACCCAATGCATTTGTTTCGTGTGTTCCCGAGGTGCGATGGGTGGTAATGAAAATCTGGTGCTTTCCCGTCTGGTAAAATGAAACGGCAAAACCGTAATCGTCCTTTGCCGGCTTTGCGATGCAGGTATCCGTCCAGAAGCGGTTGCCGGGTATCGATATCGAAAACGAATCGATCAGCTCGACAACTGCCGGAGAAATCCAGAGCGTGTCGGTGCTGAAAATAGCTGCGGTGTCGCCGTCTTCAAGGGCCAGGGACATCGAGCTGACGACCATGCGCGCATTGGCCGCATCACCGAACGGGTTGTAGTCATTGGTGCAGAGCATTACCAGGCAAACAGGCACTACCCACAGTACATTTTTTTTCATAAGACGCTTCATCCAGCTAAAACGTAAAGCTCCAGCCAAAGGCTGTGGCCCCCATTAGGCCGACAATCCCCCCGAGTGTGGTCATTGTCACCGTCGCGTTTCGGTGCTTTCTGGCATTGTGCCAGTCGGCGCCGCTATGATTTGTCAAATTGTCGGCATCCGTGGTGCTGTAATTGTTCAAATTATCCTGCGCCGGCTTGATTTGGGTAAGGTAGAGCGTACCGACACCCAGTCCGACAATGGTTGCAGCAAGACCGCTGTATCTGAACAGATTGCGCCGCGGCGCCAGCGGGTCTTCCAGCAACTTGACCGATACGCCGTCAACCGTTGCGTCTTTGGTTGACAAAACATAGCGGAATGGTCCGTTTCCCGTCTCTTTTTTTTCAGTTTCGACAACAAAGTCACTTTTGCCGTTCGACATGAATATCACCGGATCGAGGCGCACGAACTTCGTTTCGGTAACAATGCCATATACCGAGTATAGCACAAAACAGTCTTTGAACCGGCTGCCGATTCCGCCGCCGTGAATGTAAATGCCGTTCCAGTCATAGGGGTTGGCGTATTCGATGCTTGCCGGGTTATGTTCGCCGTCGTACTCGGATGTAAATACAATTGGTTTGGCCGGTGTGCCTTCAGCGATCAACTGCCCCTGTACGTGCAGTCCGGTAAAATTTTTAAATACAAGTACCACACCCGGTTCGATGGTCACCGACCGATTCGCCGGCACCTCGATGTCGGCCGCTACGACGTAGGGAAGTTTGCGATGCTTGATCAGCTTCGGCAATGGGCCGGAGAGTGTGTCGAGTGTCAATTGACGTCGCGCGTGCTCATCAAGCGGCTGCATCGAGTAGGTGCAGGTAAAAAGTGCACCGATGAGAACGGCAAATCGCACCCCTGCTGATATCCAATGCTTGCTCATCCCTGCAAACTCCTGAACCTGGCGCCGATGCGCTTTCTTTCGGCTTCGGCTTTCTGGAAGTACCGATGCTCTCTGTTGCCGACAAATTGACCTTTGACATTGAACCACGCTTCAAGCGCCTTTTTATAATGCTCTTCATCAGGCGCCGCGTCAAATTCCCGGCTGGCGCACAGCGCAAGGTAGTAGCCCGCCTCCCGTTTGAGTTCGGTGTAGGTTATGAGTGCTTTGGGAGCAGAAAGGCTCCTGGAGATCAGTTCTTTTGCCCTGGCTATATTACCTGCTTTATAGGCCGCACGCGCAGCGATCAGGTAATATTCCGCATCGTTAATGCGGTGAGTACCTAGAAAATCGGCAAGTCCGGAGCTTTGCTGTCGCTCCAGCGAGCGCAGCGTATACACTACTGCTTTCGTCGCAGCGGCCTGGTTGGGGTCCAGCTTGCTGAACAGACTGACCACCGTCTGATAGTTTCCGGCCTTGTATTCATTCTCCACAATGAGCAACAGATTATGCGTGTCATATTTTCGCCGCAACTTCTCGCTGAGGCTGAGTTTTTTGGGCTGTGCGGATTCTGACGCTTTGGATTTTTCGGTTTGGAGTGTCGGTGTGTTGCGCCGTGAAGCTGCTGCTGGTTTGGGAGAGGCCGGTTTGCCGACTCGTGCGATGTCCTTTTGGGCGCTTGTGGCCCCGGCAGGATTGCCGGTCACGGCCAGCTTTGTGATCGAGGAATCTTGCGCAATTGGGGCAGGTTCCTCATTGCGGCGGTTGAGAAAGTGTGCCAGCCGGTACACGCCGCTGCCAAGGACTATGAATGCAATCACGGCCGCAATCGCCAGCACCGGCAGGCGTTTTTTTGTTTCAATGACGAGTTTGCCGAATTTTATTTCATTATCGAGATATTTGCGGACAATCGATTGCGGCGAATTGCCGGTCATAGCGCAATACACTTTGTCAAGTTCGGCAAGAATGGCTTCGACTCTGTCAATTCGTTTGTTGCGATCAAACAGCAGACAATTATGGACGAGCTTTCTCAATCTGGCCGGAATTTTAATGTCGTAGTTTTCAAGCGGTATATATCTGTTTTCGCTTTTGTCAAGCACCAGTTTGTGTATGTTTTTTTCGGGAAAAGCCATTTTGCCGGTAATGGCTTCGTACAATGATGCACCGAATGCGTAGATATCCGTCTTGACGTCGAGGATCTCACCATTCATCTGTTCGGGGGACAAATACTGAAGCGTGCCGACCACGGTCCCGGCCATGGTATGAAACGAAGCTTCGGTCGGTCGAGCAATACCGAAGTCCATAATTTTTGCCACGCCGTTTGTGCATATCATGATGTTGTTCGGCTTCAAATCACGATGAATTACGCCGTGATACGTTTTGCCGTAAATGACGTATTCCTGATTATGCGCATGCTTCAATCCCCGCGCTGCCATAATGGCGATGGCTACAGCCACCTCGACGGGAAGCGCACCGCGCAGGCGGATCAAATCTTCCAGCGTGCGTCCGTCAATTTTCTCCATTTCAATGTAGGGAAGATCATTCCATTCACCAACGCCGTGGATTTCGATGATATTGGGGTGGTGCAGCTTTGCGCAGATTTTTATTTCGGTTTGAAATCGCTCCAGAGACTCCTCGTCGCAATTCGGATTCATCAGCTTGACCGCACGATAAACCTCCAGCCTCTGGTTCCAGATCTCGTAGACATTCGCCATGCCCCCCGAACCCAGGAAATTTGAAATGGTCCCCGATCCAAGCGCAACCGGCTGAGACCCATCGGGCATAACGATCGTCCGGCGCAGTGCAAGACGATTCACTGCCGGATAAACGGTAATATCCTTTTCGATGCCATCAAACTGCATAGATACTCTAACGCTCGGAATGGTTCCCTGTCTCAATTATTTATCCGTAGATTATGAGCATGCTCGGGAATCCAGCACGAGTTTAAGCGCTTAGGTTGGACGGAACTTCTCCATACTAGACTAGTGACTATTATACACAACATTTCAGGATTTGGCTACCTTTTTGAGCGGGGAAGGCATTGAGGGTATTGCTTTCGACTCAACCGAGCCCGGTCTTCGGCGATTCTGTACAACGCGCAGGGGTAATGTGTCGGGACTCAATAGTCGGACTGGTTGTTTGAAGCACTATGCGGCCCGTCCCTGAACCGAATTGTAGCTACCGGCGGATTTTATCTTTAATTGGCTAGATGTGCTGCGGGGAATACTTGCGAATTGACGCACGTGGAGTGTTGCCTGCTATTGCCGACCGGAGCGATAGTATGAATATCAAACTTGCGTTCGAAAACTTTACTCTTACCGCCACGGTGTTTGATACCAGGATTGGCCGTTCGTTTTATGAGATTCTGCCCTGCACGATCAATCTGAGCGGCTGGGGCAACGAGCTGTACGGATCAATCGGCATAGATTTTGGCTCGGATTCGCCGGTTGCCGAAATTCCGGCAGGTGGACTGGCCTATTCCTCCCCGGGCAATTACCTGTGCATATTCTACGGCCAACGTCCCGCCTGGCCGGTCGAGCACATCGGTGAGATCGTTGATGACTGGCAGCGGCTTGAGTCCGTCAATTCCGCCGGCGTTTCCGTTTCCGCTCTCGATCGGGCTGCCTGAATGGATGCGCTGCACAAATTTCACCCCCGTATTGCCGAGTGGCTGCTGACTTCGGTCGGCGAGCCGACCGATATCCAGCGTAAAGCATGGGAACACATTTCGCAGGATGAGCATGTGCTCATTACCGCACCCACCGGCAGCGGCAAGACATTGGCTGCATTTCTCTGGGCATTGAACCAGTTGATTCGCAAACAGTGGCCGGCGGGAGAGACGTCGGTGATCTACATCTCCCCCCTCAAAGCATTAAATAACGATATTCGCAAAAATCTGATTCGCCCGCTGAATGAGCTGCACTCTCTGTTCGACCGCAACAACAAGACCTTTCCCCGCATCAACGTGCTTACGCGCAGCGGTGATACGCCACAGCAGGAGCGCCGCAAAATGCTGCGCGCGCCACCGGAGATACTTATCACCACGCCGGAAAGCCTCAACATCATGCTCAGCTCCCGCAGCGGCACGGCGGTGCTGCACCGGATCAAATGTGTCATACTTGACGAAATACATGCCGTCGTCAACCAGCGACGGGGTACGCATCTGATAACCGCCATAGACCGGATTGTGCCCTTAAGCGGCGATTTTCAGCGCATTGCCCTCTCCGCAACCGTCAAGCCGCTGCAGACCGTTGCTGCATTTGTCGGGGGATACACTGCTTTGCCGGACGGAACCTGCCGTCCCCGCAAGGTAGCGATCCTCTCTTGCGCAGTGACTAAAAAGTATCAAGTGAGCGTTATCTCTCCCCGGGAAGCTGTCGACCGCGATGTGCAGGAATCATTATGGGATACGCTGGCGCCCTCCCTCAAGTCCCGCATCGCCGCCAATACCTCGACATTGATCTTCACCAACAGTCGCCGGCTGTGCGAGAAAATCACTACAAAGATCAATAGTGGCGAAGGTCAACCACTCGCCTATGCGCATCACGGTTCGCTTTCCCGGGAAATACGCACGACGGTCGAGCACAAGCTGAAATCCGGTGAACTCAAGGCCATCGTGGCCACCAATTCGCTCGAGCTGGGCATTGACATAGGAGCGCTTGACGAGGTAATCATGATACAAAGTCCGTTTTCGGTCTCTTCCGCTATTCAGCGCATTGGCCGTGCGGGCCATCAGGTGGGTGAGGCGAGCAGGGGAACCATCTGTCCTTCACATCCGATGGATTTTGTCGAAGCCGCCGTGCTTGCCCCCGCGATCGTCAATCAGCATATCGAATCATGCAGACCGATCGATGCTCCGCTGGACGTGCTGGCGCAGGTCATCATATCGATGACCATCACGCGGGAGTGGGGCTGCGACGAGCTCTATAGCCTGCTGCATACCAGCTATCCCTATCGGCATCTCGAGCGAAAGCTGTTTGACCTCGTGCTCGCCATGCTTGCCGGACGCTATGCCGACAGCCGTATTCGTGAACTGCAGCCCCGCATAGCAATTGACAAGCTCGAAAACAGAGTTGCCGCGCGCAAAGGCGTACGGCTCGCGCTGTACACCTCGGGCGGTATGATTCCCGACCGGGGGCACTACACTCTCCGTCACCAGCAGAGCAATGCACGCATCGGCGATCTGGATGAAGAGTTTGTCTGGGAAGCCAAAATCGGTGATGCGTTTACTCTGGGAACCCAGAAGTGGCGCATCGAGCAGATTACCCACAACGATGTATTCGTCTCGGCCGCAGGCCCGCACAGCACGGAAATTCCCTTCTGGGTAGGCGAATCGCTCAATCGTGACTTCCACTTTTCATCTGCGATCGGGGAGTTTCTCGAACATGCCAATGACCTGATCGGGGACCGCTCCTTTCGGGCCGAACTTGAAAAGCGTCATTGCATGGACGGCGTTGCGGCGCAGCAGCTCATTGACTTTCTCAAGCGACAGAAAGAAGCGACCGGTGTTGCCCTGCCGCATCGTCACCACGTCGTGATCGAGCATATCGCCCGCGGGCCGGGTGGAGCACCCGGCAACCAGGTTGTGCTGCATACGTTCTGGGGCGGACGGGTTAATCGACCGTTTGCCCTGGCTCTCGATACTGCGTGGGAACAGGCATTCAAGCACCGCGCCGAAATTTTTCCCGAAAACGACTCGGTTGTCATGCAACTACCGCATGAAATCAGGGGAGAGGAATTTTTGTCGCTGGTCACGCCGGAGAATCTCGAATCGCTGCTGCGCACGCGACTCGAGGGTTCAGGCTTTTTCGGCGCACGCTTTCGGGAATGCGCCGGGCGCGCCCTGCTCGTCACCAGAAACCGCATAAAACACCGTCTGCCGCTATGGATGAATCGTCTGCGCTCACAGAAGCTGCTGCAGGCCGTCTCGAATTATCATGACTTTCCCATGCTCCTCGAAGCGTGGCGAACCTGCCTGCAGGACGAGTTTGATCTCGACGGTTTGCGCCTGGTGCTTAGCGAACTGGCCGGCGGCCACATTGCCTGGAGCGAAACCCATACCACAAGCCCCGGCCCGATGGCCGCCGGCATTGCCTGGAACCAGATCAATCAATACATGTACCAGCGCGACGATCCTGCCGAAGGCAAACCGTCACAGCTCAGCGATGATATTTTGCGCGACGTTGTGTTCTCGCCCGGCCTTCGCCCGTCGCTTAAGCCCGGCATCGTGCAGGAGTTTGTACGCAAGCGGCAACGCCTGGCGCCGGGCTATGCACCGGATTCCCCCGTCGAGCTGATCGAATGGGTCAAGGAACGCATTGCCGTGCCGTTTGGCGAATGGGAAATAATGCTTGAACGGATCAGGCTGGACCAGCAGGACGAATGCGGCTGGATTGATGAGGCAGCTCCCAAACTGGTGAGAATTCGCTCAATGCAGTTGGACCTGGACATAATTGCCGCACGTGAAGCGCTGCCGCGACTGACTCACGGATGCGGCTGGGATCCGTCGCTTATTGCACTAACCGGGATTGCAGGCGATGTTTTCGATATGCTCCCCATCGCGCATGACGCAGAAACCGATGCCGATGAGGAAGTGACTTCGATTATCGCAACCTGGCTGCAGTATTACGGGCCGGTGGACGTTGACTTTGTGAGCCAGAACTTGCAGATATCCCGGGGGCGAGGGTCGCATTGCATCGAAGCTTTGACCGACGCGCAAACCCTGGTTTGCGGCCGGTTGCTCGAAGCCGACGATTCGGTGTACTTGTGTGACAGCCGCAATTTTGAAATAATGTTGCGCATACAGCGTGCCGACGCCGTACCACACATTGCGCCGTGCCCGCTCATCGCACTGCAGCAGTTTCTGGCCCATCGGCAGGGATTGATCTCACTTCGCCAGGCAACCACCGGTGTGTATGAAACCATCGAGCAGCTAACCGGCTATCCAGCTCCCGCCAAAGCATGGGAGTCCGACATCTTCCCCGCACGAATCGCGCGGTACGATACGGCCTGGCTCGACGCCGTCATGCAGGAAAGTGATGCTGCCTGGTTCGGCGCCGGCAGGCCAAGCTTGACATTTGGATTCGATGGCGATATTTCCCTGCTCGCGCATGTGCAATCCAGGCCTGATGAGCTTGACGAGCTTATTCCCGCCGGTTTGGGCAAGCACGACTTTGCAGCACTGGTGCGTCATACCGGAATGCGCAGCGACGAACTGGCGCGCAGATTGTGGGATCTCGTCTGGGCCGGAGTTCTGGTTAACGACAGTTACGCTGCCGTTCGCAAGGGAATACAATCCGGGTTTGGCGCACAACCGGCCGACGCACATCACCAGCATGCCGACCCGCGCACAACTCGCCGGGGCTTTGCCCGCTGGAAAGCATCGACCCCCTTTGCCGGCAACTGGTACGCACTGCCGGTTGACCGGAACGCAAACGATCCGATTGATGCGGAGGAAAACAATAAGGATCGGGTACGCATTCTGCTCGAACGCTACGGCATTCTCTTCCGGGAACTGCTTGCCCGCGAATCGGCATCCTTTCAGTGGCGATCGATATTTCGCACCTTGCGTATTATGGAACTGTCGGGTGAAATTACCTCCGGCTACTTTTTCGAGGGCATACCCGGGCCGCAGTTTATTTCACACCGCGCTTTGCGATCGCTGCAGCGGCTCAAGGACGATGATCGCATTTACTGGTTCAATGCCACCGATCCGGCTTCCCTGTGCGGTCTTGGTCTTGCCCAACTCAGGGGAAAGCTGCCGCACCGACTGGAAAGCAGCCATGTCGTCATGCACGGCATTGAACCGGTATTGATTTCGCGTAAGAACGGCAAAAATCTACGCATCAAACCGGACAGTACCGATCCCGACCTCACCAGATATTTTGCGCCGTTGCATCATCTGCTTTCCCGGAGCTTCCAGCCGCGTGCGCGCATCGTTGTCGAAACAATCAACAATGATCCCGCCATATCGAGCCCCTACCTCGACGCTTTGCGCGCAGCTTTCGACCTGACGGCCGATTACAAGCAGGTAACGCTGTACAAGCGCCGTACAACGTAATCACATTTGGTTTGACACGCGTGTTGATTCAATAGTATGATACTCGTATGGCAGGAGAAGATGTTAGCCCCAATGAGACGCCTCTGCGCACCAGTCACATCATTCACGAACACGACTCTTCCATCAATGCATTTGCGCATGCCCTGCGCCTGGCCGTCGCGTTCCAGGGAACCATCGAAATTGTCGACGTGCGTCCGCACAGCGATGACGTGCCCGATTTCAGCGTACGCAGCATGTACGAGAAGTGGGGCTGGCTGCCCGAAAGCAGTTCGCGGGATGCGGTGAGTGGACTGGGCATCTCGGTAAAAAAGCTGCGTGCAAGCAATAACTACAAAAAAGTTATCAAAAAGCGTTTCACCAAACATGATAATGATTTATTGGTGATCGGCCTCAATCCGAGGCGAACCTTCGGACGCCTGTTCGGCAGCGATCTTACTTCCTTTCTGGTTAACACTTTTCGACAGACCACGTTGTATATTCCCGAGGACTGCCGCGGTTTTGTCGACTTTGACACAGGCGACATCAGGCTTGACACGATCCTGCTTCCGACGGCCGATTTCCCTTTTGCATTCGACGGGCTGATGTTTCTGAGCAAGACCTTACCGTTGCTCAAATCATCTCCGCAAATCATCGGCATCCACGACGGCCGGTCTTTCCCCGAAGTTACGATCCCCAATAATCTGATGCCTTACTGGCAGGAAGAAACCTACAGTGAGAATATCGTTTCGCTGATCAACCGGCAGACAGAAGCGAGAAAGGCGGATCTCATCGTCATGACCACCAACGGCCGCGACACGCTTCCGCAGAAAATTACCGGCAGTATTACCGAGCAGGTACTCAAGCACGTCACTTGCCCGGTGCTGGCAGTTGCCGTCCCCCAATAAGCAATCAACAGATTATATTCATTACCTTCCTGTTTCTGGTCTATGCATTTTTGCCGGAGAGATTGTTATGATTTCCATCCTTTGCTATGGCGATTCGAATACCTGGGGCTATAATCCCGCCACCTCACGGCGTTTTGCCGAAGAGGACCGCTGGGTTTGCATCCTGCAACGCTGGCTGGGAACAGATTACAAAATCATTCCCGAAGGCCTGAACGGCAGAACGACCATGCGTGACGATCCATTCGAGGGCGCGCATAAAAACGGCCTGACCTATCTTCCTGCCTGCATCGAGTCGCACAAGCCGCTCGATCTGGTAGCTGTTATGCTGGGGACGAATGATCTGAAAACTCGCTTTAGCGCCGCTCCTATCGACGTCGCCCAAGGCGCCGGCAAGCTCGTGACGATCATCCAGGCAAGTGACACCGGCATCAACGGCAAGGCGCCCATCGTGCTGCTTATTGCTCCGCCTTCCTTCGGAAAGTTGACCGGCTATGCCGACAACTTTGCCAATGGCGAGGAGAAGTCGAAGCTGTTTGACAAATATTACCGCCAGATTGCGGAGCTGCAGGGGTGTTATTATCTGAATGCAGGAGATCATGTGAATTCATCCCCGATTGACGGAATCCATCTCGAGGCGCCCGAGCAGCGCAAGCTGGGGGAAGCGGTAGCGAAGAAAGTAGGGGAGATATTCCGTGGGTAAGAATGCTCTTACAGATGCAAGTCATAGCCGGGGTGATGATTCATGGCCAGGCGGAGTAGACCGGGCGCATCCCGTCTCCAGCCGGTGTGTATGGCAAATACCACACAATCCTATTCGTCCACGATAAATCCGCCGGGTAACGGCTGCCGCGCTGGATCATCGGTAATAAACCCACCCGGCAACGCCTCCTGTTTTGCATCATCGACAATGAATCCTCCGGGAAGCTTCTTCGTCGTGTCCGCTGATGGCGGTGCTTTGCGGTCTGAGTGAACAGCCCTGCCTTCCCCGCCCGAACCGAGCGAACGTGCATCATAGCTGCCCGTATGATCTTCGGTTACCTTGCGCATTCTGATTTTGGTATCGGTGATGTACGAGCCGCGTTTGCTGCGCTCTTCACCAAACGAATACACCTCAATGGCGGCGCGTCCGTCAACCGGGCATTTCTTTTCGCACAATCCGCAGCCGGTGCATTTATCCTCAAGCACGTAGGGCCTTTTGAAGCTGCCGTCATGTGTTTGAATGATTTTGAATTCGATCGCATCGTAGGGGCACACTTCATCGCAAATGAGACAGAGCTTGTTTTGCTCCCAGGCGATGCAGCGATGCCGGTCGATGACTGCGGTGCCCATCTTGACAAACTGCTTCTCCCGCAACGGCAGCGCACGGATGGCCTGCGTCGGACAGACATGCCCGCACATGTTGCATTTTTCCTCGCATTCACCCTGGCGGGGGATCAGGCAGGGTGTCCAGAGACCGTCCATGCCCGCTTCGAGCAACGCAGGCTGCAGACCGTTGGTTTTGCAGACCTTCATGCATTCACCGCAGCGAATGCATTGAGCAAGAAATTCTTTTTCGGGAATCGCCCCCGGCGGACGAATGAAGCGACCGTCATCACTTGCCGGAACCAGCATGCCGCTTTTGAGCCCCGTTGCCAGGGCTGCCCCGCCTATTGCAGAATAGACGAATTGACGGCGACCAACCACCAATTTGTCATTAGAGCCGCGCGGGCCGGGCCACGTCCAGCCGATCGAGACGCCGCCTTTATTGCAGGAGCCGATACAGTCGCCGCAGAGCGTGCACTCGGTCAATACCGTTTTGCGCGGATCCTCTTCGATGGCGCGCATGTCGCACTGCAGCATGCACTTGACGCAATTGTTGCAGGCCGACGGACCGACCTTTCGTTTGATAGGCGCCCAGCGGGAGATGATGCTGAGCAGTGCACCGGTCGGGCAGACATAGCGGCACCAGAAGCGCTTGCGCCAATACCCCCCGCCGATGACGATGGCAAACAAAAGTAATGATAGAATCGATCCGGCAAAAGCTTTCTGCTGGAATGAAAAGACGGCAATACCGTCCAGACCGATGCGATAGAATACCGGCCGCAGAATATCGAGCGTAAAGTTTCCCAGCCAGACCAGTGGCGGGAATATCACCAGTGCTATCGAGCGCGGCGCAATCGACATCGGACTGAAAAAGTGGAGCATATTGGCGCCCAGTAGCGATGCGGCAACGACGCCGGTCAATACGAAATACTTGATGTTGCGGCGGGGCTTGGGGTAGGGGTCTTCGGCCTTGCGAAAATGAGTGAACAGCAGCCAATCCGAAAAGTCGATCATCGACCCGAGCGGACAGACGTAGCCGCAGAAAAATCTGCCGAGTATTAGGGTGGCCAGCAGAATAATCACCGACCAGAGCATGGTGACGATCAGGGCATGCCCGGCAATCATGGCAACCAGAGCAACGAGCGGATCAAGCTGCAGGAATAGTTCGACGGGAAGGTATTCGGCAAACGGATAGAGCGTCAGGAAAAAAAGCGTTATGAATAGGGCAAAAGTGACGGTTTGGGAGAGAATGCGAATGGTGCGTAACTTCATGTTTTTTTGCCGGGAGTTACAGGATTTACCGGAATATGCACAGAACAGTTTCTGAGTTTGCGTTGGATTTCGATGAAGCTCCCACCGAAACTGACTAACAGGCCAACATCGGTTTTTGTCGCGCGGCGACAACTCACAAGGTGAGCCTGATGCTTATTATCGCGTCTGATTGCTGATTTCAATCACACTTCCTTCACGGTCATCTTGCCTATGTCAATTTCGCCAAATCCTAATTCGGCCGCGCATTTAATATGCTTCACCTGCGCTCCGGTGAATTGCTGATTGTACCACCGTGCCAGCCCAACCGTATACGAATCCACCGCCACCGGATCCGCTCCGGCAACGACAGTGTCAAGCTGCTGTGTTTTGCCCGGTCCGCCAGGGCCGCGTGTCAACAGCGCGTAAATTGCATCCATCACGGTCAGGTGCGGCTTCATGACGAATAACTGATCGGCAATGGCCTGATTCAGCTCGAGCTTTTCGTGAAACACCAATCGGTCCCAGACCAGGCCCATCAGGTTTTTGATTCCCAGGCTCACCCCGGTTGCCGAATGCGACTTTGCGGTGGGCACATTAATAAGGCAGTTGGCACGCAGCACTTCTTTCGCCACGGCAGTTTTTTTAAGCTGCTTGCCGCCCTTGATCTCAACTTCCTGATAAAACTTGGCATCCTCGAGCATGGCGAGGACGACGCCCTTCAAATCCTTGACGGCTGCGGCGATGCCCGAATGCTCCTTGCACAGCTCAGCATCTCGCAGCGGATGATCGATCAAAATCACACGGCGTGCACCTGCATCCAGGCAAAGTTGGGCAACGGTTTTAACGACTTCGGGGTGAGTTGTCGTCGACCATTCGGGTGGATTGGGAAAACCCATGTTCGCTTTGAGCACGACACGGTCACCGTCCTTGACGAACTGCTGCATGCCGCCTAATGCGTCTATTGCTTTTTTCGTTGCCTCTGCCGCGTTGGCTTTGCCAACTGCCACCACCGGCTTGGCATCAGCGGCCTGCAGCGGTGCTGCCGCCATCGATGCGGCGGATGCGGCCGCGCCTGCTTTGAGAAATCCTCTGCGAGATACCATGATTATCTCCTGATATATGATTATTCAAATTGAATTTGACTCAACTGCAACCTGCGACATTGCAAACCAAAACCATTTAAACGGTTATATTTTCCCCGAACGTTGCTCATCCGTAGGGCATTATTAATATAAACATTGTTGGAGGCAATATCGAATGAGATTTTTGTTACTTGCCTCGCTTCCACACCGCTACTCCTTTATTTGTTGCGAAATAATTTCTGCCGTCCTGCGCAAATTCAATATCGAGCACATGCCCGTCCGGCAAGCCGCTGTTTTGCGGGCTAATGTGGCGCCAGGTTCCTTCGCTGCGATAAAAGACTCCCGCACCCCAGGTGCCAACCCAGAGATTTCGATTCGCATCATACGCGGCATATACAACCGGCGCCGGAATCTCGCTTTGATGCACCCACACATCCTCGACGCGCCGATCCAGCCCGCCATCCCAGCTTCCCACCCAGCGCGGCGTGGAGTCGCACACGATGCAGCGGATATAATTACCTGATAGCCCATTGCGCTTGTTGACATACATTTTCGAGGTATCCCTCAAGCCGACCATGCCCCCTCTCACCGTCCCGATCCAGATGACGCCGGAGCTGTCCCGCGCCAGAGCCGTTACCTGGTGATCGGGCAATCCCTGCTCGTAGCTCAACCGCGAAAGCGAATCATCAGTCAGCCGCCAGGCGCCGCCGTAACGTAAACCCAGCAGCAGCGTATCATTACCGAGAAAAAGAACATCCCAGACAGTGTTGCTCGCCAAACCATCCTCTGCGGTGTAGCGCCGCCACCCATTTCGGCTGCGATGCAGCAAACCGCCTCGAGCGCTACCAACCCACATATCCCCCCGAGCATCCCTGCGTATCGCCAAAATGTACTTCACACCGAGGTGTTCCCCCACTTTTTGCCACGAATCTCCCACCTGTTCATATAGTCCGGCACCATACGTCCCCACGAAACGAAGCGTGTCATCGACCAATTCGACCTGCCGTATCAAATCGGATGCAATTGCAGAATGGGCGGAATCGAGCACAATCCAGTCACTTTTTCGACTGCACGCGCAGATTAGTAGACCACTCAACGACATACACAGCAAAACGTGGTGTCGAAATAGAAGCATAACCACATCTTTTTTCGGAAATGGTGACTCTTTTTATGTAGATTATGATATAGTAAAATAGCCGGTTGTATCTGGGTGCTGCCAGTTAGCATCTTCAAGGTTGTTTCTGCCTGCGCCGTTGGGATGCAGGTTCGCCTGCCGCCATGTTCCGGTGGACCCGCGAGCAGATATCGCTGCAGACAGGAAAAAACGATATCATCGAACTTATAATAAATGTGTAATAGTATGTGCATTTATGAAATCTAATAATTAACCAAATGTCTAAAACCGGGGGCAATATGGCTATTTCCCGCCGCAACTTCATTAAAACAGGTCCGGCAGCTACAGCAGCAACGATGACGATGCTCTCACCCAAAGCCCGGGCCCAATCATATCCATCGGCCAATCAGTTTCCGGGGCGCATTGTCGAAGTTATAGACTCGGACATGAACCCTGGAAATGTAAATACTGCGTCTAGCGAGAATACGGTTTTAGATGCTCAGGTTCAGGATATGTTTGATGAAGGAATCAAAAGACTTACCGGCAAAAATAGTGTGCAGCAAGCAATGGAAACACTCTTTCCGCAGAAGAATAAAGTTGTCGCTTTGAAGGTAAATACGATCAGCGGCAGAATTGTCACCCGCAAAGAAGTTGTCAAAGCTGTCATTACGAGGCTTATAAGTGAGGGAATTACGACTGGGGATAACATTAAGATTTATGACAGCCGCAACAACTGGGCAGGCATGTCAAACAGTTATTTCGGCACATCCAATGTTACTATAGACAATATCAACGGCCAATTCAACCAGCATAGCAGCGATCCTATTAAAAATGAACACAATCAGAACATTGGCTATGCCGACCCTCTGTTCGAAGCTGATTATCTGATAAATATTCCCGTTATGAAGAGTCACACAAACTCCGGCATCGGCGCTATTACGCTTGCGTTCAAGAACCACTGGGGAACGGTCAGACCTGATTGCGGCAATGCCGATAAGCTGATTGCTGTTAACGGCAGTCCGCCGATTAGAGATAAAACCAGACTGGTAGTAATGTCTGCACTTCATGCCACCTACAATGGCGGTCCAACGAGCACCAGTTCGGCATACACGCTCAAAACCATTTTTCTCGGTACCGATCCGGTCACCAATGATTTTGTTGGCAGAATGCGCATCAATGAGAAGCGTGATGAAATGGGGATGTCACCAAAGAATACCTCGTCAAATGCAATTCCAGAGCGTGGCGAGACGGCCGGACTTGGTATCGCTTCAAGCAATGGATTGATTACAATGGATATGGCATCGTTGACTGTATCCAGATCTAATGGCATACATATCAACACATCGCAGTATCTGCGCATTATTTCCGGCCCAAAAGCGTCGGCCGTAAAAATCAGCCTTGCTGGAAAACAATGGCAGCCGGAAAAGGTTACGGCACGTGTGTATGATCTTTCCGGCCAGCTTGTATATACTCAACCCGGCATCTCCGGCAAGACCTTTGTATGGCATAAGCAGAACCAGAAGGGACGCACATCTGCGCAAGGCAGGTATCTTGCGCATTTTACCCAGGACAAGGCAGCGTTCTGGGTCTCCTTTGCGATCTAACTGCGTGAAAGTTTGTCAATCTACACTATTTTGATTGGGGGCGTGTCCCCCTTTTTTATTTTCATAACTATGATCCGCAAAATCCTGCATATCCATTCCGCATCCCAAAGCTGGCGGGTAGAAACGCTGGATGCCGAGCGGCTGGATAAAGACCCCCGAGAAAATTATTTCGCCCTCAGCGGCGAGACCTTGTGTCAGTATCTGCTTCGCAAAGATCGCTCGGCGCTGGTCATTGCACGCGGACCGACGCCGTTTCTCACCGGCAATAAATCTACCGTCGGCTACATTTCTCCTCAGACCGGCTTGCCGCACTACAGTTTTGTGGGTGGGCGTTCGGCGGTGCAACTGCTCAATATCGGGGTGGATGCACTTTGCTTCAGCGACGCGCCGGAAGCCTCACCAGCAATGGAGCGCTATCTGGTCATCTCCGGACGGCTTCCAGACATCACCGTTGAGTTTATGCCGGCAAAAAATCTGCCGACCGGTCAACGAAGCGCCTACTATTGGCTGCTGCAAAACGCAGTCAATGTTCCCGAACTGGAAAGCAGCATTTTTACTGTCGGCGAAGGTGCGCGGTATGGGTACCGCTCTGCCAATCTTGCTGTTGAAGCGGTCTTTCATGCCGGAAGAGGAGGAGCCGGAATCGCATTTGCAAAGTATGTTGCGGCCCTCGTGCTGAAGGGCGAGCGAGTTGATATAAGCGACTATTTTGCGGGGACCGGCAAAGGCGTCACCAATCCGGAATTTGCGTTGACACCGCTTTTTGAAAAGGCATGCCATCGTCTGACATCAAAGTCCGGCGGTACGATATCCAAACTGTATGCAACCGGCGCCAACTCCAAAGGCAAAAACACCCTGCCCGCCGGCAATGCAACCCGGCTGGGATATGAAATGGCCGATCTGGGCAGTCCCAAAATTCTGGAAGCGACCCGGGACGGTCAACTGGGCTGTCAGTGGTGCCAGGTTGATTGCCGCCACTATCACTGGGTTGCCGCCGATTATGCTCCGGAGGGCAGGGACAAGTTTCTCGACGATTTTGAACCGGCTTTTGCCGTCTATGCGATGCTTGGTTTGCGCCCGGATGACGACACATTTGACGGGCGTATACGGTTTCTCAAAAAAGCAGATGAAACCATCAATATGGAAATCGAGCAGATGGGCTGCGATATCATGGATATAGGCATGGGGCTGGCGGCGCTGGCGGATGGCGTCGCCACTCATAAAATTCCCGCGCAGGAGGTGCCGGAGTTTATGCGCTCGTCGCCTGTTCTCGGCGATTTCGAGGCTTTTTACCGCGCCGCGCAAATGCTGCGATCGGGTGAAGCCGCTTCCTTTCCTGCACTGGGCCTCGTAGGTAACGGGCCGCAGGGTCTGGCAGATGCTTATCCCGAAATGAAAGACAGTGTTTTTACGGGCGGGAAAAACACCATCGGGAACGCGGGTCATTGCAATACGCTGTGGACGTTTCTCATGCCTTTCTCGCGCTACTTTGGTCACTATGTCGGCCAGTACTACAAAATTGACGAGCAACTGCCGCGGGAAGATGCCACGGCAGACGAGCTTGCGCTGTTTGCAACCAGAGTGGTGCGCCGTCTGCTGCGACGAGAATTCTTCTGGCTGATCGGCAACGCCCTGTCGCACTGCGGATTTACCTACATTGTTTTCAGCGAAGACATGAAAGGTGAAGAGTTGCGCAGGGATGAATTGCTGGTGCGCCTGTTGCGGGATTACGGCATCAACACAACCAATGCCAACCTGGTGTTGTTTGCCCAGACGTTCTGGGCGCAGAGCATGGATTTCAAATGTCAATGCGGATGGACGCCGCCGTCGGTGGATGATTTTCCGCAGCGCATATTCGAAGCATTATCAAAGGTAAATGGCCGCACCATTGAGGAGCTTAAGTCAATGATGCGGCTCTTGATTGACGAATGGAATAAGCAGGCCGGGAATATCATGCGTGGAGCCGGGTATGAGCCGGTGTGGGAAGCAAAGCGCGCTGTGTATTGATCAAGATGCAGTCTCGCAGTGCACTACCCGTATAATTGCCGGCATGAAAAATGATTGCCTTTAGTATATCACAGGCATATTTTTGTTAGTCACCTTCCGGCAGGTGTTGAGCGATATGCACGGCGGGTTTCGCGTCGACAGGTTCAATGCAACGATGGATAATGCCTGAGGGAATGTGCGTCACTGGAATTTCCGGGAGGTTTTGCTGTGGATTACATGGAATGCGAGGTCAAACCGGGTGATACGGTATGTCTGGATTTGAGTTGTAGCTGCAAATCGAGCAAGCTGCCGCGCGGCACGGGCTATCTGTTTATCTCCGAGGAGTGCGTTGAATTCCGGCGGCATGCGCTCAGCCGGGAAGCGCTGCAGAGCAAATTGGCGCCGCTTTTGACGCAAGGCAATTACATTCCGTTTTCGAATTATGAACCCCTTCTGCTTTGCGAAATTGCCGCCCGCTCTCGCAATCTGGATCTTCCCACCGCCGCGCAGGATGCTCAAATGTGGTGGGAATCATCGCAAGCTCCGCTCCGCCACACGCCAAAAGAGGGCGAGGTTGCAGCCGCACTTCAACCAATTGATGAGGCAATCGGCAATAAACCTGCCGAATTGCCGCAAGCCTCGATTGCCGAACAAAGTGAAATCCAGCCGCAAATCAGTACTGCAGAAGATGTCCCGGGCGAGAGTCATGCCTCATCGCAGAACACAGCAGATGCTTCCGATACTACACCGGGCGAGCTAACAGGCGGCGAATCAAATGAAGCTTCGGCCGTTGAAACGGACCAACCCGCAGAAGCGGAGGTTTCTGAATCGGATACCAATACCGCGCTCAATGATCTTATGGGCGGCCCGCTGTCCGAATTTGCATCAAAAATGGCCAAGCAGTCCGGCTTAGGCACCACGGTTCACGGTGATGAAGATTCCGGGCCGGCTGCTCAACAACCGGTTGCACCGACTCCCACACCGACCGTTATGGCATCATCTGCAAGCCTGGTGAATGAAGACTGGTCTGCGCCGCGGGATGACGTCGCCGCGGCAGAGTATCCGAATCAGCCGGGACACACAAAGAAAAAGGGAATTTCCGGAGTAATCGTCGGCTTGTCGCTTGCCGTCATTGCCGTCATGGGTGCGGGCGTATGGATATTTCTTAACAGAGCGCAGCTTTTCTCCGGTTCGGAATCATCCCAACCTGTCCGGCCGGTAACCACATTCGAAACGGTGGATGAATTTGGCTCTTATGCGCCTGATGAATCGGACGAGTCGACGCCTGTTCCCGCTGATGAACCGCAACAGGACGAAAAGGCGGTGGTGCCAGAGGCGGAACCAGAGCCGGCTCCGGGGCAAGGGGCCGAGGCGGAGCTGCAGAAGCAGGAAGATCCCGCCACCGAAATCACCTCGTCTTTTTTTCAAACCCGATACAAATTCACCGATAAATCGTATGCCGGATCGATCGAATTTTCGAATGTGTCAAGTTTGTCGGGATCGTATGCGCAGATCGTGCATGCCAAAGGTTCGACGAAGCAGTATAATGTGCGGGGAACGTTTACCTATACCAATCAGCGCATCATTTTCGCCCCCCGGGGGGCGAAGACAACGGTGACCTGGCAGATAGAGAAGCTGGATGGCGATGCCGGGAATGCGGTGTTTTTTGATCCGAATGTTGCACGGCGTGCTGATGGGCGGATTCTTTTGATTCGGGAATGAGCAACTGATATTCACTATCCCATCGTTTGTCGAACAACCCCGATCAACACCTCCGCCATTCGCTCATATTGCTCATCAAGTCGCGGTATGTCGCTTCCCTGCTCCCTTCGGTAAGGTCATTTGCTTCCGGCGATCACCAGCGTCGATCCTGCGATCATCAGTATGGCCGCTACGATGCTTCTGGTAAGATGCTTCTCTCGCAGAAGCGGTCCGCCGATTAATACACTGAACAAAGTGTTGGTCAGTGTCAGCATTTTTACATAGGTTGTACCGGAGGTAATGCCCAGGGCATGTTGCACGGCAACCATTTGTGCGCTAAAGCCTCCAACCCACAGCAGGGCCTGGATTATGACATGCCTGTTGCGCAGCGAACCTGTCAGCAACCCAATGTCGTATCGTATGCAGAAGAGGGCCATTACTACAACCGATGCGCATGTCCAGATAAACATGTACGTAAATGCCGATGAGCGGTGGATCGCAATTTTATCGCACGTCGTTGTCGCTCCCAGCAGCACCGCCGCCCCCAGCATGTAAAGTGAGTGACGATTGCGAAATATGCTTAGCACAGGAGCAAGAACCGATTTCGCGCCGGCACTGTTTAATATATAGGCGCCAATGCAAGCCATTATCAGTCCGGGCGCGGCGATCAGGGACGGCATTTCCCCCAGCAAGAGTGCACTCCAGGGAATCATGCTGAGGGGAATCAGCGTCAAATACGGCACAGACTTCGATAGCGGGTTTTTCTGAATTACTCGTATCTGTGCAATGGTAGCGACGGCCGTCGCTACAACAGTAAAGGACACGACACCGGCAAAAGATGGCGCTACCTTCACGGTTAAGGGTGTTTTCAATGCATATACGCTCATAACCAGTGCTCCCAGCAAACGCGTCAGAAATACCAGAATCTCTGCCGGAACGTTATGGCAAAAGCGCTTGATATAGATATGGCGGAGCGAAACAAGCAATGCCGAAACAAGGCTGAGGTAAATCCAGGTCAAATGGATCTCTTTACGCTTAAGACAGGGCTATTACATCAGGGTTGGATTAAAATAAATATAAAGTGTTCACATTTATGAATTGCATAGTGCCAATTGTTAAGTTGATCTAAAAATTAAAGTTACCGTATGCTATTTTAACCATATACCAGAGCAGCAACCTGCTGATACAACGGTTGAAAGGGCCGCCGGCTTTCGTGGAATTTATACAAGTCCTGCCATTAATTTCGATTTTTGCCAGTCTTTACCTGTTTGCTTATGTGCAGGGGCAACGCCAGAAGACAACGCTGCACAGATCGTTTTTGCTGTATGTGCTGGCATTGTTCCTGCTGCATGGAACAGAACTGTTCGTAAGTCTGTACGAAGAACATCCTATCACTGGAATTGTCGCAATTTTCTCTACATCAGTATTAATGACCATGGGGTTTCTGTTTCTCAATTTCATGTTTGCAATTGTCAACAAAGCGCGTACACCGTTTTTTTATGTATGCGGCGTCATCTCCGGACTTGCGGCCATACGGTTCCTTTTATTGCGGCCCTCCGATTTCCCGCCCGAAGCGGATATATTTCATTCCCTCATTGATATAGAACACTTTCTGCCAGCATTTCTTCTTGCACCGGTTTTCTGCGGACTCTACGGGCTTGTTGTATGCATTCGAAGCCTGAAGCAGGAGCAAAGCCGGGAAACCAGGCAGGGACTTCTGCATATCATCTATGGTCTGGGATCGGGCCTGGCAATTGTAGTCTGTTTTCTGGTACTATTCCCGCTTGTTTTCGGCATGCGCGACGTCAGCCATTTTGCGACCCTTTCGACAGCCGTAATGATCGCCTTTGTCTATCGGGCAATCAGCAAATACAACTTCCTTCGCGTCAACATCGAGCAAATCCAATTGGTATTCAGCCGTCTTTTCGAAAATGTAACCGAAGCCGTCGTAATTCTCTCGCACGACGGCAATGCAATTCAGATGAACGGCTCTGCAGTCCACATGCTCAGATGTCAACCCGAAGAGTTCAGCAGCGCTTATCTGGAAAAAATCATTGATGATTATCAATTTGAGCAAAACTACACCCATCGGCGCGCCGGTATAACTTACCCGGATGGTAACGAGAGCGTTGTCTTGCTTTCGCAGTCTTTGGTGAAGGAGTCTGATATATCGCTGGGCAAAATTTTGATTATGCGCGATATCACCGATCTGGTCATGATCGAGGAGGAGCTGACCAAAACCCAGCAATTCGAATCCCTGGGACTGCTGGCCGGTGGCATCGCACATGATTTCAATAATTTTCTGACCGGCATCCTTGCCAGCTTCTCCTTTCTCAAGGATGATGAATTGACGCGGCAGGAAGTGCAGGAAATCTCTACCGACGGAGAAAAAGCCGCACGCAAAGCATCTCATCTGGTCAACCAGCTTCTGACCTTCGCCCGGGGTGGTTCACCGGTTAAGGAGCCGATTTCGGCCCGAGAACTTATTGAAGAAACCATCAGCTTTTCATTGCGGGGGACCAAAGTCGGATTTGAATGCGATATCCCTGACAATTTGCACTATTTCGACGCCGATAAAAATCAAATCAGTCAGGTATTTCAAAACCTTACGGTCAACGCCTCACAGGCAATGCCCGGGGGCGGTACGATCCACGTTGCGGCCCATAACAGGCATATTGCCGATGAAGACGACGATTCTTCAAAAACCGAAGACTGGATCGAAGTCGCATTTGAGGATGAAGGCGGCGGCATCGCGCCGGAGGATTTGCCCAGGATATTTGATCCATACTTCACGACAAAATCGAGCGGCAAAGGACTGGGACTCACCATGGCATATTCGATTGTCAAAAAGCACGGAGGCAGCATGACCGTCGATTCGGCGCCGGGAGAAGGCACTCGCTTTACTCTTCTGCTGCCGGCCACCAGAGAATTGCCGGTGCTACGTCCCGACAAGCAGGTGGTTGCTCACAAAGGTCAGGGATTTGTGATGGTAATGGATGATGAGGATTCGATCCGCAATGTTATGGATCGTATTCTGACCAATTTCGGCTACCAGGTTGATGTCACCTCGAGTGGGGAAGAAGCATTGGAACTGTTCAAGCACCGCCTGGCCAATGATACCCGCTACCGCGTAATAATCACCGATCTTACCATCCCCGGGGGCATGGGCGGCAAGGAGCTCGCCCCGCAAATTCTCCACCTGCAGCCGGATGCAAAAATTATTGTCTCCAGCGGCTACAGCCAGGATGCGGTTTTATCCGATTATAAATCGTATGGCTTTTCAGGGGTGATCAGCAAACCGTATACGCTCGACAAGGTGCGGCAAGTGTTTAATGATTTAACGGACGAAACAGCCTGATCCCGGTGCGTATCAGCTTTTTCCGTTCTTGTAGAGCTGTACGATCGTGGCATTATCGGAATCGGTATCCACACCGACCGACACATTCTCGTGGGTGATGTCGAAGGTATACAGTCGGTTGCGTATGTAAAGCTTGAACGACAGGCGTTTCCAGTGCTTCGGCAGGGCCGGCTTGACGCGTATGTTGCCGCTCCGGAATGCGATGCCTGCGAAAACGCGGCTGATAATAGTAATCGTCCCCCCCATAACGGCACTGTGAATACCTTCGACCGTGGTGCCGCCCTGAGTATCGTAGATGTCGCTTTCGAGCGCCTCGTAGAACCATTTCCAGGTTTCGTCCTTGTTGGCCATATCGCGTGCAATCGCGGCGTGCGCGACTTTGCTCAAGGTTGACCCGTGCGAAGTGCGGTTGACATAGTATTCATAGTTTTCGGCCAGAAATGCTTTGCGGTCTTTTACCTCATAGCCCAGTTGGCCCAGCAGCCTGATGACTTCCGACGTGTCGAGCACGTAAAACAGCATGAGCATGTCGGCCTGCTTGGCAACTTTGTACCGGTCCGGCGAATCGTCTTCCGCCTTGAGTATGCGATCCATGCGGTAAATGTCGTCATATTTCTTGCGGTAGTGATTCCAGTCCAGCTCCTTAAGTTTCATGTAGCCGCTGAATTGCTCGACAATGCCGTCTTTGGTGACCGACACGTACATGTGCTGCGAAATGTGATGCCACTTTTCCTTTTCGTTGTTGTCGAAAGCGATTTTTTCGGCAAGTGCATTTTTGGCCTCAGCAGATAATTCATCCAGAATTTCGATTGCACGTTCCATAATCCACACGACCATCACATTGGTATAGGCATTGTCATTGACGCCGCCTTCTTCGTCAGGCTTGCCGGGATATTTTTCATGAAACTCATCCGGACCCATAACACCGCAGATGTGATATTTTTCATCCTTTTTGCGGAATTTTGCCGCGCTGGCCCAGAACCGGGCAATTTCGATCATCATCTCCGCACCGTACTCATTAAGGAACCGGGTATCGCCGGTGTAGCTGTGATATTTGTAAACATTGTAAAAGATTGCAATTGAAATATGACGCTGCCGCCGGCTGAGATCGGGGTCCCAGTTGCCCGACATCGGATTGAAGTGGATCTCCTGGGTTTCTTCCTGCCCTTCATTTGAGCTTTGCCACGGAAACATGGCGCCTTCAAAGCCGTTTTCTTTCGCATAGTTGCGGGCCGCATCAAGGCGACGATACCGATACATGAGCAGCGAACGCGCTATTGCGGGAAAACGCTGGTAGAAAAACGGCAGTGCATAGATGCTGTCCCAGAAGATGTGGCCGCGATAGGCTTCTCCATGCAGCCCTCTGGCAGGCATGCCGGCGTCGATACCGGCGCTGTTGGGAGATGCGGTTGTCAACAGGTGGTAGGTGTGCAGGCGGATCACTTTCTGTGAAAATGCGTCGCCCTCGATTCGGGTATCCGCCATATTCCAGAGTTCCCGCCAGGCTTTTTTGTGGGCTTTGATCATATCGCCATACGAAGTCGCTCTTGACAAATGCACTCTTGCCGCATCGATCGGGCTGGCGGTGTTTTCATCGCGTGAGGTGGCGATACTGACGATTTTTTCAAGTACATAGGTCGTGCCTTTTGCGGCATCAAAGCTGATGACTTCGGACGCAAAGCTCTCCTGACTGGCTATTTTGTGTTGTACTTTCGGCTCTTTCCCGCCGCTATAGATGGTAGTGCGGGCAACCATCGCGATCTGGATGTGCGACTGATTGGTCTCGCAGTAAATGAAGATCCCCTCATCAACTTTACCCTGATCAATCGGCGCCAGGTGCTTGTTGCTCAAATTGCGATAGCGCGGAACGCCGTAATTGATGACCGTGCCGTCAAGTGAAGACCTCAGCGAAATCGGCGCGGAATAATTCACGGGCGTGATTTTGAATTGGATTGCACCGAAGTGCGGATCGACCAGATCGGCAAAGCGTTCGCTTTCCAGTCGCGTAATCCTGCCAAGCCGGTCCTGGACCTCAATCGTTCGACTCATTACCGCATCACGCATGTTCAGATTCTGTTCGTAATGCAAAATTTTCTGATGGAACGGATTGGCGTAATTGCTTTTATCTATCTTGTACTCGACGGCAAGCCAGTTGGGGCAATTGACAAAATCATCATTGTAGATGACTTTATCGTGCACCGTGCTGGGAAGCTTGTTGAAAACTCCCGCGATGTAGGTCCCGGGATAGTGCGTATCGGAAATTCTGGCGCCTTCATAGCAGCCGCGTGTCCCGAAATTGCCGTTGCCGATGGTGCACAGCGTCTCTCTGAGTTTTTCCTCGTCGGCATTATATTCTTTGTACGTTAAATTCCAGTGTGGATCACGGCGTTTTTCTCCGTTGTGCTTCATCAAGATTCCCTTTCCGGGGTGATTCCGTGGTTAGCAAGTTCGTAAAGCATGGTTACCAAAACGTCGGGTGTGGTTGCAAAAAAGGAATGGGGACAGGCGTCTGTTACGCTTTGCCTGAGCTCTTTTTTTGTCGTCACAAATACCGAATAGCTCTGAGAGCAACGCTCGCTGCAGGTGCGCGCCATGGCAACGTCGGAACCGGTGTCGCCGCAGACCAGATTGGGTCCAGTGCCGATTTCCAGATTGAGCTCACGATCCAGAAATAGCACGCCGTCGCCTTTGTCAAAGTCTTTGCTCTGCCCGTCGTTATCGATTGTCAGCATGATCTCGATATCCAGTCCGGTATCTTCAATGCGCAAACCGGTATGATGCGGATCGAGTTCGGCAACAAGAGAAGTGACGGACTCGAGCAGGTTCTGTGATTCTGCAGCGGGAATGGATTTCGTAATGTCCTGGCGTGCCAGGGTGCTCTGGCCGAATTTTTGTTGATAGCCGCTGCCGATCAGGGCGAATTTTTCGTTTCCGGGTTGAGCAAGCAGCTCGCTTAGTCGAGCATTCAATGTGTCAAGCAACTCTTGCTGCTGAGAAGGAATCTCCAGCATGCGCAACTGTCCGGCCCGGTCCCGAAACTCTCTTCCCTTCGAGCCGGCCAGTATAAATTCACCGGGCGGCAAGACACTGATGTCAACCAGCCCGCCGTTTGCCAGTGGTGCTGAGGTCAGAATCACGCCGTGTGTGATACATTTTCTTGCAAAGAGCGCCAGAAAAATCGCATTGTAAACGGATTGAATGGACGAGAGATATCGACCGCAATAATTGTTGACCGTTCCATCACGATCGGTGATAAAGGTGGCAAACGATACATCGGATAGAAAAGCAACACCCGCGTCCACCTGCTTGTCGAACCCGTCATGAATATTGTTGAAATGCCGCATCAGGGCCTCAACGCCGTCGGTGAGATAGATAATATCCTTTTCGAGCTCAAGAACTTCGTAGCTGAGATCAAGGGTTATCCGGCTGGTGCGATCAAGGGCCAGAATGGCTCCGTTTGGGGCGGTTGCAATATTTTCAAGCGAGATGCGGGCATTATTCAGCGATTGAATTGCATCGGGGGCGGCCGGTTTGCCGGCAAGAATGTCGTTGACAATCGACGTGCGCACCGAACACGTCTGGTGCATGAGCTTGTAGAAGTGGTCCAGTGTCGTTATGCTTTGTTGCTCTATGTCTGCAGAAGCAGGTTCATCATATGCCATGCGTGACTGTACTTCCGGTTAGTTTTGTTTTTTTCGTGAAAATTCGACAAACCATTCTTCAAGCTTTTCGCAGGGAGCATCCTGCAGATCCGTCACAACTTTGTCTGCGCCGTTGGCATAGAGCTCATCGATATTGTCTTCGCGAGCAATGCCCAGCACAAGTCCGAATCCGCCGTTTTTTCCAGCGGCCACGCCCGAGGTGGCATCCTCAAAGACTATGCTCGATGCCGGTTCGCCGCCGACATTTTCAGCCGCCGTAACGAAAATGTCGCCCTCGGGTTTGCCTTTGAGACCGAGCTGCGCCGAAACGATGCCGTCAACCATTGATTCGAATAACGAATCCATGCCCAGCGATTGCAGAATCAGCGTCGCATTCTTGGATGAGGAGGCCATTGCTACCTTTACCCCGGCTTCGATAAGCTGTTTGATGCGCTCGACAGTGGAATCGTACACCTCAGCCGGCTCGATTTTTAGGATTTCCCGGAATGCATCATTTTTGCGATTGCCGATGCCGCAGCAGGTCTCTTTGTCCGGCGGGTCGCCCGGATCGCCAAACGGCAACTCGATGCCGCGTGATTCTAAAAAATTCTGGACGCCTTTATAGCGCGGCTTGCCGTCGACATGCGCAAGATAGTCCTGTCCGGTAAACTCTTTGAACGGCTCATTGTCACGTTGTTCGCGCAGGCGCAGGTATTCGTCAAACGCTTTCTTCCATGCGGCGCTGTGAACCTTAGCGGTTTTAGTAATGACGCCGTCCAGATCGAAGACGGCGGCTTTAAATGAATAGTGCGGCACGTGCTCTCCCTTCGCATGATCGATGTAGTTGCATTTGTCTATCAAGTCAAGGTACCGTGGCAAGAGTTAAGTATACAATATTTCGCCGTTTTTTTAAAGGGTGGGGCGGTGCGGATGCATAATCTCAAGCAATTTGTGCGATGAGAGAGAAGGGGCCCAAAGGTTTTGGCACGAACCGTTTCAATCAATCCTGCGCAAGCGCACTTCCGCGTCGGCACCGTCAACCTCCACAATAGCATATTCGGCGTGCGGTAGAAATTCGGGAACGTCTTCGAAGGGATACTGTGCGAAGGGTTGGCCGACGCTGCCGGCGTTGACAAGCCAGACATCGCCGATGCGGCGGCAGAATTGCAGGTGGGTGTGAGCGCATACGACAATTTTGACGGCGGGATCGTATGGAAAAAGTGAAAAGAACGTATCCGCCGAAAGTGAGGGCAGGGTGCCGGTGGTGGTTGAATCGGGCGTTCCGTGGAAGCAATACATCCTCCTGCCGCCTGGCATCTCAATTGTCAAAGTTTGCCGGAAGGTTTTGATGAATTCGAAATCCTGATCAACGAGCTGATGGCGGCATTTTTTAACCTCATCTCTGACAAATGCCGATTCGGTATACTCTTCAACAGCTTCGGGATGCAGCATGAAATAATCGTGATTGCCCATAACGACATCACAACCGAAATCCTTGACAAGCCGCAAAGCTTCGCGCGGATTTGGCCCGAGCGTTTCTATGTCGCCCATACAGATGGACTTGTCGACGCCGTTTTTACGAATATCGTCAAGTACGCGCTTAAGCGCTTCACTGTTGCCGTGGATGTCGCCGAACAGAGCAGTCCTCATAAACTAAGTCCAAATCATGCAAGTAGTTGGGATAAGTATACCTTTTAATATATATACATTCAAGAGGGCCCAACGAATGTGACGGCAATCACTCGCCGAAAAAAAACGCATTTTCCTCTTGTTAAAGAATAGCCAAAATGACATTTTTCTATGGCTTCGCAGTAACGATTTCAGGTTTTCTTTTCGGCTGCGTCCCTGGTGGGAGTGCGACTGATGGTGGTAGTCTGTTTATTTTGCGGACCTGAAGATACATGTCCGCAACGGTTTCTCCCGCAATGGGCCTGGGCAACGATCACTGGCTTTCTCGTGACAGAATCGCAACAGGTAATTGCCGGATTACAAAATTAGGTGCTTTTTGTAATGGCGGTGAGGTATGCCGCCGGTGTAAATTAAGTATCGGTTGCAAAGGATAAGCCATGGAAACACATGAGGTTTTAAAGCAGGCGATGAGAATCTGTACATGAGAGCACGGCAATCGGAAATGACAGGAAGACATTCGGCGAAAAGTATCCGCTTTGTGCTTATATTGTTCAGTATGTCGCTCCCGTTGTTCAACTGCAACTTCATCATCAACAAGCTCGCTTTTTTTCCCGACAGCGAGTATCAATTCCCCGCTGAGGCACTGTCGGAATACCTGGAAGAGGTATTCATTGACACCAGGGACGGTGAGAAATTGCAGGCATATCATATCAACCATGCTGCGTCACGCAAAATCATCATTTTTTTTCACGGCAACGCCGGTAACCTGGATGGCCGTATCGGCGATTTGCTGAAGATGCATGAATTGGGCTATTCCGTACTTGGCGTCAGCTATCGCGGCTATGGCAAAAGTTCCGGGCGACCGTCTGAACGTGGCATTTTCAGGGACGCGGACGCAGCCTTGGCCTATGCCCGAAACAATCTTGAATACGCGCAATCGGACATAGTTATTTTTGGCAGGTCGCTGGGCACCGCGGCGGCGGTAGATGTTGCCCGGGGCAAAGATGTATATGCGCTGGTTCTGGTCACGCCCTTGACTAACGGGAGAGAATATGTGGCGTATCACGGCATGGGGTGGCTGAAGCTGATCGTCCGTAATGCCTTCAACAATAGTGCAAAAGCCGCCAGCATACAATGCCCGACGCTGATCATTCACGGAACTGCCGACCGCACCATTCCTTATTTCATGGGCAAACAACTCTACGAGGTGCTGCCGGTGCGCAAAAAGCTTGTCACAGTCCAGAACGCCGGACACGACGAGCTTGACAGGTATGAAATTTACTGGAAATCGATTAGCGAATTTCTTGCTTTGCGCCCGTAAATTACCGATTTATTTTATACACTGCCTGCATGGCAATTGCTGAACTTTTCACCCCCCAAAAAAAGGTTGCATCATGAGTGACACCCTCGAAAGAGTCATCAAAGTAACTGCAAATCTTCTCAGGGTCGATCCTGAAAAAATTACTCCGGAATCACGATTCGTGCAGGATCTGGGAGCAGAGTCGATGCAGTCGGTTGAGCTTGCGGCGCTGTACGAAGAGGAGTTCGATGTTGAAATGGATGAGGATGAGGCCCTTTCAATCAAGTCTGTGGGCGAAGCGGTGAAATATATTGAAAAGGTGCGCACGGATTTGTAGCCTGCCGCAACTCTGCGCCATTCGCATGCTGTTGGGATTGTGGCGCAATTTTCTCGTCGCAGTGCGATGCAGGATGACAATGAATCTTTGCTGATCGGTTTCAGATATCCTGTTTCGGCGCAGCAATGGTTAAGTAGCCGATTTCGGCCGTGGGATTTTCGAGTTTGTGCAATTTGGGCGACGGCTGCGCAACCGTCAATTCGAGGACATGTTCTTTATTTTCAAGTCCATGCCCCAGCATGTAAAACTTGCCGAATTGCAGGTGGAATTTGGTAAAGGGGCCAACTAATTCTGTGCCGTCAAGTTTTGCTTCGATTTTTAATCCGTTCTGATGGACTAATGCGAGCAAGCCAACTGTCGTGCCGGTAAAGGTGAAGGCCAGCCTGTCGCCGGGATGCCCCATCAGGATATTGTCCATGTACCAGGGCACCATCGCCTTGCTTTTTTTCTCCCAATTGCCTTCGAGCTCGATTTTCCTGGTGCGCCGGGACGGATCGATGAGCTGGGTATGCTGCAGTTCATCCGAAAACTTCGGCGCAATGAGCGGCCCGTGAGACGGGCCGGTGGAGCGATTGGCCATGTAGAGGCGGTCCTGCTGCTCAAACCATTCGCGCATCGCTTCGAACCAGAGCCGGTTGCCGTAGTCGTTAAGGTGTACGACGTCATTTTCCAGAAAAAGCACGGCAATATTGTCCCAGGTCTGGCCGCGTTCTTCGAGCTTGCGGTAGATATACTCCTGCACGTCAATGAATGCGAGACCGTAATATTCGGCAATTTCTTTGTGGAGCGAATGATCGGCCAGGTCACCGGTGTGTTCGTCGGTGCCCCTGCGGCATGCGGCGCCGATCAGGACCACGTCGGGATTGTTTTTGAGGGATTTTAATTGACGTATGCAGCCCTCGATGCCTTTTTTGCAGAGCTCCCGGTCGGGCTGGCCGCGGTCGTTGATGCTGAATTCCAGAAAACACAAGTCGGGATTGTTCGGCGCAACGTTGCGGGGGATGAGAAAGACGCCTGCATACGATTCCATTGCTCCGACCGCCGACATTATTTCACCGGGCTGGCAGTGATAGACCGGGTGATACTGTGTATAAAGATACTCGACAAACAGTTTACGCCAGTTGGTGGAAGTGCCGTCGCTGGCGCCGGTGGCGACGGTCAGCGATCCGCCGATAAAGGCGACATTGCAGTGACATGATCCGTGAATTTTCTGCAGAGTACGATAAATCGGAGTAGATGGTTCCATTGCTCGTTCGCTTGCTGGAGTGAAAAGTATACATGTGAAAGGAATCTAAAATACGAAAAGACAAATCCGTGAATCCATTACAGATTACCGGCAGCTTTTGTGGATGCTATTCGAACCACAGGCGCCCCATCCAGTTCTCATCCCCTTCACGTTCATCATAGAGGATGCCGAAAAACCATTGCAGGCCATATTTGGCATCTTCGTCTTTGCAGGGAACGAATATGCTGAACGGTATGCTCGAGCCGGGCGGCGGGGGGCCGTCCAGGTTGATCATGTCCCAGGTGATGAGCGCATCGTAGGTGGTCAGGTTACCATGGCGAACCACGGCTGCTTCCATATCCATGTACCGTCCGATGGGATATAGTGCTTCGTTGCCCGATTTGCAGAAGCCGTAGGTCTGCTCGTGTGTTTCGTGCAGGAGCGCCATGCCGATCACCGTCGCTCGGTCGCCGGGTTTGCCCTTAAGTCCGATTTTGACACCGTCACCGGTGTGAATGCCCTCCATGTCAAGCCGCCGGGCTATATGGATGGGGTGCTCGACTTCGATGCGTACGTGCAGGCCGCGTTCGTCGTAGCGTGCGCGCCAGCCGGCATGCAGTCGTCCCATGTAGAAGACCATGGCCCAGGCGCCGTCGGGCCAGAGTCCGCCGGGAAAGCTGTCCATGTCGTATTTCGTCGTTGCCTCCCAGCCTGCGTCACGCCGGGCGACGGCAAAGCTGACCAGTTTCGTGGCTTCGAGGACGGTTGCGCCCAGGGTGGCGGTGACGTTCGCTTCGCCGGCTGAGGTGCACGCCACGGGAAGGGCAAATGCTGCTGTTTCGTGTGCAGTCAGGGAGCAGGGGGCGCGCGTTTGCTCTT
The DNA here is from genome assembly GCA_014728295.1 of Chitinivibrionales bacterium. Lineage (GTDB taxonomy): Bacteria > Fibrobacterota > Chitinivibrionia > Chitinivibrionales > WJKA01 > WJLW01. Next base: position 131,653 of record WJLW01000083.1, on the reverse strand, counting down.
CGCACAGATCGACGGCGATTTCGCCTTTGATGTCGTTGCCGCTATTATTGGTCAAGGTGATTTCGACGCAGTTGGTCTCATCATTGCGCATCTCGCAGACGGTGTCAAGCGTGCAGGCCGGTGCAACTGTTACCGGCAGGAGCGTCCAGTCTTCCCCACGCGCGCAGATGACGGCATAGAGCCCGGGCTTTTTATTCGCAGAGGCGCTTATTTTCAGCATCCGGCTCGAGATTTGTGCTTTCAGTCCGCTTGAGACAATGCGCCAGTCTTTACCAATTTTGAGTTCGGTTGTATCGCCGACGGCAAGCGTTGACGCATGGACGGGAGCCGGGATCGGATCATGAATGAGCAGCGGCTCACGTAATTGGACCGGCGCTTGCACTGCTTCTCCCTGCCAGCGTACCTGCTGATAGGCGTCGCCCGATTGCCAGATCTGCAGGCCGCAGTCCGGCTCGGTAAACACCGTGCGTATCGGTTGCGACGATGCGGGTAAATCCTGAGCAAGTGTCAGAAATTGCGCCGCATCAAAGGGCTGAGCATTGTAGCACCCGCTTTCGAGGTCCAAACCGTTGGCCAGGGCAAGCTTGACAAGTGAGGATCGCAGCTCAGCCGGATCGTTGGTGTCGACCAATAAGCGCGGCGGCAGTGTTATGCTGGTCGTATCCATGCCAAGAAAGGCGGCCCAGGAATCGAGAGGAATCATCCTGTCGCCACCGCCGCAAAAGTCAAGGGCCTTTCCCAGCTCCGTCTCCTCCCATTTCATGCCGACGTCGCTGGTGTTTTCGATGCGCAGGGAGACGGGGGCACCCCTGCTCCACAAAATATTGGCGTCGCTGCGGTTGTCTTCACACCGGTCGACTTCCGGCATCAGGCAGACGGCGCCGTCGCGGCACCCATCGAACAGGTTGTTGAAGATGTGGTTGTGATTTGTGGTGGTCGGTTTGCCGTGATACTGCCGGTGAAACAGCGCCCGGACGCGTACGCCCAGCCTGCAGCCTATAACCGCATTGTTGATAAAGGTAGCGCCGTTGCCGTCATGGGTGTAAAATCCGGTGCTGGTGGGGTTTGGCCTGGTCTCCATGATGACGTTATTGTCAATCAGAATCGGTCCCGGACTGATTTCGTGGAAAACCTGGTTGTCCAGATTGTCAATCAGGATGTTCTGGGTGATGCGGTTGCTTGCGCAGTTACAGTCGATCCAGATGCCGTGCGAATAATTGTCTTTAACCAGATTGCGGCGTATGATACCGTTGCGCATGACATGAAACTTCATGCCGGCCTCTTCGCAGGTGCCCCGGTTATTCTTGCGGTCGTTGCCGATCACTTCGTTGTCCTCGATCACCAGATCGAACGCATCCCCGATGCCCACGATACCGGAGATGCCGTGATAATTGACTTTGTTGCGCCGGGCAATGGTACCCCCGGAGGTGCCGGGTTCGGACGGCTCGTCATTTTTTTCGAGCGGGCGGTAGACAATGGGGAACTCCCTCACTGTTTTGGCAAATCCGCCGACCGCAATAGAGAGCCCCTGTGCGTTGCCGTAGAGAATGGTGTTATCCTCGATTATCCAGTGATGACCGCCTTCGATTGCAAGCACCGCCTTTTGGTTGATGTGATTCCAACTGCCGCCCGACCAGATAGGCGCGGCGCCGCCGATCATGGTCAGCCCCCTGACGCGGACATAGCCTATGCCGCGGACAATGGGCGAAAAGCATTGTTGTCGCATCGAGCGCTCGATTTCGCAGTCTGCTGGTGAAGCGCCGCCGGCAAGTCTGATCCAGACGCGTGTGTGCTTGTTGTCAATCCACATGGAGTTCGTATTGTTGACAAAGTCGTCTTTCTTCTTGAAATGGGTCAGGAGCGTGCCGTTGGCAAAAATCTGTTCGCAGCGTCCGCCCGGATTGCTGTCCTCGCTGGATGTGGGCGTGTCCCATTTGTGCGGAACATACGCGGCAGACCAGCATCCGCCGCTTTCATCTCTCCATAGGGGGGTCCATGCGTCCATCGCTTTGATGATAACCGGCTCGCCGTCGGCCGCCTGGTAGGTGATCATTGCGTCGTATGACGTTCCGCCGCAAACGGGACGCACACACTCGCGGTACTCCCCGCCGTAGATGATGACGCTATCTCCGGCGCGCATGGTTTCTGCAGCTTTGCTGATCGACTTCCAGGGCTTGTTTTTGTCGCCGGGATTAGTGTCGGCGGCCTGGGGATGCTCAATGGCGAGGTGGTAGGTTTGCGCCTGAGCTGCGGGGCGGGGATTGAGTTGATCCCGTGCCCAGCAGGCATAGCCGCGGATATACGGGTCGGGTGAGGATGAAGACAGCAATTCGATGTCCCGCCTGAGTTCATCAGGCGCGTGTTGTTTCTGGCCGGCCTCTGTCAAGGTTCGTATTATCTCTGTGCGTGCGGCGTCCTGCGGTAGGTACATGTAATTCCTGATCGTTAACTTCTGCGGTCGTGCACGTGTAAAACGCACCGAATCAAATTATGTATTCCCAATTAAAATAAAATGTCACCTTCCTTTACCGGTAAACGAAAGGAAAGTGACCTGGTAGTGAGCTGTAATTGGCTGTGCCTATGTTTGGGATGCGTGCGTGGATTCCCCGGCAAAATCGATGATATACGAATCCTGGCTCGACCGCCGCTTGCAGTGGCTTGCATAATAGTGCGGAAGATGGAGCTTAACCTGCGCTTCCATTTCGCGGTCGGAGATGGCGGTCGTGCGGCCGTCCTTGTACTGATCCATAACCCATCGGCCGATTTTGTGAATCTTGATTTTGCTGAGCTTTTTGTTACCGTCCAGCCCGAGAAATGAATTGACCCACAACGCAACGCCGTCGGCGCCGGACTTATCGGTAACGGCAACCCGCGGCGGACGACCGAGAAGCTTGCCCGTATCGAAAATGTTGTAGATGCGTTCGTCACGATTCAAACCGTCGGCATGAATACCGGCGCGCGTTACATTGAAATTCGCACCAACAAACGGATAATTATTTGCGATCGGAATGTTCATTTCACGCTGGAAATAGTCTGCAGCTTCGGTAATTGCCAGCGTATCGATGCCTTCCTGCGGACCCTTGAGCGCCAGGTATTCGAATACGGCAGCCTCGAGCGGAGGATTACCGGTGCGTTCGCCGAAGCCAAACAGCGTGGTATTGGCTATGTTGCACCCGTAAAGCCACCCCGTGCAGGCATTGATGTGGACTTTGTGAAAATCGTTGTGCCCGTGCCATTCCAGGCGATCGGAGGGTACCCCGGCCTCGTGTATCATTTTGTAAATCAGCTTCGGTACGCTGCGCGGCAGGGCGGCGCCGGGATAGGTTATGCCGTAGCCCATCGTGTCGCACAGGCGTATCTTCGTTTGCAGCTCGTCGGGAGCGTCTTTGCACAGTTCCATGACCCGCTGTACAAACGGCACGACAAAACCGTCGATATCCGCGCGCGTCACATCCTCAAGATGACAGCGCATGCGAATGCCGGCTTCGAGACCGACTTCGACCAGGCGCAGGTATTTGTCAAGTGCTTTTTGCCGGTCGAGTTTCATCTTGTGGAAGATGTGATAATCCGAACATGAGGTCAGCACGCCGGTTTCTTTGAGCTGCATGTTCTTGACCAACTGGAAATCACCCTCGTCGGCCCGGATCCACGCACTGATGTCGGGATACTGCAGATCGAGTTCCCGGCATTTGCGAACCGCCTCACGATCCTTTTCGCTGTAGATGAAAAACTCGCTTTGGCGGATCAATCCCTGCGGGCCGGCGATGCGATTGAGAAATTTATACAACGTGACAACCTGCTCGATCGTATAGGGCGGCAACGATTGCTGTCCGTCCCGAAAGGTGGTGTCGGAGATGCACAGATCCCGCTGCAGGGCCTCCCGCGGATCGAATGCCACCTGCCTGCCGTCAATTTCTTCATAAATCGTTCCATCGATGAAAATGCGCGGGGCATGCTCGTGCGAAAACATGCTTTCGAATAAATTCGGCTCGTCTACATTGACCAGGTTTTTTTTGTGCATAATACTCCCCTGTAGTTGGGTGTGGTTCATCCAGCTTTCAGTTCCGTCCCGAAGCGATTAAATGATTGTTCACGCCGTTTGTGGAGACTTAAGGTTTAAAATATTAGAGCGCAGGGAGATATGCAAAAAAAATCTCCAGCGAGAGCAACGCCGTAAAGCACTTTGCCGTCCGGAATGAAATGGGCTGCGCCATCGCTGCTGCAGAATGGATTGCTATGAAGCGAATGAGCGCGCTTGTTCTGATCGGGATTGTTTCACGATGCTCTCAGACAGAAGGTGCACGAATCGCCTGCGCTCTTCAGTTCGCTTTTGTAAACTTTGCCCGTATACGAACTCATCAATCCGGCCCAGTACTCGTGAAAGAGCAGGCACAAATCGGCCTTGCCCGGCTCCAGTGCCGCTTTTTTCAATGGTCCCAGCAGACCGCACGGAGAAACCGAAAGGGTGATGGAATCCTCACCAATCTGTGACGTAAAATCGAAACTCGCACCGAAACGCTGTTGCATTCGTGCGAGCAGTGATGCAGTATCTTTCTGCTCATACATCTCCGGCATATGCGCGGCGGCTGCGGTTCCGGCCCGGCGGCCGGCCGATCGGTGTCCGCGGCCCAGAATTTCGGATATCGCGTTCGAATATGCAATGAGCAGCAGACCGACCTCTTCGGAGGCTTTGCGGCACTCCTGCGGTGTCAACTCTTGTGAGGAAGGTGCGGTTTGCAGGAATTTTTCTACAAAGTGAACATTCTTTTCGATACGATGGAATGGTCGCACGGCCTCGGTATTGGGCAGCTCGATGCATCCCGACGGACAGGCGTAAGTGCACGAACGGCACTCTATGCAGTCATCCTGATTGACGACTTTGGCGATATCGTTTTCAAGCTCGAATACGTCAACCGGACAGATGTCGACACACATGGTGCATCCGCGGCAGCCTTTTTCGGTAATGTGTACGGTTGGCATCAGCTTCTCCTTAGGTGCCGGATGGCGCTTCCGTTATGGGTGATGGTTACCTGCATCTTCATTTGACCGATGCGATGGGTGGCGCAGGACAGGCAGGGGTCGTAGCACCTGATGGCAAATTCAACGGCATTGAGCAAAAGCTCGTCTTTCTGATCGATGAATTTCTGGGCCGACATTTTGATCGTTTCGTTGATCGCGCCTAAATTCTGCTGGGTGGCCACGAGCAGATTGGCCTTGGTGACGATGGCGTTTTCGTCAACCTGATAGTCGTGGATCAACACGCCGCGGGGAGCTTCCACATGCGCGGCTGCGTTGCGGGGCGTTCCCAGGCGGGCGCGAATGTTGTCGGATGCCAGCTCGGGATCGTTAATCAATTCGTTTAATTTCTCGACCGAGTAAAGCAGCTCGATCAGGCGGGCCTGATTGTACAGTACCGTCTGATGGCACGGGCTGCCGTAATTGTGCTTGAATTTTGCCAGCTCTCCATTTGCCAGCGGGGTGTCGATGCTTTCGGCGCAATTCATGCGGGCGAGCGGGCCGACACGATAGGCGATTGATTCCGAACCGGTTTTGAACACGGTAGGTTTACCGTACGATCCGTCGGTTACTCCTTCGACAATATGATCGGTCCAGGCGTCTTCGCTGAATTCAAAAAAAGTCCCGTCGGCACCGGTCAGCCGCAGGTCGCCGTCGTATAGGTCAAATACCCCGCCTTTGACGGTACCGAGGTAGGCGGTTTCGAGCGGCAAAGACTGCACCAGATCGGTGTTGCCTTCAAGGATCGAGGTAGCAAATTCATACAGCTCTTTGCACAGCGCAAGGGCTTCCTGCGCATACTGCTTGAGCGTGGCGATCTTGTCGGCTTCAAGCGGCGCCGCTGCTCCCCCGGCAATCTGGGTGACCGGATGCGTCCCTCTGCCGCCGACTTCTTCGCAGATCTTATGCCCGATAGCGCGCAGGCGAATAGCCATTTTTGCCTTGTCGGGATGGGCTTGCGCAATGCCGACGATGTTGCGCTGTGCCGGATCGGAATCCAGCCCGAATAACAGATCTGGACCGGCCAGCATGAAAAAGTGGATTGCGTGCGAATGAATGATTCCCCCGGCATTGAGTATCGCCCGCTGCAACCAGGCAGGACGCGGAATCGCGGCCTGATATACCTTGTCAACCGCCCGCGCGGCAACAAGATGATGCGTCTGCGGGCAGGTTCCGCATATCCGGGGCGTGATGGCCGGCATCATTTCTACCTGCATGCCCTGCAGAAAGGTTTCGAAGCCGCGAAAGTCCATGACCTGGAAACAACTGCCGGTAATGGTCTTCGCATCATCAATTTCAAGGTTGACGCGTGCATGTCCTTCAATCCGGGTGACCGGATTAATCGCTAGTGTTCGCCCCATGCAAACTCCTTTTTGGCCGGAGGTTTATTCTGCATCCACTTCTTGAGCAAAAATGTCGGCTTCTGCCGGAATACTGGCGAAGCCATGGCATAGGCAAAGTGCGTTTTTGCCTGTGATTCGATGGTGTTCACGACATCCTCGTACGGAATATTTGTCAAATGCGACATGCGTGCCGCCACTTCGGAGCGAACGTCTTTTTGCGGTTCCAGAATAACCGATTCCGCCGGTCCGCCGCAACTGAAACAGGGCGTTCCCTTCGACGGACAGGGCGCCAGACAGCGATCCAGGGTCACCGAGCCGAAGCAGAGGTAGCCCTGCGAAAGAAAGCAGGTCTGTGCATCGGCTATGCCGTCGGTCATGCGCCTGATTTCGGCCACATCGGTCTTTTTCATGGTACGCGTACAGTTGAAGCATACGCTGTGGCGGCCGAATGTCGGTGATTTTGAGCGTAGCAACGACATCAATCCTTCAAGTATATAGGCGGGATGCGGCGGACAGCCGGGCAGGTACAGGTCGACCTCGATTATCTCGTCCAGCGGCCGGGACTCTTCCAGCAGACGGGGTACATTGGTCGGCCCACCGCTCGTGCTGGTGGTCGGATTGCGATAATAGGCCGTATCGAGCAGTTCCTGATTTGTGTGGGCGTAGGCGGCGCTTTGCGGACCGCCATATACCGGACAGGTGCCGAAAGCAATAATGGCATCACAGGTGTCACGCATGCTTTTTGCTGCGTCGATGTCATGCTCGGTACGCACGCAACCGGTGATGATGCCGACATGCGCGTTGACGTACTCTTTGGTATCCATCAGGATCGGCACGCGCACCAGCTCGACTTCTTCAAGAACATTCAACAACTTTTCGTGCAGATCGACAATGCCGACCTCACATCCCGAACACCCCGAGAGCCACTCTATCGATACTTTTGCTTTTTCTTTCATCAGGCAGCCCTTCCCTTCTTGACTCGTAAGAGCCCGATACAGGCATTTTCGCCGGAATGAATGAAATCGTACTCGGAAAATGATCCGTGTATTTTTTGCAGCAGTCCGCAAAACAAGCCGTGGTTAAGCATGCAGAGCGAATTTTTCTGCGGATGGCCGTAATGAAACTGGCATGAACGCACCATGCAGTTTCTAAATACGAGTTTTACGTGATACTCATGCTCCGTCTCCACGAGGGCGGAGGGTTCCACTTTCTTTTTGTAAACCTCAACATCCCACTTCATTCCCATCTTTTCCATCTCCTGCTTGACGCTTTCAATTGCGACCAACAGATTCTCGTCGTGACGGTCTATGTTCTGTTTTGTGGCAATGTTGCGTCCGGCCCGGAAGGTGATGCCGTTGGCCCCCCGGCCCGCAAGCTGCTCTACGGCGTGACTGATTGAACCCAGGAAAAACATCGTTCCCTGTGCCGTCTCAAGTTCTTTAAAACTACTGTGCATAAGCAGACCACTCCCGGCAGTATGGTTTGGCGGAGGACAGCTCCGGCAGCGATGCTCATTTCACATTACCGGGGCTTACCCGTATGCAATATAAAAAAAAGCACCGGCGGCAGGGCAACAGAGCATAGCGCTCGATTCGCAGGTGGAAATGACTGTGGATTGGGTTGCACAAAGTGCGTGTGCTAAAGCTCGCTGTTTTGTTTTTCAAATTGGTTGCGGGCCAGCCTGAGGTTCGTCAGGAATATTTTGTTGTCAGGTTCAAGGCGGCAGGCGTGCTCGAAGCAGGCGATGGCCGCATTGAAATCTTTTCGATGAACTGCATGCATTCCGTCGTCAAAGTATTTATCGGCTTCGGTTAACTCCAGGGGTTCATCGCTTCCGTTGTGAAGCTGATGTGCTTCCACTGGTGCTTCGGGAGACCCGGGCTCGGAGCGGGCAAGGTTGGGAAAGGGCATGGTGGGGGGGCTGTCTTTGCGAATCGCCGGCATGCTTTGGGTTTGAGCAAAAAACCGGGCGAGATTCGAGGTCCCCGGAGCACTTGCCCAGGTGTCTCTGGACGATACGGCGTCATTCCACAATGAGTGCAGTTGCTGCTCGGCTTTGTCACGCTGCGTGAGTTCGCCGGTGGAAAACCATCCGGTTGGTTTGCTGTCTACGGTAATTTGCCCGCTCATCGGCGATCCGGTTTCCTGTGGCGCATCAATTGGCCGAGTCCCGGCGTGCGATTCGGATTCTTCGGTAGCATGCAGATCGGAATGCTGCGCTTGTTCTCCCGTCTCGCCGCAAAGACCGTTGCGAACTTCAAAGTGCGCTATGTCGGGTTTACGGGTATTGCCGTCGGTTTGCCGTGCATGCCCATTGTGTTGGGGGCTCATCTCATCTGCGGTTGCAGCGGCGCCCGGTGGCACACTTTCCCGGAGGTAATGATTCATAAGGCCGCTTTGCGCAAAGCCGTTGAGATACTCACCGGTCAGGATGGTATTGAGCCATCCCCAGCGTTGCTTTTCCGCGTCGGTGAGTCTGCGCTTTATGTCCGGCCAGTCGGTAAAAATTTTATGTACCGTTGGGGGGATTGTGGGATTATCCCTGAAGACAGAGGCGACCAGCAAGCCGGTTTCACTTGGATCACGAGTAACGTCGTGTTTGTTAATGAACTCGCGCAGTACTATGGCGAACGTTTGCGCGCTGTCAAATCGCTCCTGCGGGTCGCCAGATGCAGCTTTCAAGATAATTTCGTTGAGTTCATCGGTAATCCAGGGCGCAAGCGTTATAAGTGGCTCCAAACCACCATTCTGCATGGAGTCAAGAGGCAGCGGCAATGAATTGGATTGCCCCGACAGCAGTTCGTGCATTATCAGCCCGATAGAGAAAACATCTGCGCGCTCATTGCTCTTTTCGGCCCGATAATATTCCGGCGGCGCATAGCGGAAGTATCCGCCGGGTATCGAGCTGTCGCCGCTGAGTATATATGAATTGAGCTGAGGAATTCCCGGATTGCATAGCTTTACCGAACCATTCACCGATATGATTATGTTGTCGGGATTGAGAAAAAATGTTTCGCCTGCCGCCGGGTTGCCGCCGTTGCTCCATGCCGTGCGCACATGCGCAACACCGTCACAAACCTCTGCAATAATCCGAAGCAGAAACCACACCGGAAGGTGCATGTTTTTTTCGGTGAGCTTATGGGCAAGATAGGACAGCGTATAACCATTACAATATTCCGAAGCGATATAATACCGATTGCCGTATTTGCCAAAATCATATACCGACAAAATGTTGCGATGCTTGATTGTAACGGCCTGCTTGCCCTCGTTGCGAAATAGCTCTTCAAAGTGTGGCAGGCTTTCGGCCGGGGGAGGCTCGATGGTTTTCAGTTCAACCGGACGTACGCGCCCGTTCGAGGCCGGGATTTCCGCCAGCCACGTCTGGGCTTTTTGATATTGGTGTAGCTTGTTTTTGAGGTTGTAATTTTTAGTGCTCATAGTGAAACTCTTTAAGGTACCGGCGTGCTGATTGAGTCAAATCGTACACATCACCTGCAGGTGACGACAACGTTATGCGCCGACAAGGCCGACTTCCGTTGATTTCAGCACGGTCAGCAAGGGCACGAAAACAGCTTGAATTGACAGGTAATCTACCAGCCGCACCGGATTATTCCGGAAGAAATTCTACCATTAAAGTAATAAATAGGCAACGCTCTGTGATAAAGCACTGCAAAAAATGGATAGATTCTCTCTATCTTCCGCTCGCTCAACGGCTTGCTTTCGTTGCCGGTATCCTCTTATTTTCTTGCACGCCTCACAATGTCGGCGGTAAGCCGGCGTGCATGGTGAACAGACACGCCAAAACAGGTAAACATGTCAGTAGACGGAGCAAGGAAAATTAACGATGGACAGCGCAAATTCGGCATGCTGGTAAATCCCCGCTACAAGGTAATTGCTCGATTGGCAAAAGCGAGTCACTGCGAAATGTGGCATGCCGAGTTGCTTGACAAGGGCAGCAATTCGCAAGAGGTGTTGCTGCGAACCTTTGCTTCGCATGGCGGTGCCGATCCGGATTTTGTTACCGTTTTTAAAGCCAGATGCCGGGCAGCCATTAAACTGAAGCATCCATCGCTTGCCACGCTACTGGATTTTGGCAAAGTCAAAGACAGGTTCTATGTTACAACAGAATATATTCCCGGACTGAGTCTGCGTGAAGTTGGCTTGCAGGCGTGGAAATCCGGCTATCAGCTTCCGTTGTGGTATGTACTGTATTTATGCAACTCCTGCTGCCGCGGATTGGGCCATGCCCATGAACTGCGCACCCGATCCGGAAGGCACGTGCATCTTACACATCGAATGTTGACGCCCGAGAATATTTACGCATCATTTGACGGGCGCATCCGGATTGGCGATCTCGGCATAGCCGATATTATCCCCGGCGCAAGCTCATTCATGCCAGGTGGCGTAGACCGACGCTATGCCTACATTGCACCGGAGCTGCTTAACGGTGAGGTCGCGGATCCCCGGGCCGACATCTATTCTCTGGGTGTCATTCTGTACGAATTGCTTACCGGCTATCTGCCGTATAATGCTCCCCGCGCCAGGGACATGCTCATCGCCGTCAACTCACGCCCGCCCCAACCCCCCTCCGAGTATAATGGTGCAATTCCCCGGCAGCTCAATGATATGATTCTCAAAGCCCTTGCCGTTCAACCGGTGCAGCGCTTCGATTCTGTCTCGGCTTTCGGGCGTGAAGTGGCCAGTCTCCAAAAGCAGGATCGCTTTATGCGCACAGCCGAGGAGGTGGGCCTGCTGGCGGCATCCCTGGCAGAGGCAAAGGAATCGATCCCCGCCGAGATTGTCCATATCCTGACGGATTTCGATGAGATTTACAAAAACCTCACGCCCCGCCGGCAGGTGCAATGGAGCTGGCTTTGCGCCTGGCTGAAAAAAGTATCACCGAAAAAATACGCATGGGTTGAGGTTGACCGGAACGAATTTAACGGCATCCCCTCATTAGGCAACTCTGCCACCGGCTCGGCGGCCCGGCAACGGCAGGTGATGGTTTACGATGTGGTACAGTCGCCGGCGCCGCAGCCGCCCCAAGACCACCCGGCACAGCCTGCAGCTTCCCCCGGGGATACTGCGAGCGGCGGAAACGGAAGCGATTTTCATTCTGCAGATTCAACTACCTTCCGGCACAGTGAATCGGCGCCGGAGACGATCAAGGCAGCCTCTGCCGGCGTTGCCACTGCGACCATGCAACAAAATGGATCGAAGGCGCCTGCGCGCAGGCGGCCGGCTAGCGCTAAGCCGGAAGCTTCTCAATTATCGGAAAAATCCGAGCGTGCTTCAATTCCGGAGCTATTCAACAGTTTCAGTGAACGCAAGCAAACTCAAGCTGAACTCAACCGCACTACAGATAGAGATGCATCTGCGTTTGCCGGTATTTTAAAAAAAAAGCAGAAAAATAACTAAACCAAGGTTCGGTTTACCATCTTTTAAATTGAAGGGAGTTTACTTTGGCCAGTAAAACCGACAAAATTACCGAAATCCTCAGACGTCTACGCACCAGTTCACCCGATATTTTCGGCGCAACCGTAGTGAGTGTGGAAGGATTTCCCATCGCGTCCGTTGCCCCGGCCGAAATCGATGAGGAACTGGTCAGCGGCATGTCGGCGGCACTCCTGGGTGTTGGTGAACGTATTGCCAACGAAATGATGCAATCTCCTTTAAATCAAGTATTTGTGAAATCTGAGAAGGGATACGTCATCTTGAATTCCATCGGGCAGGATGCCGTGTTAATGTTGCTGGTTACCATTCAGGCCAAGCTGGGACTTATTTTCCTTGAGTTGCGACGTGTTATACCTGATTTACAAAAGGTTCTTTAATTTGGGAAAGATAGTATGTCTCGGGGTGCACTGATATCGGGAGCAATACTCTGTTTTGTGCTGGGCCTCGGTGATATAATTGCCCTGAATGTCTGGCTTTATCCTCAGATTGCCCGTGAGCTGTTCGGGGTAGCACCTGTCGCATCACAGAAGAATGCCCGCAAGCCTTTTCTGTTTGACGATTTTCTCAGTACGCCATCCGACCCAACCGGCCGATCTTTTTCCTCGCAATCGGCACCGGCTCGCGATTTGTCCCTGGCAAATCAATTGATTGCAGGCTCCGATTCAGCCGAAAGCGCGGCCCGCAAGCTGCGTAAGATTACCTTTACTTATGCGCAAAATTCGACGTTGCTCAGCATGCGACAAGCCGAAAAGCTCGAAACAGCGGTAAGAAAATATCAACGCGCCGGAACGCAACTGTCACTAAAGATAGCAGGGCATGCCGATCGTAGGGGCGAATCCGCGAATGCCTGGGAACTCAGCCAAGAGCGGACGCACAATGCGCAGAAGCTTCTGCGCAGCTACGGCGTTCCCGAAGCTCGAATCAAAGCGGTGGCAATTGGGGAATCGCAACCTCTGGCAACCTCTGATGATCCTGAGGAGCTCAACAAAAACCGCAGGATTGAAGTTACTTTTTACAAAGGTACATTATGAATACGCCTATCCTCTTCGCACTTTTATCGGGTGGCGGAGCAGTACTGTTTTTTGTCGGCGGCATACTTATCGGCTATGTGCAAACACTGCCTCTCAAACGTAAACTCGCCGAAGAGCAAGAAGAGCACGAGATTGCCGTTGCGGAATTGGTCACCTCCCGTGACCAGGCGAGTCAATACCGCGTATCCCTCGAACGTCTGCAGGAAGAGAACAACTCGCTCAATAAGAATGTGCAAAATATGAATCGTCGCTATGGCAAAATTGCGGAAGAGTACAAGCGGTTGCGCCGCAATTTTGATACTGCGGAATTGACCTTGGACCAGATCAAAGCACAGGCCGGCCAATCGAAGGGACTGCAAAGGCAGATGGAAGCGGCCGAAGTTAATTTCGAAACGCTCAAAGCGGAGCTTAATGCAGAGCGAAATCATTCCGCTTCACTGGAAGAGCGTATAGAAATATTGATTGAAGAAAACACCGAATTGCGTGAAACCAGCCAGTATGCTCAACGCTACAGTGAAGAAAATGCCGGCTTGCAAACCGAGTTGGCGCAGTTGCAGCAAAAAAGCGAATTGCTGCGCACGGTGGAAGGAGAACGCGCTGCACTCCTGGATCAGCTTGACGATCTTAAGAATGAATTGAGCGAGGCTCAAAAGCAGCAGCAAATAGCGCTAACCCTGCAATCCGAGAACAAAGAACTTTCGATCCGTCTGGAAGTGCTGCAGCAGAAAGCCGATGAATCCGAGGCTTTGCGCAGGGAAAACGATGTCTTGCATTCGCGGGTGAATGATGCTGAGACTGTTCAGGCAAAGTGCCGTAAACTCGAAAATGAAATTTCCTTTATGCGGGCCAAGGGAATTGTGCTGGAAAAACCACCTGCGCCCAAATCGCTGGATAACACCGAAGGCCTCGGCGTATCACTGGATCAGGCGTTGCAGGAAATCTGCGCATCGGATCGCAGCCGCGGTGCGGCGCTTGCCGATGAGACCGGACTTGCCGTTGCCGGAGCGGGGGACATGGTGCACGCTCTGGCCGCTATGGCCGGAATCTACACTTCACTTGACAAACAAGTCCATGCCATTATGCCATTCGGCAAGCTGCAGCGCATGATTGTCTCGGACAGTGACGAATTGACCCTGACGATCAGTCCCGTTGCCATGCTCTACGATAAGCTGCTGTACCTTACCTCCCTGACGGTAGGTGAAGGGCCCGATCAAAGCCTGGTGGACGCATTGCTGAAAAAGCTTTTTCAGGAAGAGCAGGTGCCGGGATAGCCCTTGCCGCATCGATGCCCCGGGCTGTCCGATATTCTACGCTTCCCCGATCGATTATCACGACAACAAAATGCCGGCCGCGCAATTTTTATGCACACGGACCGGCATTCATTGACAATATGGCAACTGTTGTCATTGGTGCATCACGGTATCCTTAGAAATCCTGCAAATCCTTATCATCAAGCGGAAGCACCTGCTGTGGCGACATCTGGCGCACGTCTGCGGGAGAGGGCTGTTGCGCAACTCGCCGTTGCGGCCGTGCCGGTGATCTCAGAGCCTTTGAGCGCGATACGGAATTCCTGCTCAGTGAGTTACGTGCTCCATTTTGCGTTCCTGCGCCAACCATATTCTCCAGCTCCGATACAATTGCATTCAACTGCTGGGCCTGGCCAGACAGCTCCTCGCCGGCAGAAGCCGACTCCTCGGCGTTGGCGGCATTGCTCTGCGTGACTTTGTCCATTTGCGCAACCGCCGTGTTGACCTGATCGATTCCCTGCGCCTGCTCCTTGCTGGCTGCGGTGATTTCGCTGATGAGAGATGAAATTCTGGTGGAGCTCTCCGCTATCGAGATAATCGAGCCATGCGCTTCTTCGGCAAGGCCGACACCCCTTTCGGCATTGCCCTGCGAATTGGCAATCAGCTCCGAGGTGACTTTTGCGGCTTCGGCCGAGCGTTGCGCCAGACTGCGCACTTCCTCTGCTACTACAGCGAAGCCCCGACCGGCCTCGCCGGCACGTGCGGCTTCGACTGCCGCATTGAGCGCCAGCAGATTGGTTTGCATGGCAATTTCGTCTATGGTTTTGATGATTTTGGCGGTCTCGTCAGACGAATTCTTAATTTCGTTGATTGCCGTATTCATGCGCTCCATAGCGGCCTTTCCCTGCCCCACGAGTTCATTGGAATCCTTAACGAGGCTGTCGGCCTGAACGGTGTTGTCACTGTTTTGCCGGGTCATCGAGGCCATCTCCTCGAGGCTGCTGGATATCTCTTCCAGGCTCGATGCCTGCTCGCTGGCACCTTCGGACAACTGCTGGCTGGAGCTTGACAATTGCTCGGATGCGGAACTGACCTGGTTCGAGCCGGATGTCAACGAAAGAATGATTTTCTTGATCGGACCAACAATGCTGCCTGTAATCAGAATCATCAATACCACCCCAAGAACAATGCCGGCCACGCTAATGATGATCATCGTCAAAGTACTGCCGGCGGCGATGGAGTGCATGTCCTGTTCGAGACCGCTGTCTATATCATGTATCCCGGCAACAATCGCACGCGCCTCCTGTGCCATTTGCTGATCTGAGGTACGCTTTGCCTGCACGCCGTGCCAGTAATCATTACCTGCCTTTTCGTAATTTTTAAGATGATTGGCGATGTGTGCGGCTACGCTGCTGAGGAGCCTGTCACCGGCTACTTTCGATGTCCAGCGTGACAATCCATTTTTTGCCTTTTGCAGTTGATTCCGGAAAGCTTCCCACTGCTTATCGCCGTCGGTGGCGAGCAGGTAGACGGCAGTGACTCGCAAAAGTAAAAACGGCTCGACAACATTGGTGTGAATTCCTTCGCCGACGTGCGACCAATACGCAAGCTTCTGCGCATTTTGAGACTTCTTCGCTTTGGCGAGGGCTGGTGTGATCTGTTTGTCAAGCACTTCGTTGATTTCGTTGGTGACCGCCCAGCCGATTTTGCCCCAATTGGCAAATGCTTCGTCCTTGAGCTTTTGAGCGGCTTTCTGGTCTTGAAATACTTCCCGGTATTTTTCAGAAGAATGCTTGACCTCGTTTGCGCGTTGGCGATACTCATTTTTCAAGCCGGACAGATTGCTCAGGTTTTCCAATTCTCTCATCATTTCGGCATACTTTTCCTCCCAGATTTCGGCCGCGTTTTTAGATTGACCATCCAGTTGTGCAAATCCATGCATGGCAAACTCGCGCCGCTGATTGCCGGTCTGGTTGACGGCCTCCAGGCAAGCGTTGCCGTGCGTGGCTTTTGCGTAGGTTCCAGCCAGTTGACTGACACCGTACCATCCGGTTATACCCAGTATCAGCGCCAGGACAATAAGTGAAGAAAATCCGAGCAGCATTTTTCCGGTGAGCTTGATGTTTGATAACATTGGTAGTTACTCCGATTGAGGTTTGGACGATGTGATTTTGTGCAGACACGAAGATAGGCCCAACGCTTTTTGAACCGTTGAAAGCAAGTGCGTTGCGGTGATTGGTTTGCTCAGGAAGTGCATGCAGCCATTCACACGCAGCTCATCAACCAGATGTTTTTCCCCAAAACCGGTTATTGCAATTATCTCAGGAGCATAACTCGTCATGGTTAAATGGTCGATGAGATCAGTTCCGTTCATGACCGGCATGTGAATATCGGTGATGAGCACATCAATTGCATGTTGCATGTTTCGCATTTGTTGTATCAGGTCAAGTACCTCCTTTCCGTGTGCTGCTGTATATACTGTGTAGCTTTTAGATTTGAGAATCATGGCTATCGTATCGCGAGTCGGTTTTTCATCATCGGCGAGTATAATTGTCGGTTTTTTCATGCTTGGCTCTTTTTTTATCCGGCGAATGCGAAATTAATATGCGCAATGGCTGTGCCACAGCGCCTGCGGCGAGCATAATTCGTTTAAATCAAAGGTGTTGACTGCAGGAAGGGCAAGATATGTGAGTAGCCGCTTTTGTGTAAAAAAATTTGACGCTATACAGAGCAATTGCGGTAAGTGGTTGATTATAAGCTTTCCAGCAGATGGTAGATTTTTTGCGCGAGGTAAAAATTTCTACCGCGTAAATTGACAGAGTGCTGAAGTTGCCGGGACGATGAAATGAGGAAACGATTTACTTGCGCAAACGTTCAGTCTGCCTTGCGCAAATAATTGGATGCCTACCGGCCCGGCGCAGACTTCAACTTGTTACTCAGCGTTTGCCGTGTTATTCCTAAAATGTTCGCCGCAATCGTCTTGTTGCCTCCGGCGCGTTGCAGCGCTGCCGAGAATGTCTGGTTTTCGATCTCCTTCAGTGTCGGCAGGTGCTCAGGGAAAATGATCATTTGGGCGGTGTGACTGCTGGTTTCATCGAATTGCAGCGAATCTGGTTCGTGAATGAGCCGCTCAACAGGTTGCAGGCTGAGCGGTCCGTGCGTATGCGAATGAACCAGATCGCGTAGTATTCCCTCCAGTTCGCGGATATTGCCGGGAAACGAGTACGTCGCCAGCAGCGACACCAGGCCCCGCGGCATACGCAGCGACGCTTTGCCTGCTTCCTGTGTCGCTTCGGTAAAGTAATGCCCGGCAAGCAGTTCGAGGTCCTCTTTTCTCTTTCGTAGTGGCGGCAGGTCGATTTTATGCATTTTGAGCCGGAAATACAAATCGCTGCGGAAGCGTGACGGATCGGCAATATTTCGGTTGGTTGCAACGATAATGCGTGCCGTGGAGTGCATCGTCGTATCGGAGCCCAACGGATAATACTCTCCCTCCTGAATCAGACGCAACAATTTCTGCTGTGCCGCTGTCGACAGGTCGCCGATTTCATCCAGAAAGAGGGTGCCGCCGGACGCTTTTGCCAGCAACCCCTCGCGTTGGGCGTCCGCACCGGTATACGCCCCTCTGGCATGCCCGAATAATGTGTCGGAAAACATCCCCTCATCGAGTCCGGCTATATTGACAGGTACGAATGGTCCCTGCACGGCCGAAACCGCGTGCACCGCCTGTGCAATCAGCTCCTTGCCGGTACCCGTCTCACCGGTGATCAGCACGGGAGATCGTGATCGAGCTATCGCCTCGGCATACTCGAAAATTTTGAGCATCGTCTGGTTGCGCGTGATAATCTTTTCAAATGCGTGCGGGTGGCTCAACTGCCGGCCGAGGAGATACTCTTTGAGGTTCTGGTTCTCACGCTGCATCGCGCAGTGGCTCAATGCCTTTTGTATAGCGGTGATCAGGCGATATTTGTTGACCGGCTTGACCAGATAATCGAAGGCTCCTTTTTGCATGCAGCCAACCGCCGTTTCAACGTCATTAAAACCGGTGATCATCACGACGATACTGTCGGGAGAAAGCTGCCGAATGCGCTCCAGCAACTCAACACCACCGGTATGTGGCATGGATATATCAAGCGCAATGGTGCTGTATGGAACTTGGGATATTTTGTCAAGTACGCGGCGGCTGTCTGCTTCAACTTCGATATTGGTAATACCCGCAGCCAGCAACGTCAGGCGTGCGGTACGCAGAAACGGCACTTCATCATCAACCAGCAGAACGCGGTGCTCGGGATAGACTTCAGAGGTTTTGGCCATAGTACAATTGTAATATTATGACGATAACGGCGGAAGCAGTATCCGGGCAAGTGTCCCCGCACCGGGCTGCGAGGTCAATTGCAGCTCACCGTGATGCGCCTGCATAATTGAATACGAAATTGACAAGCCCAGACCGGTGCCCCCCGATTCCCGCTTGGTTGTGTAAAAGGGGTCGAATACATGGTGCATATCTTTGCCGGGTATGCCTTTTCCCTGATCCACGACTTCAACCATGGCAGCATTGCCCAGGCGATCGAATGACGTCCTCGCATACAAGGCGGCCGAGTCATTTTCCAGCGACTGGCAGGCATTGGTCAGTAAATTGATGACGACCTGTTCCAACTGCTGGTGATTACCCTTGACCGGCGGAACATCGGGGGCTTTTTCGAGCCCGAAATTGCGGGTGGCTTTCTTAATCAGGTTATTGGTAATAAATACCGCCGAGTCCAACACTGCATTCAGATCGACTTCCTCATCGAGCTCGCCGGTGTCAACGCGGATAAAATCTTTCAGATTCTGCACGATTTTTTCGATACGCTCCGATCCTTCCAGAATGCCGCCCAAAAGCCCGTCAAGCTCGTGCCTGACGTCACTATACGGAAGTCCGTTAATCCGAAAATCAGGATACTGCTGTACCCAGGCATCCAGAACGGGACGTATGTCTCTGAAAAGTGATTTCAGGAAATCACCGTTGAGCATAATCAAGTTGTTGGGATTGTTAATTTCATGTGCAACACCCGATACCAGTATGCCCAGGCTGGTCATTTTGTCGGCCTGTATGAGCTGTTTGCGGTGAAGCCGTTCCTTTTCCGCCGCCGCCCTCTGTTCGGAGATGGCGCGCGACAAGTGGTCGTTTTTGGCCGAAAGAAGATCATTCGAAACCGTCAGGTTTTTGAGTATTGCCTCAACTTTGGAAGCCATCCGTCTAAATGAGCGGGTGAGCTTTCCCACCTCATCTCCGGCTGTGGCGCTGAGCTCGGGAAGTGGAGCATCCGGCCTGGCAGCAAAGCTCTCACTCAGGTCCGCCAGGTTACGGATCGGGTTGGTGATATGGTTGGCAAACCAAATCGTTGCCGCGCTTGCCAGCGCCGCGCAGAGAAGTGAAACAAACACTACGATGCGAATCAGTCTTGCCAGCTCCTGACGAATGCTTTGCTGTCGATAAGCAATTTCGTTGTTGATGTCATCCACATATTTCCCGCTGCCCAGCACCCATCCCCACGGTTCGAACAGCGTGACGTATGAAATCTTGGGGAAGGCAATACCGGCCTGCATTCCCCCGGGCCTGGGCCACGTATATTCAATAAATCCGCTGCCCTCCTGTTCGCATAACTCAACGGAGCGCACGAATATGTTTGCCTGCTCGCTGGTGGTTTTCCCATACAGCGAATCATGCAGAATGGCGCCGTCGAGCTGGGGCATAATCGGGTGCATGATCATGGCTGGAAACGGCTTGCCCATATCGTTGATCCAGATATAGCCGTGTCCGTTATCGTATTTGAGAAAGCTGATCAGTTTCAGCGCATAATTTTTTATCGAATTCTTGTGGGCGGAATGATGCTCGGTGAGGTGTTTACCGTCTAGAGATTTGCGGTGAATAATCGACAGCGTTTTGTAGGCCGTGTTGACACGTTCAACCAGGATCTCTTTGGCACTGTGCATCGATTCGCGGCGGAAACGCTCGATTTCCACAGCCTCGCGTCGTCGAATGACCTGAGTGGATATCGCCAGAAATATCGCCGTCAGCACAGCTATGGTTGCGGTTGAATTAATCAGCAATTTGGTGCGGATGCTCATGGCTGTTCGCGGTCGTGTCGATTGCGGATTGTCTACATTCTATCATGGCGGGATCGTCGCTGGCAAATGCTCATCGTGATAGGGAAGTTTGGGACGGAGTCAATTTTTATGCTATTGCATATTACCTGTTTTGGGGCAATTGGCTCCTTTGTCGAGTGAATACGAATAGTGTAATTTTTGACCCCGTCCCGACTATGCGACTATGTGATATGCGCCTGCTTCGCATTAGGGTGAGAAGATTGCCCGTCCCCGATGTGCCGCATAAATGCCGGAGCCGGTTGGTCTTGTGGCATCTTCTTCGTGCGCGGCGGTGTTCAGGCGATTATTACAGGAGGAGTGGTTGATGCATGCGTTCCACATAAATATGGCCGGGTGATTGCGGTCGCGGCGAATCATGCGGCGAAATGATTTTTCGAGGTTATTCCACCAGGTCGCGTTCCCTTCATACATCCAGGTTGGTCCTTCTGCCAGGCAGAGCAGGCCGATGCGATCGCAATGATCGAGCAGGTCGGGATCGTGTGGGTAGTGCGAGAGCCGGATCCAGTTGCAGCCGATGGATTTTATGTCGTCCACGCGCCGGCGATGGTAGCGGTTTGTGACCGCATTGCCGACCCAGGGCATGAACTGGTGGAGATTGGTTCCGATGAGCTTATACGGCTTGCCGTTGAGCGCCCCGGCATCCCTACCCAGGTTACCCAATGCTACCGTGCTGAAAGACTGGAGCAGCACGGTGAATCGATATGTCGGTCCGAACAACAATGCTCCGCTGGAACTGCCCAATGGTGATGTGTTGTTCGGCACGGCAACCGAGGTTGACATGTCGCACATGTACGGCCATATCGAAAATGCGCCGTTTGGCAATTATGACGGCAAAAACCCTTCTGCTGGAAATTGGCAATATCGGCCGATCAGCGGCGGACCGTCAATTTCGGACGGGGCTTCCAATGAGAAGGCGGCTGCGGGTAAAAGTGCCACATTTTCCGTCAACGCATTCGGCAGCGGTAGTCTGTATTATCAATGGCAACGCAATACCGGCGTGGCCTGTGGCAGGATGTGGGCAGAGGGGCCGGCTATGCTACGCAGCCGGCGAAAAAAGAGATGGCCGGCTGGCAGAAACTTGGAATTAAATCTGAATAGATTATTCGATAGCGACGGATTATCAGATTTTTTCGATACGGTGTCAATGAATTTCGACAATCCTGTCGACATTGACACCATCACCCCGCTTGTCTATATTTACGTTGGGCCGCTTGCCACACGCCCATCAGCACATTGGAGAAACAATATGCGACATGCAAAGCTTCGAATCTTCAATATCACGGCGGCAGCGCTTTTGCTCATGCTGTGCGTATGCGATTTCTCCGATATTTTCGATAACTCCACCGGCCCAAATGCTGCGCTGTCGGAGGCAGAGGTTGTCGCGGGATTGAAAGCGGCGCTGGAGGTGGGTATTGATACGGCCAAATCAAATGTAGCGCGTGTTGGCGGATACTATTTGAATGATGCAATTAAAATCCTGCTGCCGGAGGATGTCGGCAATGCACTGCAGTTTGCCGAAAATCTGGAAAACAAAGTCTCCTCGCTGAGTCCAATTATAAAAGCGGGCATGACATTGTTTGACTTTACGGTATTTAACGACATGCGCGATACCCTGGTTTTTGCCGTCAACCGTGCCGCCGAAGAGGCGGCGCCTCGGTCGGTATCCATATTCAAAAATGCAATTACGGGAATTACCATCCGGGACGGGCTGGGGATATTGCAGGGCGACAGCACGGCTGCGACCGCCTATTTGAAGGACACTACATATGCCCCCTTGACGGATGTATACAGCCCGTTTGTCGACAGCGCCCTGGATCTTGTCGGCGCCAATCAGCTTTGGCAATACATGGCAACGAATTATAACTCGCTGGTTTCGTATTACCATGCGATTCCCTCCATTGCGCTGAGTGCGATGAATATGTCAATGGAACCCGAAACGCTGACGACCGAGCTGGGAACCTATACGACCGGGAAGGCGCTTGACGGGCTTTTCTACATGGTTGGATTGGAAGAAACTCGTATCAGACGCGATCCGGTGGCGCGCGTCAGAGATATCCTGGAGGATGTGTTCGGCTGGTTGGATCGGCAATGAAGCTGAGCGACATCGACGCGCTGCAATCGCCACAAGCACGAGCACTGCTTGACGCACATCACATGGATGACCCGCACGAATTTGCGCTGCGGCATGCCCGCCGAAGACACCTGCCGATCGCCGCCATAGCAGAGCAGATTGCTTGCCGCACCAAAGCCGCCGCAAAGCTTCCCGCCCTTTCGAAATCCGACTTCCTCTACTCCCCGGTTGCTCTCGAGCAATGCTCCCGCGAGGCGACTGCCCATTTCAAGGCCGGGTTTATGGCCGGCGGCAGCGTCGTCGATATCACGGGTGGGTTGGGCATCGACACACTCGCCTTTGCGCGCTCTTTCGAGCGAGTCGTGTATTGCGAGAAAGACGAGGTTTTGGCGAAATTGTTCGCGGCAAATGTGCAATCGATGCGGGTTGATAATATTGACATCCGGCATGCTGACGGGGTGACGTATCTTCGCAACGTTGCGGACGACGCTTTTGACTGGATATTTGGTGATCCATCGCGACGCAACGGTACCGCTCGCAAAGTGGGATTGACGGCGTGCGAGCCGGATGTTACGCAGATGGAAGTGCTTATGCTGGCCAAAGCAAGGCGTGTCTGTATCAAAGCCTCGCCGGCGCTGGATATTGTAATGGCGCAGCGTCAGCTTGCGCACTTGCAGCGATGCCTCGTCGTTTCCGTCAATGGTAAATGCAAAGAAGTGCTGCTGCTTTCCGGCCGCGCACAGCCAAATGGCTCTCGCGTGGCGGTCGAATCGGTGCTGCTGAATGAAACCGGGCAGGTGCGGTATCGAATTGATGGTGCGTACGAACCGTCGGCGCGCTGCAGGGATATAACCATGCGCCGCAAATATCTTTACGAACCCGATGCGGCCATCATCAAAGCACATTTGTCATCGAAGGTGTGTGCTGCATACGGACTTTCCTTTATAAACGCGACAACCGATTATGCTACGGGAGATAAGCTGCTGCAGGATTTCCCCGGTCGTACATTTGAAATCGTTGCATCGCTTCCCTGGCGGAAAAAAGCTGTACGGGCGTATCTGCACGCTCATCACATTGAAAAAGCAAATATCTCCCGCCGGGATTTTCCGCATGCTCCCGAAGAGGTACGCAAAATGCTTCCCGCAAAAGAGGGGGGCGACGAATTTCTCTTTTTCACCAGAGACAGCAACAGAGACCCCATTATGATCCACGCCAGAAAACCGCACTAATACCGCCCCGGAACAAACTCCCGCAGGAGTGCACTGCGAATCAACCGGTTATTGAAATATTTCTGATAGGCAACCAGGCCGTACTTTTCATGGTAGTAGTGATACGCGACGGAATCGGCAATGTGCTCTTCATAAAGATAGCACGACAGGAATTCGACCGACATGCCATTTTGTCCGGCACGGTTGGGAAAGTACATCAGAGCTGCCGTGTCAACGAGCGTAACGTGAGGCGCTGCTGCCGAATCCTGAGCTGTGTCGGTACGGATAGTCCATTCCATGCCTGAGCGGGCAGGATCAGTCAGAGGGTAGGCAAGGAAGAGAACCGGTGCCGCGTAGAGCGTGATGTGCGCGCCGTCAAACTCGCCAACGTAGTACATCCCGTTAACGGCAACGCCTTCATCCCGATACTCCAGCAACATGCCGTCGTTGTATCCCTGCCAGGCATATGCATAATAGAATGCATCGTAGGCGGTCGAATCCAGATAATAGCCAGAGCTTAAATTCGTGATTGAGTCGGGAAATATGATGCCAAATACTTTTTTTACCGATGATGACATTGTCTCATTCTGCACAAGCGCGGCGCCGCTCGTATCGTAATGCGAAAATGCGTAGTGCCAGGTATTGTTATGGGCCAGGGGGATGATGCTGTTTGATTTAGGGTAGCGCGGACCGATACCGGTTTGGCTTGGGGCGGAGCTGTAGTCCGCGCAATTCAACAGGCACAAAGCGCTGCTGAAAACCGCAAGAAAGATTAAGAGTTGCATTTTCATATTAAAACACCGCCATTGAATAGATACTTACGCCAAAGCCGCCAAAATAATATCGAAATGCTTCATCACTCGATTCATTCAATAGCCGTTGTGCATCTGCCTGAAAGCGATATTCAATCGCAATCCCGGCACGCATAAAACCGGCCGCCGGCAACTCGTAGGAGGTTTCCAGGTAGGGCAGCAGCAATGGACCCGCCTCTTTGCGGACACTTTGATTCGATATTTTAAAGAGCGAATCGGAGAACGTGGAACTCACCGTTGCCTTAACAAGATACAATTTTAATCCGGCGCAAAATCCCAGATTCGACAAGAGCCCGCGGGAGATGCGGATGCCGGGACCGGACTCGACGATGCCGAACAAATATCGTTCGTCAAGCGCCAGGCTGGTTGCATATTCGGTGCTGTCGCCGATGGCGAGATAGCTTCCCGCAGAGGCGTGGCTGCGCGCATGCCAGGTAATGCTTCCCGCAACATGCACGTACATGCCGTGTTGCAAGGCGATTTCGTGACGCAAGCTGAGCAGGGGCCAGCTTGCGGGCATGGTAAAGACGGGCGCACTCTTAATGAGCGCAAAACCGGCAAAGCGTTGATTGAGTAGTGAGGTGTGTGTGGAAAAATCGTAGAAATCAACTCCTCCACGCACCCCGAGGCGATGTGCATATCGCCGAATGTCTGCTCCTTTTGCGGCGCCCGGTGCTACCGGGGCCACGGCAACGAATTCATTGGTTTTGAGCAGGCTGATGCGCTTTTTTGCGATGCGCACGGTGGCAGATTTTTTGGTATTGTCACGTGTAGTGACAATGCGGTATTCTCCCGGCGTCAGGGCGATAGTGTAGGCGGAATTGGCTTCTTTGGCAAAGTCGGCGACAATTCTATTCTGCTCATCAAAAATTGTGAGTAAGCCCGAAACCTCATAGGGAATAAACAAACCTTGCGTATGTTTGTTTACGTCGGCAAGTATGATGTCGCCCTCGCCCTGAATTTTGAATTCGTAACCGGGATGCTGCGTTCCGCCTGATGACCGAACCGTGCTGACGATGGTGTTGTTGTAGGAGTATTGATAGGCCTCGCCCAGTGTTATGCGTCCGTCGCCCGAAAGATCGCCGCACCCGCGCAATGCATTGAGAAAGTGGAATGTAAATATCGAATTTTTATAGGCGTCGGATTCCTGCGAATTTTCGGTTTCTGAGCTGGAATAAAGAATTACCTGTCCCTGAATTTTCTCATCCTCTTTGAAAAGGAACGGTTCGGCGAGTCGTCCGCCCTTGATGCGCGTAACGCTGCCGCTCTGGCAAGCGTCAAGTATGGCAATGCGAATTCGGGCGGGGGATGATTCCAGCATGGTGCGCAATGTCGCCAGTTTGAAGTCCTGCTCGCCCATCATCAGTCGCTGCTTGTCGGCGTGGCCGGAGTAGTAGAAAAGAAACAGGTCGTCCTTTTCGGCGGTGCTCAGTCGCGCTGCGAGCTGTTGCAGTGTTGTGGCCAAGTCTTGCGGGGATTTGTTGTACAGGGTGAGTATGTCATCCGACGTAAAGCCGCAGAACTCGGTCAGGATAGCCTGGAATTCATCAAGGTCGTTGCGCACGTATTTCAGCATTGCGTGTTGACGTCCGCCATACGCATTCCCGGCAAGCACGGCATAACGCTTGGCACATATGCCGGTCGACAGCGCCAAGATCAGCACTCCGGTTTTAAAGCTGCTCATCCCTTACTTCGCGGTTTTGGTGATCAGTATCGTTCGAATTCTGACATCCCTTCCCGTCTTGAGCCTGAACTCATCCAGGGAGGCGCCTTGCTCAAAAGATTGCTTGACGGTGCTCATAATTTTATTGACGGCAAGCGGATGCTTTGAAAATATTCCCAGAAACAGCTCTTTGCCAAGATAGGAATCCAGTAGTATACTGTTGGGCAGCGGAATGTCACTGCCTTTTTCGAGTTGAACGGAAGATGCGCCCGATGGTGGATAGTAGCGTGAGACAGTTCCGGATTCGTCCAGGCCGAGCAAAATGAAATAGTCGAACCTGCCGCAGGAGTAGGTCAGTTGTATTCTTTCACCGGGCCGATATACATGCGATGTGCGTTCGGTGACCGCGCCGTCTTCGTCCTGCACGTAAATAGTAATCGATTCGTCTCCCTTGATTCTGGTATCGTGCCGGTGCTCGTAAACGGTGAGTCGCCATCCTGCAAGGATGAAAATAATCAGCGAGGCGGCAATGGCATACCACGTGCGGGCGGGAAATCGGAGCAGCTTGGATTGAGGAGCAGGCCGGGCCTCGGCGTCAAATGGCATTGCGGCAAGGAATTGCCTTCGTTGCGCCTTCAAGTGCTCGACAAATGCTCGTGCCCGTGTATCGGTTTCGAGTTGCCCTTCGATGCGCTTCGCAGTGACGTCTTGGCAGTCGCCGGTGACGTATTCGGTTAGTTCAAGTGTGTTGAGATGCTTTTCGTTCATGCGATGCCAAGCCTTTTTCTGATGTGAGGAAGGCTTTCTTTGAATGTTTTCAGGTTTCTGCGAACGGTCGCTGGAGATTGACCGCAGACCCGCTGAATCTCGTTTTGATTCAGCCTTTCGACATAGGTGTAATACACCGCTTCCTGCACCTTTGGCGAGTGATGTCGCATGATAATATCGATCAGCATGCGGTTATCGACCTCCTGCTCGAAGCGTTCCGGCGAAGGAAGCTCTACATATTGGTCGTTGTCGATGAACTTCCGTCGCTTGCGCAGCAGGTTGAAGCAGTGATGCTTGGCCGCGGTATAAATCCAGGGAACGATGCGTTGCTTGTTGCGAATCGAGTCATAGTTTTGAATCAGTTTCATGAATACAATCTGGACGGCGTCCTGTGCGTCCTGTGGCGAGCCGAGTATACGCAGACATCTGCCGTATATGACAAAACCATACGTCTCGTAAAGTTCCCTGGTTTGCGTTTGTGTCATACGTTCATTATTCGATTGTGGATACCAGCAGCGGGACACTCGGTTCACTCACTGCGTATATCCGAAAGTCGGTAAATCCCATGATAAATAAAGTATCGCCGTACCAGATGAAATCCTTTGTTGGAATTGTGCTCCATTTTTGCACTTGACGTGGGGCCGAGGGTTGTGCCACATTGTACAAGGTAAACCCGCTCTGCCCGTTGCCGACATACAGCAGCGAATCCCTTACGGTTAATCCATACGGGGTGGTAATGTTAAGCTGCTTTATCAATGTGGGATTCTCCGGGTTGGCAATGTCGACGAAAAGCAATTCGTTCTGTGTTCCGCCGCACCGGGTTCCGGTGCGCAAGGTGACATAGGCGATGGAATCCTGCACGACAACCGGATCGCAGGCCCTGGCATGCGAGAAGGTCCCAATCACCGACGGCGCCGATGGATTGCCTCTGTCAAGAATATACATGCCGGTTTGCGCGCCGATAAATAGATACTCCCGTGTTGGAAAGAGCGTTTCGATATCCCAATTGATGTAGGTTTGCGACAGCTCATAGGGATTTTCGGCATCAGCGATCGTTAAGGTGATGATGTTTTGGCCGTCGATGTAGTAGAGAAACGTGTCAATCACCGAAAAAATCGCATAGGAACCCCCAACCCCCGTTGACTGAGCGGCACCGGCGTCCGATGAGCTTATCGGTGAAGCATCTTCACATCCAAGACACCCCCACCCGTTTACCTGTGCGCCGTCGTAGAAGAAGTCATCCGCGCCATACTGGTAAGCGCTATGAAGAGTCGCAACAACATCGTATAAAGTATCGTCGTGTAATTTTAATGCCACGAGTGATTGTCCCGAATTGGCGTAAATGACATTGTTGCGTACCGCAACTCCGCTGTTATTCAAAATTGGAATGGTTAGTGCATGCCGGGGGTTTGCCGGATCGGCAACCGAATATACGTGGATACCGTTAACCGCATCAGATACGAAAAAGAGCGAATCATACAGATACATATTAACAGCCTCTTCTATTGAGGAATTCGATACCCGAAAACCAATTGAAAATATGCCGAAAACGATTATGCACAACGCAAATGCTTTTCTTGATTGCATACTTACGACCTTCCGCCAATGAAGTGAAACACGATTCCAAGGGATAGTATCAGGTTGCCGGCGACGAATCTGTTTGCAGGATAGAACACGATACTTTCGTTCGTCCCCCCGTCCTCACTCCATTTGTAACCTTTGTCGACATAGGAAACCGGTACCGACAGCCCGCCGCGCAGGCTGAGCTGGCGCGTCAATGGTTTGACCAGGTGCACGCCCGGCTTGATTGCGAATGAAAGATAACGAATGCCGAAGGTGTAAAATGTAGCGGGGTATGTCCCGGTCGAGACAACATGTCCGTTTGACTGATGGTAACTAATACTGCCGCCGGCTTCCTCTATCCGGAAGAGTGATAAATAGCTTCCCTGTCCGATATTGAGGCTGAACTGCAGCTGCGTTTTTTTTACAAACGGACGGCGATATGTAAGCGTCAGGCCGAGGTAGCGATATTTTGCGTATACCTGATCGTTGGTTGTTGTCTGTTTTCGACGATACGCGTGCGGGATCGGTGAATAGGAATCCCGGCCAAGTGAGTCGGAAATCGTGTGTGTTGCATCAACTTCATCTATCGAAAAACCGCCCGAACCCTCGAAACCAAAACCCACTCCATTATCAAAATAAAAGGTCGGTGAAATCGAAAAGCCGATATTCGGTTTCATGCGCAGGCCGAATTCGTGTCGATAGCGATAGGTGGTTTGGGAATAGCCCGAACTGGCAGCATCCTCGCTGACGTACACATTGCCCCGGCCGACTTCTGAAAAGCCTTTGCTAACGAATCCCTGAATTTCTTTCGGCAGCAAAAAAAAGCCGATATTTGCATCCAGCCCGGTGGTCATTTCGCTAAAGCCTGCCGAAATGCCGGCGAATACGCACAGTCCTGTTCTCAATAGTTTGCCGGGTGCTTGCATGGCATATCCTTTCGATTAAGATAGCGTGGCTTATGCTTATAAGAAACGCCAACAGGTAAATATCGCTCAATTTTTTAAGGATCGCCGAAATCAGCCCGCGTGGGGTGACTTTGCCGGTCTTCAAATAATATTTTTAATTAAACGTTTTATTAGCTGTATTTCATCCATTCAGAAAATAGATCCGCATGCTGATTGAATTTCTGTACCGGCAAACAGGTGTCTATCTTTTTTACAGCCGCCTGTTCAGTACGGGCATCGCGACATTAGTGTCGTTTGTGCTGGCGATTGCATTTTTTCCGCCTTATATCTCTTTTTTGAAAAGCTTCAATTTCAGCTCCGAGCTGGAAAATGAAAAAGATAAGCATCAGCCGGTCATGCCGGCGGGCCTGTTGTTTCTGGTGATTATTGTGCTGATGAGCCTGGTCTTTGCGCGGTTTAATTCCTACGTGATATCCGCACTGGTCATTTACACTTTTTTCAGCGTCATCGGTGCAACCGACGATATTGCCAAGGTGGTCAACAAACGGCGGTTGAATAAAGGATTGATTTCAAAACAGGATTATCAATACAAGTCCGACGGCATCTCGGCGAGCTTGAGGTTGACCTTGTATATCCTGATTTCCCTGGCGGTTGCCGTTGCCGCCTATAAATACATTCCGAATATCAGCGGTCATATTACTATTCCGTTTCTCAGCGTTGAGAAGATATTTCCCTACCTGCCCGCCTTCATTTTCATTCCGTTTATGGCATTGACAATTGCGGTGCTGGCCAACGGGGTCAATTTTACCGACGGGTTTGATACGCTGGCTTCGGTGCCGCTGATCACCTCACTGAGCTTTGTGGCGATCGTCTCCTACATTTCCCACAACGAAGCCTGGAGTGCGTATCTGCTCATTCCCCACATCCCCGGCGTGGAAGAGATTCTGCCGCTGATTGGGTCGGCGATTGGCGTGCTGCTGGCCTTTTTGTGGTACAATTCACCGCCGTCGAAAATTATCATGGGAGATTCCGGATCGGTCGGCCTGGGGGGCATGACCGCCATCATGTTTGTATTCGTCAAAGCGGAGTTCTATCTGCCGATTGTGGGATTCATTTTCATGATGGAATTCATCTCAGACATCCTGCAGATATTCTGGTTCAAGCTGAGGAAGAGGCGCATCTTTCGCTGCGCGCCCATCCATCATCACTTTCAGTTCGGTATGCGCGATAATCCGTTTTACCGGCAAAATGAATTTTATATCAAATCTAAAATCACCTGGCGCTTTCATATCATATCGGTTATTTTGCTGGTTGTCGGATTGATCATATTTTTTAAAGTGCGCTGATTCGGCTGTTGAATCAATCACTTAACCATAGTATACTTACATTTCTATGGTCACAGACATCCAATCATATTATACTTCACCGGCGGGCAGAGAATTTACTCTGGCGGCGGGACGTTTCGCCGGCATCAATCCGGCCAGCACGGTACTTGACATTGGATGCGGCTATGGTGACGGGAGTTGTACTATTGCGAGTGAGTTTCGCTGCAAGGTGACGGCAATTGATGAATCCGCAGATAACATCGATTTTGCAAAAAAGCTTTCAGTTGAGCGCGGCGTGAGTCATCTCATCACGTTCATGCACAAGGATGCAAATGCGGTCGCATTCGGCGGTGCATCGTTTGAGCTCATTCTGGCGGAAGGAGGAGTGCTCTCGAGTATATCACGCAAAGATGGGTTGGCGAAAGCGGCTGAATGGCTCGAGTCGCGTGGCAGGCTGGCTTTTTCGGATTTGATATTTCTTTCCAGCACGGCGCCGCACGAAGTTAAAAAGGTGTTTGACGACGATGCCTATCATTATGAATCGGAAGAAAGCTATCGCAAGCTGATTGACGATGCCGGCTTTTCGATTCAATTTCTCAGCCTGGTTCCGCAGAGCGGATGGGACAATTACTATGCCCACATGGCAAAAAGGCTGGAAGATAACAAGGGCTTTTTTGCCGATCCGAAAGTTAAACTTGCTTTTCATCGTGAAATCGATGTTTTTTATAGGCTTGAAGGCTTTCGCTATGTCGGCTTTCTGTTTTGCATTGCCAGAAAAAAAAATTAATTGCGCTCCTGTGACTGAAATCACAGATACCTGGTTGAAACCATTTTATATTTACTACGTCGGGCTTACTCAAACGCAATTGACATTTCAAGAATATATGT
This sequence comes from Chitinivibrionales bacterium, assembly GCA_014728295.1. GTDB lineage: Bacteria > Fibrobacterota > Chitinivibrionia > Chitinivibrionales > WJKA01 > WJLW01. The sequence continues at coordinate 100,209 of WJLW01000083.1, read as the reverse complement.
GCTTCTCATAACAATTTTTCGAGGAGGTTCTATGCAGCATCTTTGCAAAGTGTCGGCTATGTGCCTGACTGCTGCGTCTCTTGTCTTGGCCCAGATTCAGCCAGTGGTCTCCGGCGATGACGGTAAAGGTGAGGTCGACTGGTCCGAGCGCTACATTGTCGCGACCGGAATCGGCGCACCGAATCCAAACCTGCCGGAATCGGCTCAGCGTCCCGGCGCCGAGCGCGCCGCAAAAATAGTTGCCCTGCGCAATGCGCTGGAAACGGTCAAGGGAATGTATTTGAACTCGTCTACTACCATAGAAAATTTCATGACCAAAAATGACGTTGTTTCCACCTCGGTTAGCGGATTCATTCAGGGATTCGAAAAAGAGGGTCGCACCAAATACATGAGTGACGGGACCGTCGAGATTACTATGAAGATCCCCCTTGACGGTGTCGGCGGACTTGGCGCAAAAGTCTATGGAGACAATATTGGCGATAAACCGTCCGTTTCGCAGTGGGACGGCAAGGGCGCCAAAAAGAAGATGGTTTTTACGGGCCTGATAATCGATTGTAAAGGATTGAACGTGAAGCCGGCTCTCAGCCCAAAAGTGCTGGATGAATCCGGCAAAGAAATATACGGAAGCGCCTATGTCTCGCGTGAATGGGCCGTGAAATACGGCATCGTTGGCTACGCCAAAAATGTACTTAAAGCGTCAAAGCTGGGCCGGGTAGGCGATAGTCCCGGAAAAGTGACGGCGGTCAAAGCATCCGGCGCAAATAGCACCGATGTCGTTCTGTCGAATAAAGACGCTGCCGAAGTTCGCAGCGCTGCCGAAAATCTGAAATTTCTCTCAGAGTGCCGTGTCATTTTTGTGGTTGATTAAGCTTTTAAATTCAACAAATTACAGGAGGAAATGGTAATGAAAGGAAAATCTCTTTTACACGTGACGCTCATCGTATCCCTTGCGGCAATGATGGGTGCCATGACGGGTTGCACCAAAGCACGCAAGGCCGGCGGAAAAATGGACACGCCGGAAGTGCATTACAAGCAGGGCATGAAATACTGGGATCAGGGCGAGATTGCCAAGGCCGAAGAAGAGTTCAAGCTGGCCCAGTCACTTGATCCGAAATTTGGTCCGGCTGTCGCCGGACTTGCGTTGACAACCGCTAAAAAGGCGCAGGATGCTCCCGACAACGAAGCAATGGAAGACGGCTTCAAACAGGCGCACAAGCTGATGAACAAGGCAAAAGATCTCAGTCCCAAAGCAGCGGAAGTCTATATCGCCCGGGGCCTTGTCATCACCATGCAAAATGAAGGTCGCAAGCCTGCGAAAAAGTGGATAAAAGACGTCGAACGTGAGTATGGCAAAGCTATTGATCTCGATCCCCAAAGCGCGGAAGCCTACTATCGCCGCGGCTATTGTTATAAAAAAGCATTGATGTTTTCCGAAGCCAAATCCGATTTCAGCAAGGTGCTGGAAATCGACAAAGGATTTACCTCACAGGCCGACAAGGAGTTCAAACTCATCAATGATATCGAACGCGCCGCACCGGGTACCGAAATTGGCAAAAAGATTGCGCTGGTTGAAGAGATATCACGCGCCGACATCGCCGCGCTTTTTATCTCCGAGCTCAAGATAGACAAGCTGGTTCAGAAGAAACGTCCGAAAAAGTATGATGTCGATTTCCAAGCCCCGGAGGACCCCCGCAAAATGGAGGTCGATCAAATGACCAAAATGCCGGAGATCACCGATATGGAAGGTCACTGGGCCAAAAATTTCGTCATGGATATCGTAGATCTCAACATTCGCGGCCTGGAGCCCTATCCCGACCATACGTTTCATCCCGATGAGCTGGTCAATCGCGGCGAGTACGCCATGATGGTCGAGGACGCAATCATCGCCATAACCGGTGACGAGTCGATTGCAACCAAGCATATCGGCGAAGAGCAAAGCCGCTTCCCGGATGTCAACCCCTCTCACCCCTCCTACAACGCAATCTGTACCGCTGCGGACCGCGGCATCATGGATGCGCAAATCAATGGCGAATTCGGTATGCAGCAATCGGTTTCCGGCGCCGAAGGACTACTGGTAATTCGCAAGCTGAAAAATTTTCTCAAACTTGAATAGGCGAAAGCATATTGAAGTGCAGCATGAGAAGCGGGCCGTTTGTTTTTCAAACGGCCTTTTTTAGTGCCCCCGGCTATCCCTGATGAACTACTTCCGAGGCGAGTGAGCCGTCCGGATTGTAGGTGATTGTTTTCAGCTTGACACCGTAATTGTAGATTTCATCGATTTGATGCGTAACGCCGTCAGGGTAATAGGTGATTTTGGTTCCATGAACTTTATTGTTGATATATGGTATTTCGAGCACGATTGTCCGGCCGTCGTTCTGGTAAATTTTTCTGACTCCGTGTCTGGCGTTTTGCTTATAGGGCGTTTCTTCCTGCAGTGTACCGTCTCTGCGGTATTTTTTGTATACGCCGTCCCATTTGCCATTTTTGTAGGGCTGTTCGTAATTGAGTATGTTGCTAGTCAATGAATCCTCGCGATAGTATTCCTTTTTCACCCCGTGCAATTCATCATTCTGGTATGCAGCATCAATATGGATTTTTCCGTTCTCAAAATATTCTTTGTAGTCGCCGTGACGCTCGCCGTCTTTGTAAAGCTCGAAGGTTTTCAGGTTGCCGTTTGAATGATAAGTCAGGGTTGTATCATGGAGCTTCCCGGCCTGGTAGGTTATGGATTTGCTCACCGAACCATCGCTGAAATAATACATCGATTTGCCGTTGCGATTTCCGCCGGCATAGCGTATCAGGCTGTCGAGCGTATCCTTGCGGGTATAAAATTTCGCATCACCGTGCAGCGTATCACGTACGTACGAATACTCGGCAACAAGTATTTGCAGGGAGTCATAATATTTAAAACTGCCGTTTTTTTGTCCTTTGGAAAATATGCCCTCGAATAGCAATATCCCGTTTTCATCATACTCTCTGAGGGTTCCTTCCAGTTTGCCTTCTTTGAATGGACGTGTTGACATGATAGAATCGTTGAGATGTCTGTCTATAATCGTGGTATCTCCAAGGGGCGCCAGCGCGGGAGCAGCACTGCGATAGCGCGTGATGTAGGCGCCGATACTGTCGGTAGCATATGGTGTTTCGTCTGCTGATGGATCGTAAAGCGCAATTGCACTTGCGTATTCATCATCCTCAATGAAAATGAGTGAAATACCCCGGTTATAGTAGCTCAGCAAAGTGTCCGATCGATATTCATACAAGAGCAGATTGTCCTCTACCCGCTTTGTCCGGCAAAGACCGAAATGGAGCTGGATATTGGTTTTTGATACGCCGACCAGTATGTCTTCATAAGATTGATGAGTAAAAGCGTTGATCGTTGACTGTTGTGGTACGTCGGTAATGAGAAAGAGCGCGCAGCGATCCCGTTGGTAGTCCTCAAACCAGGCTGCTTTTTCATAGAAAGCATATGCCATATACGAGGTGTAATCAGTAAACCGGTAAATGCGCAGTGAATCATTTTCGGTAACAATAGAATAATTATAACCACATAAACCCTTGAGCTGATCGAGCGCGAGATTGTTAAGTGAGATGTCGCTTATGCGTGGCGAGGAATAAGGAGAGCCGGGTGCAAAAGTTAATCCCTGGACTTGTGTATGCTTGCTTAATGAATCGAAGCTGGTTGTCGATGTGAGATGGCCCACATAGGATGCAGAGATTCCGTACCCGATAGCTGTGCCGGGGTATCCGCTGTTGTTGACGGCAATGACGTGTCCATCGGTATTGAATATAGGACTGCCGCTCGTTCCACCGGTCAGGTCGAGGTTATGCTGAAAAAAGAAGCTGAACGGCGTGGCAGAGTCTGGCTTGTCAAGTGGAAGCACCGCTGATATTGATCCGTTGGTGAACGTTGGATTTGGCGTGCTCAGCGACCAGATCATGGTTTCGCCCGGAAAGCCCATGGTTGCAACTTTCTGTCCGGGTCCTATCTGCTCCATTCCGGCTGAATCTGCAATTGTCAATGTGTCGCTCAGGGTATCGTTTACCAGCAAAACCCCAATGTCTGCCGAAGTAAAACTTCCGGTGTATGCCGGACTAATTTTATATTGTTCAAGGCGAATTGCCCCGCGCGTTTTCGCCGTCATTCCGGCCTTAAGCGCCACCGGATCTTCAAATTCGGTATTCTCCCACAGCGCAGAGACAACGTGGGCATTGGTGATTATGCGGTTGCGGGAAACGGCAAACCCGGTTCCAACCAGAATTGCCTGCTCTCCCTCGTACGCATTTGAGTCGGTGAGATATCCGATGTAGTAGAGCGATTTGGTGACGGTATTTGCAATTGACGCCCAGTCGGTTCCATCCGCAATTACCTGTGTGGGATGGATTGTTTTGTCAGTGCATGAAATGAAATACAAAGAGAGAAGTGCCGTCGGCAGGACGCGCAATATGCCGCTCATTTTTGTCTCCCGGTTGGAAAAATAGCGTAAAACAGTTGCTTGAAATATAATTATTCTGTCGATGAACTCAATGCTATTTTGGCCTGAAATTGGCATCCTTCACTATATTCGGAAGCGGGAACGCGGCCGTTGGCAGCACTATCAGCCGCGTATCATTAAGCCTGATGCTCGAAGATGATGCGTAGCATACGCCAGATCGGTTCGGCTGCGCCCCAGAGAAGCTGGTCGCCGACGGTGAAGGCGGTGAGATACTGCGGTCCGATGTTCATTTTACGAATACGTCCGATCGCAACGGTCAATTCGCCGGAAATTGCGGCAGGACTCAACTCCGCGATAGTTTGCGGCTTTTCGTTGGGCACTACTTTGACCCACTCGTTGGCTCCGGCTATCATGGATGCTACCTCGTCGAGTGCAACATCTCTTTTCAATTTGATGGTCAGGCCCTGGCTGTGGCACCGCATGGCCCCGATTCGCACGCACGCGCCGTCAACCGGCACCGGGTGCTGCAGTCCGAGGATTTTATTGGTCTCCGCCATGCCCTTCCATTCTTCCCGGCTCTGACCGTTTTCCACAGGACTGTCGATCCACGGGATCAGGCTGGCGGCAAGCGGCACACCGAACTGTTCGGTGGGCAGTTGGCCGTTGCGCAGCGCGTCGGTTATTATGTTGTCAAGATCGAGCGCGGATGCCGAAGGATTATCCAGCATCGGCAGGGCAAGGGCTCCAAGCTTGGCCATCTGGGCAACCAGTTCAATCATGTTTTTAGCGCCGGCTCCCGAGGCTGCTTGATAGGTCATTGACGAAATCCATTCAATCAGGTCGTGCTTGAAAAGCCCGTCAATTGCCATCAACATGAGGCTGACGGTGCAATTGCCCCCGGCGAAGGTTTTCACCCCGTTTGCCAGACCGGATTTAATGACGTCCATGTTGACCGGGTCCAGAGCGATGATGCTGTCCGCTTCCATACGCAAAGCAGATGCTGCATCGATCCAGTAGCCGTCCCAGCCGCTGTTGCGCAACTGCGAGTACATTTTCTTTGTATAGCTTCCGCCCTGACAAGTAACAATGATATCGCATAGCGCAAGTCGCTTGACGTCAAACGCATCATTGAGTGGCCGGCCGTCGGGGCCTTGCTGTCCTGCCTGTGAGGTCGAGAAATAGATTCCTTCGAAGCTCTTCATGTCGAGTTCGGTTTCCATTCGCTGCATCAGCACGGATCCCACCATACCGCGCCAGCCGATAATTCCTACCTTTTTCATAATTTTGCTCCTGACATAAAATACGGCTGCTTCACGCTGGTGAAGAAGCCGATTGTGAAATAGATTGAAAAGCAAATCCAGCAATCACGATGCAAGCCCGCATCGCACGTCACCGTTCAGATTGCCGCATGCTGACCGGTTTGTCCAGTATCTCCGACCAGATTATCGCCCTTTGGAGCTGGTCGATTGACGCGTCTGCTGAGATGCCGCCCAGGTACAGTCCTGAGGTTTCTGCGCGATTGCGCGGCTGTGAGGTCGGAGATTGTTTCTTGGGCGGGGGCGGCGGCGGAAGCTCGTCCAGATATACGTGTTCAACTTTTCTTCTGGCGCGTTCCCGCATTTTATCCCGGCGCGCCGCTTCATGCTCTTTCTTTTTTTTGAGAACGTCAATCGGCTCGACGGGTGTACCGGGCAAATCCTGCCGAATTGCCTCACCAAGCGATTCGAAAAGTGACTCCAGTGGATTTTTTGCCTTGTTTTCTCTGTTGTGGGCTGGAGTTTTTTCCAGTCGCTTCGGTGCGGAAGACGATTGTCGTTCCTGCGGATTGGTCCGCATCTGCTGCCGCTGCCCTCCGGCGTGCTCCTGAGGCCGGGTGTTTTGCTGCTTTTTCTCCTGCAGCTTCTTTTGCTTGGCATTATTGCGTACGGCCGAAGATATGGCCCATGCCACAAGCAGCACGAGCCATATGACCGTTTTAAGAGAATCAAAATCCATCAGGAATTATTCTCGTCTTTCTGTTGGTCCGGCTTACCGCCGATGGTATTGCGCATTTGCGTATCGGCGTTGACATTTTGCATACGGTAGTAGTCCATGACGCCCAACTGACCGTTGCGAAATGCTTCTGCCATGGCCAGCGGCACTTCGGCCTCGGCCTGTACGACTTTGGCGCGCATTTCCTGAACGCGGGCAATCATCTCCTGCTCGGCGGCAATGGCCATGGCGCGACGCTCTTCCGCCTTGGCCTGGGCAATCTTTTTGTCGGCCTCGGCGCGGTCGGTTTCGAGTTCGGCGCCGATGTTTTTGCCGACGTCAACATCTGCTATGTCGATTGAGAGAATCTCGAACGCGGTGCCCGCATCCAGGCCTTTCTTAAGCACAACTTTCGATATCGAGTCGGGGTTTTCGAGCACCTCTTTGTGCGTTACCGCCGAGCCGATTGTGGTTACGATGCCTTCGCCCACGCGCGCCAGGATCGTGTCTTCGCCCGCGCCGCCAACCAGACGATCGATGTTGGCGCGCACGGTTACGCGCGATATGGCTTTAAGTTGTATGCCGTCTTTGGCGACGGCAGCGACGAGTGGCGTCTCGATAACTTTGGGATTGACACTCATCTGCACCGCTTCCAGCACATTGCGTCCGGCCAGGTCGATGGCTACGCATCGATCAAAGGTCAGTTCGATATTGGCTTTGTCGGCGGCGATCAGCGCCTGCACAACGCGCAGCACATTACCGCCGGCCAGGTAGTGTGATTCGAGTGCGTCGGTTGATAGCATCAAACCTGCCTTGACCGCCATGATCTTGGATTCGACAATCAATTTCGGCGGAACTTTACGCAGACGCATAAAGACAATGTTGAGCAAACCGACATGCGCGTTGGAGATCAGGGCCTGGATCCACAGCGACACCGATGAGCCGACAATGAACAGCAGCACCAGAACCGCAACACCTAAAATCCCGATAAGTATGACCATTAACATTGGAGGCATAAGTGATAACCTTTCGTTGATTTTCCGGGGTTAGCTCTCCTTGAGTTCAACCACTATTTGATTGCCGGCAATTTCAGTGACAATTACCGGTGAATGCTCTTCAATATACTCCCCGTGTGTCACAACATCAACTCGCTTGCCTTCGATTGTTGCCATTCCGGAGGGACGCAGATCGGAGAGTACAACACCTTCCTTGCCGAGGTATGCTTTGAAATTGTCCGATTGAGACGCCGTTCCCTGCAGGCTTGTTTTATGGGTTACGTTGGATTTTGCCAGGATTTTGAGACCAATCAACACCGAAACCGGAATTAGAATAACGTCAAGTGCGGCAAAGATGAATCCGGTTGAGGTGGAAATCTTTGCAAATGCGATGTAGAGTGAATAGCCGAACAGCCCCAGGGCGGCAACGGTCAACAAACCGGCGGAAGGCAAAATGAATTCGGCGATAATAACTATCACCCCGAGTAGCTGCATGACTATCGCTACGATAAGCTGCGTGTTCACTCGCGCGCCTTTCTGGATACGACGATTTTATTGCGGGTTGCCTGAATGACTGTGACTTCGGTGTCGGTTTCGATGAAATCGCCTTCTGCAACGGCGTCGACGACTTTTTTACCGATTTTCACCTTGCCGCAAGGACGCAGAGCTGTTTTTACCGTGCCCGAATCTCCGATTGCCACCCCAGCCGACGATTGAGAATCGGCGTGAGCCTGGGATAATGTCGCTTCGAGATAGGGGCCGGAAACAAATTTGGAAACTCGGGGAAAGGCATAACGCAAGACTAGAAATACCAGAAGGAACGAGCCGATAAGGCTGGCAAACACCAGCGCGGTATTTTTAAGCAAAAGCTCCGCCTGCCAGGGCATGTCGGGGCGGGGGATGACAAAATCCTGCAGCGACAGGATCATGCCTATGGCGATACATGCCAGTCCGGCAATGCCCGCAATGCCAAAGCCGGGGATAACAAACACCTCCATTGCCAGGAGCACAATGCCCAGTACAATAAGCAGCAGTTCCGAATAATCAGCCAGTCCGACTGCGTGTTGACCGAAGAACACCAACGAAAGGCTGATGATGCCGATAATGCCGGGAACACCAAATCCGGGTGTGCGAATTTCGAGATAGAGCGCGGCCATGCCGACCAGCATAAGCAGCGGGGCTATTTTGCTCAGGTAGCGTACAAAGTTTTCCGACCAGTTTTCTTCGATGCGCACCAGCTCGTAGTCGGTGATATCCATTTTCTCAAGCATGTCGGGTATCGATTCCACCGACATGCTTGAGAAGCCGAAGCGATGCGCCTCGACATCGTCCATGGTGAGCAGCTTGCCGCGTGCAACAATTGTTTTGCGGGAGATAACTTCATTTTTTTTCTGCTCGGGCAACTCCGCATAGGTGAGTGAGTCCAGGTAGAGTACCGTATCTTCTGTTGTTATACGATAGACGACGTGGTCCTTGCTGACCATCGCTTCCGACAAGGCGATAGGATAGCCGTTTTGCCGGGCCATGGTTCTGAATTTGGCGCGCAAGGGAGACTGGATTTTCTCCCCAACACTTTGCGGTCCCTCTTGAGTCTGGATGATCGGCTCGCAATCTCCAAGGGTCGTTCCGGTTCTCATCACCAGGTTGTCGCAGGCAAGGGCAATCATCGCTCCGGCGGATATGGCTTTTGTTTTAACATAGGCAACCAGATTGCCGGTCGCATTAAGCAATGTGTCGACCATTTGAAAGGCTGCGTCAACCCTGCCGCCGAACGAATCCATCTCAATAATAATCAGCGTATTGTCGGTTGGATTGATGTCACGAAATGCACGCCCCAGAAACGCAGCCATTCCCGGCTCAATAGTTCCCTGGATTGGCACGACATAGATTTTTATTTTGGTAGTATCGGCCCGGGCACTGCCACTGGTTTGGTCTGCCGTTGCGGCAAGGGTGATGCCGCTGGCTTGAGCAGGTGTGCCGGAGTCGGAAATGGTTGTACCGGTGTCGCCCCGAAGCGCGGCAGCAACGCACACGACAAGCAACAGTGGTTGAATTGCGGAAATCATGCCCTAAAATATCCATTGTGGCAATTTTTTTGTCAATAGAAGATATGGCGCATGAGGCGGCAAGCACCTTGCTGAGAAAAATTTTGAATCAGAGTATGTAATGTGTATTTTACTGGCGTTTTTTTCGATCGAGCACACGCAGCATTGGCAGGGTGACTGATCTACAGCTCACTGCGCTGCTCCCGATGAATTCGCTCCTTTCAAAAAGTCTCAGGTGCGCATGAACTCTTTTTTATCAGCAATAGGCTATCCGAATGTTCTGGGGATGATCATGGCCGGGGGGGAGGGCTCACGTTTATATCCGCTGACCAGTGAACGCGCAAAGCCTGCGGTCAATTTCGGCGGCAAATACCGTATCATAGATTTTGTGCTGAACAACTTTATCAATTCGGGCATTTTTAAAATTAAGGTGCTGACTCAGTTCAAAGCAGACTCGCTCATCAAGCATCTGGCCACCGGCTGGAATCTTAATCGCATGCTGGGGCAGTATATCGATGCCGTACCCGCGCAGATGCGCACCGGCAAAGTATGGTATCGGGGTACGGCCGATGCCGTCTTTCAGAACATCAATCTGATCGAAGATGAGAATCCGGATTATGTTGCAGTATTCGGCGCCGACCATATTTACAAAATGGATATCTCACAAATGCTTGATTTTCATCGCAATGTCGGTGCTGTGGCAACGGTGTCTGCAATTCCCAAACCCATCGAAGAAGCTGCCAACACATTTGGAATTATCGAAATCGACAACAACGGGCGCATGATCGGTTTTGAAGAAAAGCCTGAACGGCCCAAACCGGTACCATTCAATCCGCAACTGGCGCTGGTTTCTATGGGCAACTACATTTTCAACCGTCAATTTCTGGTTCGTCAACTATTGCAGGACGCAAACCAGATAAAATCTTCGCACGATTTCGGCAAGGACGTTATCCCGCATCTTTATAATGAATATCCTGTCTATGTATATGATTTCAGTAACAATAGGATCCCCGGCGAATCTCCCGAGCAGAGTTCTTACTGGGAAGACGTCGGCAGCCTGAAAGCCTATTATGCCGCCAGCATGACGTTGAGAAATGTTGAGCCGAAGATTAATTTATATAACGAAGCCTGGCCCATTCGTACTGCGCCGGGACAATCGCCGCCGGCCAAATTTGTTTGCGCCGGACAGGGTAACAATAAACGTATCGGTGAGGCCCTGGACTCAATCGTGGCCGGAGGCAGCATTGTAAGGGGCGGTAAAATAGCTCGCTCCATACTCTCCCGAAATGTTGTTGTGCACAGCGGCGCCGTCGTTGAGGATTCCATTCTGTTTCCGAATGTAGTCATTGGCGAAGGCGCGCAGGTTAAAAAAGCGATCATCGACCGGGGAGTTCACGTTGCCCCGGGAACAAAAATCGGCTTTGATAATGAGCATGACAAAAAACGATTTTTTGTCGGCGAGGATAACATTACCGTTTTGAGCAGACCGTCAAGTAATCCCCTCGCATCAATGTAGCCGATTCAAGAAATGTAATGTATACTTAACTACAACCGACTAATTTTAAAGCGCTTAAACTAAAAGGCTTTATACTTTTATCCGACTATGAGAACGAAAACCGAAGCACTGTATTTCAGAGATATAAATCGCTATCAGGTTCTGACCGACGAAGAGGAGCGTGAGCTGGTCAAGGACGTTAAAAAAGATAAAAAAGGCGCTATTGATAAATTGATTTCCACAAATCTCAGATTTGTGGTGAGTGTGGCTCGCCGCTATCGCGGCCGGGGGCTCAGCTACCTGGAGCTCATCAACGAGGGCAATATCGGATTGCTCAAAGCGGCCAAGCGCTTCAATCTTAAAATGAATGTCAAGTTCATTTCATATGCAGTCTGGTGGATCCGGCAGTCGATACAGAAGGCGCTTTTTGAGCAGGCGGGAACCGTACGCGTGCCGCCCAACAAAATCGCGTTAGTCAATAAGTTCAAACGTGCGCTGGACGCCAATTGCGGCGACTATCATAAAACGATCATGATGGACGAGTTTAAAGAGTACGAGCGAGAGATCGTCGAAGTTATAGAGAAGATGAAGGGGCTTTCGATTGACGCATCGGTGGGCGGCAATACCAATGATGAAGAAAATACCAAAACCTTACAGGATATTCTGGGGCAGGAACCGAACCAGGAGGAAGACAGTGAGCGCGGCGAGTTGTCGAATGTGCTCGACAGTTGTCTGCAAAACATAACCTCGCGTGAAGAACGCATCCTGCGAATGTATTACGGGCTCAATTTCTCCCATCAATTCACCCTGGAAGAAATCGGCAAGGAACTCAATCTGACTCGCGAGCGCGTGCGGCTGATACGCGATCGTTCACTGAGGAAGCTGTTTAAAAATCCTGCCAGCCGGGCAAAGCTATACCCGTTTATGCAAGATTCGAAACAATGATTGGTTGGCCTTATGCGTTTTTTCTGGGAACATAAGCTTCTCACGCTGCTTCTGGCCGCCTGTGTTTTTTACTGGGTTCGCAATCCCCCCCGTAAATTCGGCATGTATCGCAAAAACTTCGTTATTTACAGCAAGCTGCCCATTACGTTTTGGGATGTGTACGTTGACGAAGATGGTAAGGCAACGCTGCTTGATGGAGTCGATAATGCCAATACGCAGAAAAAATGGTATCAGGACATACAGCAGCTTACGCGTATCCCCGAAGAGCGGATGGGCGAGGCGCCGATTCTGCTTGTCGGTGAAGGATTCGCTGAACAGGGAGGATTCAAGCTTGCTTCATTGTACAGTCAGCCGCTGCAGGAGTTGGGTTTCATTATCAAATACATGTCATCACCGGAAGCAATTGAATATTACAATGAGCTGAGAGATCAGGATAAACCGGTTGTGATTCTGCTTGAAGTAAATCGATAGTATCCCCGTTCCGGCTGCTTACCATCATTTTTGTTCCATATCATATTTTCTTAATACTTAAATTAATATGCCCGAAAAGGGGTGTCTGGCTTTTTTCATTTTTAGAATCCGGGGAGATGTCATGGCAAAAAAAAGCGCTCCGGCGCCAACCAGAAATCAGGATAAAAGCTCAGCAGTTAATCAGGCATTGAGCCAGATAGAAAAAGCACACGGCAAAGGAGCGATCATGCGTCTGGGAGATGAGGGCGCACATACGGCCAGAATCAATGTCATTCCAACGGGAGCCTTGTCGCTGGACGCCGCACTGGGCGTGGGCGGGTTGCCCAAAGGTCGTATCGTCGAAATATATGGCCCCGAATCATCCGGAAAGACGACCCTGGCGTTGCATGCTATTGCCAATGCACAGAAGCTGGGCGGCATTGCCGTGCTTATCGACGCTGAATATGCATTTGATGCAGGCTATGCCGGCAACCTGGGCGTTGATGTAGACAATCTGCTGGTTTCGCAGCCGGATACCGGTGAACAGGCCCTCGAAATTGCCGATACACTGGTACGCAGCGGGGCAATTGATATTATCGTGATCGACAGCGTGGCCGCACTGGTTCCGGCCGCCGAAATCGAAGGTGAGATGGGCGATTCACATGTTGGACTGCAGGCGCGCCTCATGTCGCAGGCGCTTCGAAAATTGACCGGTATCATTTCGAAATCGAAGACCTGCCTCATTTTCATCAACCAGTTGCGTATGAAGATCGGTGTTATGTTCGGCAATCCCGAAACCACCACCGGGGGTAACGCACTGAAATTTTACTCCTCGGTTCGCATCGATGTGCGCCGCATTGCTGCAATAAAGGACGGGGATAAAGTGGTTGGTAATCGCACGCGCGCAAAAGTGGTAAAAAACAAGGTCTCGCCGCCCTTCAAGGAGTCCGAATTTGATATTATGTACGGCAAAGGCATCTCACTGGTTGGTGATATACTGGATCTGGCCGTTGAGCATAATGTCGTTGAGAAGAGTGGTTCGTGGTTTTCGTTCGAAGGTGAGCGCCTGGGACAGGGGCGCGAACGCGCCAAAGAGTTTTTACTCGAAAATGAAGACCTGCTTCAGTCTATCAAGCACAAGATCATGATTGAATTGGGACTGGAGATCGATCAGCCCCAACCCGCCACCCAAACACAGGAAGAAAAATAAGAGGGATCTGGTTCAACTATGCCAAAATCATCACGTGAGATCAGACAGGAGTTCATTGACTTTTTTGCCGGAAAGGAACATGCTTTTGTGCGCAGTGCGCCGGTGGTGCCGCAGGACGATCCGACGCTGATGTTTACCAATGCGGGTATGAATCAGTTCAAGCCCATTTTTCTGGGAGACAACAAGCGTGGCCTGAAACGCGCGGTAAATTCACAGAAATGCATGCGGGTGTCGGGCAAGCACAACGATCTGGAAGAAGTCGGCCGCGATCACTACCATCACACCCTGTTTGAGATGCTGGGCAACTGGTCGTTTGGCGATTACTACAAACGGGAAGCCATCACCTGGGCCTGGGAGCTGTTGACGAAGGTATGGAAACTCGACAAGCAGCGTCTGTATGTAACCGTCTATGAAGAAGATGAGGATGCAGTCGAAATCTGGAAATCGGCAACCGATATCGATGCAAAGCGCATACTGCGCTTCGGCAAAAAAGACAATTTCTGGGAAATGGGGGATACCGGGCCGTGCGGTCCCTGCTCCGAAATCCACTATGATATTGGTGATCCTGCAACGCGTGAAGAGACGTTTGCCGATCCGGTTCTTGGCGTAAACGGCGAAAATGATCGCTATCGGGAAATCTGGAATCTGGTGTTCATTCAGTTCAATCGCAAGTCCGAAAGTCAGTTGGAAGAACTGCCGTCCAAACATGTCGATACCGGTATGGGTTTTGAACGTGTGGTTGCGGTGCTGCAAAATTCCTCTTCCAACTACGGAACCGACCTGTTCATGCCGATCATTACGAAACTTGGTGAAATGTGTAATGTCAAGTATGATAAGGGTGAATCCGGCACGCCCTTCCGCGTCATCGCCGACCACATCCGGGCGCTGGTCGTTACTATTACCGATGGAGTATTCCCTTCAAATGAGGGGCGCGGCTATGTTTTGCGCCGGCTGCTGCGCAGGGCTTATCGCTTCGGGCGCAGCCTGGAATTCGACGAGCCCTTCCTGCATAAGCTGGTTGATACGGTAATCGAAATTATGGGCGGGGCATTTCCGGAAATCAGGGAACGCCGGGATTACGTCATCGAGGTCATCAAATCGGAAGAGGAACGCTTCGATCAGACCCTTGAGCAGGGCATCGAAATATTTAACGGAATTGCCCGCAAATCCAAATCCGCGGGAAATGAGAAAATTGACGGAAGCGATGTCTTCGCACTGTATGATACCTATGGCTTTCCAATGGATCTCACACGCCTTATGGCGCAGGAGCAGCAACTTGACATCGACGAGGACGGATTCTACGCCCGCATGGACGAGCAAAAGCAGCGCGCGCGCCTGGGTGCCCGAAAAAGCACCGAATCATCCCCGGGCAGCAATGAGTGGATTGATGTTTCCGGCGCTGAAAGCACCGAATTTATCGGTTTTGAATCGGGAAGTGCCGAGGTGAAGGTTGCCCGATTCCGCAAACTTGAGGATGAGGCTCTTTACCAGATTGTCTTGGAGAAAACACCCTTCTATGCCGAAGCCGGCGGTCAGGTTGGCGATCGAGGGGTGCTGACCGCAGCGGACGGCGTTACCATCGAAGTGCTTGACACTTTTAAGGTACATGATACCATCGTGCACAAAGCAAAAGCTTCACGGCCGCTCGACACGGCATCACTTGCCACACCGCTCAAAGCTGAAATTATCACCGGTGAACGCCAGGCAACCATGCGCAATCACTCTGCAACGCACCTTTTGCAAGCCGCGTTACGCTCCACGCTGGGAGACCACGTGCAACAATCCGGCTCGCGCGTCGATCCCCTGTCGCTGCGTTTTGACTTTACCCACTTCAAAGCGCTGACCCCTCAGGAGATCGAAGACATCGAATTGCAGGTGAACGAATGGATACTGCTGGATCTCGCCGTTACCTGGGATGTCAAACCCATCGAGCAGGCCAGAAGCGAAGGGGCGATGGCGTTGTTTGGCGAAAAATACGCTGATGAGGTGCGCGTTGTGTCGATGGGTGATATCAGCAAGGAATTCTGCGGCGGTACGCATGTTAGGACCACCGGCAACATCGGCATGTTCCACATCACTTCCGAAAGCTCCATCTCGGCCGGCATACGCAGGATTGAAGCGATTACCGGGCTAAACTCCCTTGGTTACCTGCAACGCAAAGAGCGCACCCTTCTTGAACTGGTGAGGCAACTTAAAACCGCAGAGGAAAAACTGCCCGAAAAAGTCACCGGATTGCTCGATACCCTCAAGCACCTCCAAACCGAAACCGCGCAACTGCAAAAAGAAAAAGCCGGCGGTCTGGTGCAGGAGCTGATCGATGCGGCGACCGCCAAAACGGGACCGATCTTGTGGACGGTTAAAAATCTGGGCGAATGCGACAAAAACGAATTTGGAGATGTCACCAATGCACTCTCGGATGCGCTGCGTGAGCGGCAGTTGACGAAGCATCTGTTTGTCCTCGGGGCCACAAGCAGCGGAAAAGCTCTTTTTGCCGCATGCGCCTCGAAGCAATTGACCAAAGCAGCCGGCGTGCACTGCGGGAATATTGTCAAAGCTGCGGCTCAGGCAGCCGGCGGCAACGGCGGCGGTTCCCCCTACCGTGCCCAGGCCGGCGGCAAAGACGCAGGCAAGGTGCAGGAAGCGCTTGATATTGTCGAATCAATTGTCGGGGATCTTGCCTCATGAGCGGCACAGGCAAAATTTTCGATCTGATTACCACTCAGATTGCCCAACGCAACGGCTGCTACTGGGTGCTCCTGGATCCCGATGACTTCACCGTAGATAGAGGCGCCGAGGTAGCCGGCGAAGCTCAGCAACATGGAGTTGATGCTTTCCTCATCGGCGGAAGCCTGCTTTATTCGAATCATTTCAATGACTTTGTCAAGGCCGTGCGCCTGGCGGCTACCGTCCCGGTCATTCTTTTTCCCGGTGATGCAACACAGGTGTGTGCGCATGCTGACGCACTGCTGTACCTTTCGTTGATCTCTGGGCGCAATCCGGTGAATCTGATCGGTGAGCATGTCAAGGCCGCACCCATGATAAAAAAAATCGGCATCGAGCCGATTGCAACTGCATACATGCTGGTGGAATCCGGCATCGTAAGCTCGGTTGAATTTATGAGCAACACCCGCCCCCTGCCGCGCAACAAACCGATGATTGCGGCAGCCCACGCACTGGCTGCCCAATATATGGGCATGAGCATGGTCTACCTGGAGGCAGGCTCGGGAGCAAAATTATCCGTGCCCGAAGAGATGATCAAAATGGTGAAAAGCTATATGCAGCTCCCGCTCATCGTCGGTGGCGGGATTACCACAACCGACGATGCTCTGAGCAAGCTGGACGCCGGCGCCGATATTATCGTCACGGGAAACCTGCTGAAAAGGGATGGGGGAGTTACCGTCATGAACGAAATCGCCGCTGCCGTTCGCCGGCGTTGAGGCCCCGCTATCTGCTGGTAAACGAAACCCTGAGCTGAATCCGATGGCTTGATTCGTCGATGCGTGCTTCTACCTGCTCCGGCTGCCGACGCTCATATTCGTATTCGTAAACCAATGCCAGGGATCGGATCAGGCGCCAGCTAACCAGCGTGTTGAACAGCACCGAAGGTTTTTCGATGTGGTCGAGCGGGATCAGAACGCGTAATTCCGACTCCACATTTGCCCATCTGCCAATCGTCAAATATACCGACGTGAGCACTTCGGGGCCGAACTCTATGTTGCTGACATCCTCGATTGGCTGCACAAACTTGATCGAGCGGCTGTCGACACCGGCGATGAGCGAATCGGGATCTTTCACTTCTGTCGTATCAAAATCGCTGGAGTAGCGGTTCCATAAGAAAAGCTGCGACAGACCGAATCCGGCCAGCAGGCGTGTTTTTATAAACCGGAAGGTCAACAGATCGGCGTTTGCGCCCAGCCCGGCTTCAAGGCGTAGCGGTGAAAATGATGGCTCCAGCATCCAGCGATCATTTGTCGAATCAAGGGCAATGACCGAAGTGTCGGGCCCCAGCTCGGCAAAGTAGTGATCGATTGCCTGTTCTTCTTCGTCAAAGCGAATTGACGTGGGAAAAAAACCAGTCTCCAGTTCGGTCCGGCCATAGGGGCCCAGCCAGGGCAAAAAACGCCACAGCACGCGGGAGCGAACCCGAAATTCATCTTTCGTGTTTTCGATGCGTGAGTTTTTTAATCCTTGAATATCGAGCTGCTGATCCATGCGGAAGGTTGTTGACCATTCAAAGGGATTTTTTTTGTAGGTGAAGTTATTATTGATCAACAACCCCATTTTCGTGTTTACTTCAACGGTATCGTCTTCACGGTCGTTATCGGAGATAAATTCTATGCTGCCGCCGATGTCGATACCGTAGTTCCAGTTCGAGGTGATTTTTCTGCCGGGCATGACATTGACCGTCCCGCCGCTGACGATTTGCATATCAGGTTGGGTTTCGACAAGCAACACGCGGGTAAGCTCGCCGGGAACCAGTCGCACGGTGATGAAATTGCGCAGCGTATTGTAGCTTTCGCCGACACCGAAAATCTTGTAGGTCCCCGGGGGCAGTATCCAGACCTTGAGCTCCTCACCCAGATCGGGATCGCGCCCATAGCCGCGTCCGTAAGCATCGAATTTGTCGATACGCGCAATTTCGTACTGGCCGCGAAAGATGTTGTTGTTTTCGTCAACGATATCGATAATCAGGCCGCTCCAGTCAGGGATGATCGGAGTGACCTTGCCGTTGCTTACTTCCACCGGACGCACCATGCGTTGCTCATGGGAACCGCTTCCGAAAACGGCATAATAGGTTCCCGGCAATACATTGAATTTTTTGCCCGACCTTCCGGTGGCTAAAATTTGTCCGAAGCGGTCGAGAAGCTCGATTTCGGGCTCGAGATTTCCCTTGGCATAGCGGGGAACGAATACGGCCCCTTTTCCCAGTGGTACGGCCTTATGATCCGCAGCAATCTGCGTGCGCAGCGGAGGAGCCTCCCAGGTCCTCGCTGCCTTGCTCAGCCAGGTCTGTGATGTGTCGGGCCGGGGGGGGGCTTTTGTCTGCAGACTGTCCCCGGGGATGGTCAGGTCGGCATATTTTTCGGTGATATCCTCTCCCGGCAGATCGGGAGGCGGTTTGCCATACACGAGTATCTGCGGGCACAGCACAGCGATAGCCAGACTGAGCTGTATCAGCGCATGCCGGTTATTCCTGCTCATCACGCGCCTCAAGGGTGTCTGCACTTTCAGGAACGGGAACTTTCAACTTCGACATGCTGCCGTCAAGCGGTACGCCATATTCCTTTGCCAGTTCCACATCAATGTCATGCGTTGCTTGCGTCAATATATAATCCATGATGTTGGACATTTCCTGTACCACATATTCGGGATTGTTTTCAAAGACCTGAATGATCTTGTCGAAGTGCCGGGTATAGATCAGGCTGCCGTCGCTCATTCGGGTCAATTCGAGGCGTAGAGCGATGTGGGCATACCAGATTTCCTCGCTGTCATACTCCTCTATCGCCTCGATGTATCCACTGAGTCGATAGTCGGGGTTTTGGCCTTCATCGTAGCGCCTGACAATGTGGCTTACCAGATTGACTGCCCGCAAATGTTTCTGTACCATGTCGGCAATCATGGTTGCAGGCTTCACCGCCCACATGCGGTAGAAATAGTACTGCAATTCGTAGGGGCTTTTGCGGTAGACGATCTGTTTGCGGTTATAGGCCTGCTCGATCTCGAAATCGGTGACGATAATAGTATAGGGATAGGCCGAATGGTAGAGCCGCTTTACCGGATTGGTCGGAACGTAGTTGAGAATGTAATATTTCTTGACTGGTATGGATGCGCACCCCAGCAGCAGTAAAACCGCACCGGCAATGGCAGTGAATCTGATTACAGGTTTCATCGGACGGCACGCTCCTTTTGTTGTTCACCGCGTAGAAGCAGCGAGGGATTCTCTGCAAGCTGGCGGGTGATTTCATTGGCATTTTCCAATGCTTCGCGCAGGTTTATCATCGACACACGAATGTCGTTGCGGCTCTGTGTCAGGGTCAGGTTGAGGTTTTCGGAAAGCTGCTTCATGGCAATCGCCGTTGAATCGATGGAGCTGACGATCTGGGTGACCTGACCGTCCGCCACCCCGGCGCGCACTTCACCGGTCAGCATTTTTATGTCACCGGCGATACTGTCAACCGTACGCATCGTATTTTCGGCCGAGGAAGATATGGTGGTGATTTTATCGTCGAGATCAGCTACGATCCGGTTGTTGAGATTATCCATGAACACCGTTGCCCCTGCAGTGACTTCCTGAACATTGTCAAGAGTTTTCTTGAGTGAGCTGTCGGGATGCAGCAGCATATTGATCTGATTGAGCAGCAGCTCTACTTTGATGGCTATGCCCTCGGCCTTGCCGGACAACGTGGACATCAGTCCCGGTTTGACCGCAATTTTTGAGCCCGGTTTCAGCTCCTTGGTCTCATTGGTGCCGCCCATGATTTCGAGGTACATCAATCCGGTTATACCGACCGGGCCCAATTGCGCCACCATGTCCGCTTTCATCGGAAAGTCTTCCTGAATTCGCAGCGTCGCTTTGATTGAATTAATATCCTGAGGATTGAACTCTATTTTCGAAACTTTACCGATTTTTTTGCCGTGAAACTTGACATCCGAACCTTCTTCCAATCCGCTGACCGATTCGTTTTGAAACTCGACATAGAAATATTTAAATCGCTCGCGCATTTTAAATCCGAGCGGAACGGCAAAGAGCACAATTACCAATGCCGTTCCTGCAATCAGGAAAATGCCCAAGCGCGCGCGTTGTGCCTGCGAAATACTCATATGATATTCTCCACCGTTAAGTTCAGCCGGGAGGATTCCGTATCGTTTTCCGCCGGTTCGGTGCGCGCGAAAAAGTCGGCAATCGGACCACTGTCGATCCGGCGGGCTTCATCAAACAAACCGTCATACAACAGTTTGCCTTTATGAAGGAAAATAATTTTATCGGATATCTTTTCGATAGACATCAGCTCATGGGTGACGACCACGATCGTGATTGACAAAATATCTCGTATCTTCAATAATAATTCATCAAGACCGGCCGAGGTAACCGGATCCAGACCGGCGGAAGGCTCGTCACAAAAAAGCAGCGAGGGGTCCATGACCAGGGAGCGGGCCAGTGCGGCGCGTTTGCGCATGCCGCCGGACAACTCACCGGGAAACAGATAGGCAGCATGCGGCATGTCAACCTGCGCAAGCTTGGTGTGCACAATCTCCTCGATAACTTTGGGGTGCAATTGCGTATGCATATTCAACGGCAGTGCTATATTGTCGAATACCGTCAGAGACCCCAGCATCGCGCCGTTTTGAAAAAGCACGCCAATTTTGCTGAGCAGCTTGACGGTCTCCGGCTCATCCGGATCCTTCATCTCGCGATCAAACAACGTAACCCTGCCGGCGAAGGGCTTGACCAGCCCGATAATGGATTTAAGCAACGTTGTTTTGCCGCACCCGGACGTTCCCAGGATTACCCTGATTTCGGAAGCGTTGAACTGTGTGGTGATGCCGTCAAGCACCGTCCGTTCGCCATACTTCACGATCAGGTCCTGTACTTTCACCAGTGGATGCTGCGAGTCGGGCACGCGGTTATCCTAAAGAAAAATGAACGAAAAAACCGAATCTGCCAGAATAATCACAAAAATTGCCGATACAACACACGCGGTCGTCTCACGGCCGACTTCCTCGGCGCCACCTTTGACCTTGAAACCGTAGTACGATCCGACCCAGATAATCAACCAGGCAAAGGCGATAGACTTGATGAATCCGGCAAATACGTCTTTGAAATGAATGTATTTGATCAGTTCGGTCCAATAAAGGGAACTGGATATTTCGAGATAAAAAAGTGAAATAGCGAATCCGCCCAGTATGCCCGTAAATGATGCAATCATCGCCAGGATCGGCATGGTAATCGTTATCGCGATCAGTTTCGGTACAATAACGAACTGGATGGGATTGATGCCCATCGTCTGCAGCGCGTCAAGCTCTTCCCCGACGCCCATGGTTGCAATCTCGGCCGTTGTGGCGCTGCCGGTGCGTCCGGCCAGTATGATCGCCGTCATCAGGGGGCCGAATTCTCTAATCATCGTCCAGCCGATGCCCTGTGCCAGAAAAATGCCGGCGCCGAAATCTTCCAGGAACATGGCTGTTTGCAGCGCCAGAACAACTCCTACCAAAAACGAAAGCAAACACACAATGCCGGTTGCCTGGTAGCCCAGAAGATACATTTGCTCGCCAAAGATCCCTCTGCGGAAATCACGTTTTTTCAGCAGGCCGAACGTACTCCAGTAGAGCATTTCCGTCAGCATCGAAAGCGCAATTGTCATGGCGTCCTTAAAGGCAAGCATGCTGTCTCCCAGTCCTGCCAGAAAGGGCGCCTTTTTTGGTTTGGCCTCCTGCGCCTGCTTTTTTTCACTGCGCCAGGAAAGGACTAACTCATGCAAACTGCGGGAGATGTTGCGGATAATAAAGGAGCGCCGGGCCTGCCGGCAGGTTTCGTTGATGAGATGAATGAACGAGACGCCCGCGGTATCGATCTTTTTTGTTAGCTCAAAGTCAAACACCAGGTCTTCCCGTGATGCGGCTTTGATCAAATCTACCTCATCTTCCACCCAGTGCCGGGTTACTTCGCGGGGCATTTTCAGAATTTTACTCATAGGTATTGTACTGGATGAGGTTGCCGGCGCCTGCAGGCGGGATTGGTATTTACTAAATATATGATTTCCAATTTCGCTACTCAAGCAAACGCGTGCAATACAGTATAGAACAAGCCCCAGTTCAAAGTCAATTTTTTCCGGCATTTGGGTCGGGATAGATGCCTGGTGCGCAATAGCCGTTCGATTTAGATGTGTGTGTCATGTTGATCGCTACCACATTTTGTATGTTAGGATGGTGATACCACTCTATCTGGGGGTGCTACGAGCGACGCACCTTGTGTGTATGCTCATAACTAGCTGAAATAAAGTCGATTAGAGCGCTTTGCTATTCGAACACAATTCTTTCAACGATCTAATCGGCTGCTAATAAAAAAGCATGTCGCTTGACACTATGTTACACCTAGTCGCTAGCTTTTTGCAAATTTCCTTGCGGGCTGACCGGTCGGGCGTACAATTTACTAATAGTTTGATAATAAATAATTTACAAGGCCATATGCGTCGCCTGAGTAAAGGTCTCGCTTAAGGCGCTTAAATTATTACATTGACTTTTTTTCCATTTCCCCATATATTTGTACCACACCTGAGGGAAAATTGGGCAATAAAATGGGATCAATTTCGAAATATTAACCAACCTGAGGAGGTTTCCCTTATATGCAGCTACCAAAATCCAGGCGTCGTCAGAAACTTCGTGAAAAGCGTTGTCAGTATCCGGGATGCGGCAAGATCTTTTTCGGGATCCATATTTCGAAGTATTGCCCGGAACACAGACTGGACCGTTATCGCATTCGTAAACGCACGAAGCCTGAAGATGTAAACATCAAAAACCAGACATACAAGCACAACTACACCGAAGTTGTGACGATGGTTCTCACGTGTGACCTGGAAGGATGTGAACATCAGTTTGAGGTCAAAATATACCCGCGCCAGTATGTCTATCCCAAATATTGTCCGGTACATCGCAATGAGTACAAGCGTATACGCCATTTGGAGCAAATTGGCAGGGAAGACCTTATAGAAAAGATGAAAGCCGAAGGTGAAAACGCCGAAGTTGAGTCTATCGGCCATCAGATCGTTGACAGCAAATCTGTTGAAAACGTTGCTTGAAACTTAGTTTCGTTTAATTTTCTTGACAATACCCTGGGGAAAAACTTTACGGTTTTTCCCTTTTTTCTTAGGGCCCTGCACAACATTCTGGGGTGCTTGCTACTGCATCCTGTTATCAGGGGCAGAAAGTTACTATTTTCAAATCGTATTATATTCGAATTTTGAAGTACCAACAAGCCTGTTTTCAGAATCAAGATATGAAACCATACCACGTTGCTCTTGCACAAGTTGCCAAAAAAGTAAACGTATTTCTCAATAAAACATTTGATACAATTGAAATAAACAAACCTGAGGGTATCGAACGAAAACTCGAAGATGCGGTTACGATGATCGCCTGCACGCACCGCAGCCAGGCCGATTATTTTGTGCTGGGCAACTATGCGCATCGGCTGGGTATATCAAATTTGCGGTTTGCGGCCGGTGACAATTTGACGACCCTGCCGATACTTGGTCCAAAATTTTTGAGCTGGGGTGCGTTTACGGTTGAGCGGGACCGGGCACGTGATCGCAAATACATTTTTGAGTTGTGCGATCTGGTTGCCGAACTGATGGAAGACGGGGACAATATAATTGTATTCCCCGAAATGGGGCGCAGCTACAGCGGAGCGATGCTGGAAATTAAGCAGGTTATTCTGGGCGCGGCGGTTATTGTGCAGGCCCGGCATCCAGAAAAAAAAGTGGGGTATCTTCCCTGTTCAATCACCTACGAAAAGCTGCCTGAGCTGAGGTATTTCGACATGCTGCATAAAGGCAAAGCAATGCGCAAGCCGGGCGCCGGTTTTGTGCAAAACTTGCTGGGTAACGTATACTATTATGGCGCCGATATTATGGCATTTTCCAAATTCTGGCAGGGGCACCGATTCGGCAAGAAATACGGCAATATGTACGTAGATTTTGGAGAACCGATGTTTGTCAATGAAATGCTTGATCTTGCAGCCATGGCCAACCATGAAGCCAAGCATGAGTTCTGGGTACATCGCAAAGCGATTAAAACGGTCAGCGAATCTCTTTATGATTCATTTATGCGGCTCTATCGCATAATGCCTGCGCATGTGATTTCTCATTTACTCAAAGAGTACGGAGCAACCGGCAAAGAGGTGCTGATCGAGGATGCTGCGGAAGTAATTGATAAGCTGGAGAAGCAAAACCGCAATATTGCTTTGGTGCGCAATCTCTCAGGAACACAACTGCTGGATGACGGAATTCGTCAATTGGATTCTATGCGTTCCGTCAATGCCGACAACGGTAAAATAACTATCACAAACCAATCCGTCATTGACTATTATGCGGCAACGGTTGCCTGAACTATAAGCGGAAGGCTCGCTTTTGTCACTTCAACAGTATCTCAAAGTTAACAACATCATCGATCTGGAGTCCACCGATAAAACCGGCGCGATAAAAGAGTTGACCCAGGCTTTGTGCAAAGCTTTGAAAATTCGCCGTCAGAAAGCGTTGATCGATGAGCTGCTTAAACGTGAGGAATCCGCCTCGACCTTTATCGGCCAGGGTATTGCCATACCCCAGAGCAGAGGGCCGATTAAATCGCGCTACGCGATGGTTGTGGGCAGAAGCTTCCGCGGCATACAGTATGACGCCGCCCGAAACGCGCTTGCGCACATTATTGTCCTGCTCATCGCCAAAGATGATGATGTGGATAACAGCGACCAGGTGCGTCTATTGTCTGATATCGCTACTACCTTTAAATCCGCCTTTATCCGCGAACAATTGCTTGACAATGATGCCCCCGTAGATATGAATGCGCTGCTGACTGCCTACTCGGAAAACAAGGCAACCCAGAAAAAGACCCCCAAATCGCGCAAAATCAGCGATCCAATCATGGCCAGCGCAATAACGCTGGCACGCGACATAAAAGCGGAAACGATAATGATTTTCGCCGATGCCGTGCGCGATAATACTTTTCTGCAGGAACTGAATGTCAAGCAGAAGGTGCTTATCATCTCAAGCAATAAGACCCGCTTTGCCGACGAACAGAAAAAAATCGAGGCCGTGATACAGGCTCCCTTCCTGGCCGATCGCATCGGTCAAATTAAAATCGGCATCCTGCTGGCGCTTTCGCGCAGCCTCATCAGCAGGGAAGACAAAGTCGTCTGCATTACCGGCAATTCTAAAAACGGAGCATTCGATTCGATTATCTCACTTGACATTGCGCATGAATACGAATTCTTTTTCACCGCAACAAAAAACCTGCTGCCCGAAGATATCAAACCGGAAGTGCTCGAGCGGGTGCTGGGATTGGCCGGGGAGATCGCGGTCGAAGGCCGCGAAGGCAAACCAACGGGAACGATTTTTGTAATCGGTGATACCAACTCCGTCAATGTCTACGTGCGTCAGCTCATCATTAATCCGTTTCGGGGGTATTCCGAGGCCGAACGCAATATCATGGATCCCGGTCTCGACGAAACGATAAAAGAATTCGCCAGCATCGACGGCGCCTTCATTATTACCGGTGACGGTATTGTGCTTTCGGCCGGAAGCTACCTGCGCTCCCAGGCCGAAGTCGAGTCGTTGCCAAGCGGCTTTGGTGCACGACACGCCGCCGCCGCTGCAATTACGGCAACCACAAGTGCTCTGGCCGTGACCATCTCAGAATCGACCGGAACCGTCACTCTTTTTAAAAGCGGATCGATACTGATGTCGCTGACCAAGCCGGTGGTATTGGCAAAAGGCTCGATACAGAAAGTTATTTCGTCTTAATAATAAAAAACACGTTTACAAAGGAAATTATATGCCGCAAGCACACATTGCCTATGACGACAGGACATTGAGTGAATGGATTGGCGCCGAGGAAAAAGATGCCTATCGGGCGAACGTTGCTTTGGCCGAAGAGATGCTCCAAAAAGGTACCGGGCAGGGTAATGATTTTACCGGCTGGCTCGATTTGCCGAAAAGGGTGAGCGGCGATGAGATCACCGCCGTCAACGACAAGGCCGCCGAATTGCGCGATAAATCCCAGTTGCTGATCTGCATCGGCATTGGCGGTTCGTATCTGGGGGCGCGGGCGACTATTGATTTTCTTAGCGCGTCTTTTGAGGATTTGCGCAGCCCACGGGTTGTGTTCGCCGGCCATCAACTCAATTCCGATTACCTTGATGACCTCAGAAAATTATTTGACAAAAACGATGTCGTCGTCAATGTTATTTCAAAAAGCGGTACGACCACCGAACCGGGGGTCATCTTTCGTATTGTCCGCCAGTGGATGGAATCCAGGTACGGCAAGCAGGAAGCCGCCGCGCGTATTGTTGCCACAACGGACCCCCAAAAGGGCGCACTACGCAAACTCGCCACCGAAGAAAGCTATGCCACCTTTTCAATTCCCGGTGATGTCGGCGGTCGGTTTTCGGTGCTGACTCCGGTCGGGCTGTTCCCGATCGCGTATGCCGGAATCGACATTGCCCAGCTTGTTGCAGGTGCAGCCGACGCAATGTCACTGTGCGGCGGCAGTGATTTGGAAACTAATCTCTCCGCTCGGTACGCCGTCAATCGCAACATTCTCTTTCGCCGTGGCAAAACCATTGAAATGATGGCCTCCCTCCAGCCGCAATTGCATTATGTCGCCGAGTGGTGGAAACAGCTTTATGGCGAAAGTGAAGGTAAAAACCTGACCGGCATCTTCCCCGCTGCTGCGGATTACACGACCGATCTGCATTCACTGGGACAATGGATGCAGGAAGGCCTGCGCAACGTTTTCGAAACATTCGTGGTGCTGAAGAATGTCGCAACAAGCTGGACGGTGCCCGAGTTTGACAGTGACGACGACGGGTTGAATTATCTCAAAAAGCAATCGCTTGAATACGTAAACGACAACGCCTACAAAGGAACCCTGCTTGCCCATCTGGATGGTGACGTTCCCGCCTCAACGCTGACGCTGGATACCCGAAGCCCCGAAACGCTGGGACAGCTCTTTTACTTTTACGAAAAAGCCGTTGCGCTTTCGGGTTATCTTCTTCGGGTAAATCCCTTCAACCAGCCGGGCGTCGAAGCGTACAAAAGGAATATGTTCGCCCTGCTGTCCAAGCCGGGATTCGAGGAACAGGGCGCCGTATTGCAGCAACGATTGAGAGGAATCGGCTTATGAAATCTTATCGAGACACATTAACATTGGAGATTGCGACGCGCAGGGATTACCTGAACATCACCCCGAAAGTAGACGAAGCCGTGAGCAAAAGCGGTGTCAAGGAAGGGCTGGTATTGGTCAACGCCATGCATATCACCGCCAGCGTCTACATCAATGACGACGAGCCGGGATTGCTCAAAGATTACGACGACTGGCTGGAAAAGCTGGCCCCGCATGAACCGTTGTCGCAATATCGGCATAACGGACATGAGGACAACGGCGATGCCCACTTGAAGCGGCAAGTCATGGGACGTGAAGTCGTCGTCGCCATCACCGGCGGCAAGCTCGATCTAGGCCCGTGGGAGCAAATTTTTTACGGCGAATTTGACGGGCGCCGGCCCAAGCGCGTGCTTATCAAGGTTATCGGCGAATAGGAGACTATGCCGTTTCGCCACCAGAAATCCTGTGCAGGAGCTTCTCCACAAGCTTGCGCATGGTTAGGCGCTTCGGTGAGTTTGTTGATACTGCTTTGCGGGTGCACCGAGGCTGAACGCGATCCCGGTGCAGCAATGGTCCCCACGCTGCAGCCGGACATTATCCGCACACTGCCCCATGACACCACTGCATATACTCAGGGATTGCTTGTCGAAAACGGGGTTATGTACGAGAGTACCGGAAAAAGAGGCTTTTCGTCTCTGCGCGCCGTCGATCTGCAATCCGGGGCGGTTTTGGGCAGGCACGATGTACCGGATGTTTTTGCGGAGGGGATTGCCGTAAGCGGGAATCGGCTGGTGCAGCTTACCTGGAAAAGCCGGTTCGCAATTGTCTATACATTTCCGGGCCTTGAATCGCGCCGTTCACTGTCCTATGCGGGTGAGGGCTGGGGGCTAACTCACGATGGCACGCATTACCTCATGAGTAACGGCACGGATACGCTGTACTATCGAAATGATGAATTCAAAATCGAAAAGAAGGTTTCTGTTGCATACAAAAACGCTGTTCTCAGCAGCATTAACGAACTTGAATACGTCAAGGGCCTCGTTTATGCCAATGTCTGGTACAGCTCATCGATTTTTGTAATTGATCCGGGGAAGGGAGCCGTAGTCGAGGAAATCGATTGTTCGGAACTGGTTGATCAGGCTGCTCCACGGGCGCACGATCATGTTTTGAATGGGATCGCGTATGATGCCGCGTCGGGTACCTTTTATCTATCCGGGAAGAACTGGCCGCTTGTTTTTGAGGTGAGATTTTGACTATCCTGCGTCGCTACGCGCTTAGCAGGAGCCGGGCATTTTTGAGCAAGCCCTGCTCAGAGACGAGAATGGGCTTCTCGTCTGGGTTTGCAGCAATTATGATTGATTCATCATCGATGCCGCCTGCCCCGCGCCGAAACCATTATCGATATTGACAACCGTCAATCCGCTGGCGCACGAGTTCAGCATGGCAAACAGCGGAACGAGCCCGTTGAGGTGTGAGCCGTAGCCCACTGATGTCGGCACGCCAATCACCGGGCATCCGACATAGCCGGCGATGACTGATGCCAGCGCCCCTTCCATGCCTGCCACGGCGATAATGACGGATGATTCGCGCAACTCCTTCTGGTGCGCAAAGAGACGATGAATGCCGGAAACGCCCACGTCCTGAATGAGCGTGCAGGGATGTCCGGTGATCTCAATTGTGCAGCGGGCCTCTTCGGCGACAGTCGCGTCTGCCGTTCCTGCCGAGGCAATGGTAATGACGCCGCGGGGCGAAGGGTGCGCCTTCCAGTGCCGGGATTTCTTCCAGAAACATCTGGCGATATGGTTAACTTCTATTTGGGGGAAAGTCTCGCAAACAAGCGAGATGACTTCATCACCGGCGCGGGTTGCGAATACCGTCTCTTCCCGTTCAAGCTGAGACTTGACAATGGCTATAACATGTGCGGGGTGTTTGTTCTGGCAGAAGATGACTTCGGGAAACCCGGTGCGTACAGAGCGATGATGGTCTATCTTGGCAAATCCAAGATTCTGAAAAGGCAGCTCTGCCAATTGATCCAGTGCTTTTGGCGGCGAAAGCTTGCCGGCGGCAACGAGTTCGAGGAGGTCTTTGAGTGCATTTTTTTCCATGTTTTTTTGCCTGACGTTGTACCTGTCAAAATACCTGACGGCGGATTTATAGACAAGCGGGGCCGCGCAGGGAGCAATAATGGCGGGGCAGCACCGCCTCTACCACTTTTGTCAAGGTTGCAAAATACCGGAGGCGTCATGCGATGATTATTTTTCAATTTAAATCCGATGATTACCCGGCCGGCTCGACCGGTGTTCATAGAAACGATTGTCGTCATTTGCTGTAAATTGTTGCCGGATGCTAAAATTTGAGAGGCGCCTGAAATGAAGCGCCCTGCTCGCTAGGTGTCCGCCGAGGAGCTTTGCCCATGAAATTTATTCAGGATATTTCCTTCAAAACTGCGCCGATTATGCTGGCAGCCTGGCAGGGAATGGGGAATGTAGGACTAATTACGATGGATTATTTGCGTCGTCAACTTAATGCCGAATCATTTGCAGAAATCGACATGGGCCCGTTTGTCATACCCGACTCGATCGTCGTCATGAACGGCATTGCCCAGCTACCCGAAATCCCGAGCAGTACATTTTACTATAGCCACGATCCGGATCTGATAATTTTCGTCAGCAACGGGCAGGTCGGCGGGCGGGACGGCATCACCATCATCAGAACATTGCTCGACATTGCACAAAAATTTCATGTCAGCCGCATATTTACTTCTGCGGCATTTGCGCAACCCATGAGCTTTCAGCAAGAATCTGATGTGGTGATTGCATGCAACGGGCGAACCCTGTTGAATTCGCTGTCGGTTTTCCAGGTCACCCCCATGCCCAGCGGCTATATCGCCGGACTGAACGGGTTGTTGCTTGGAATTGCAGCTTCGAGGAAGATTGAAGCGGCGTGTCTGCTGGGCACTATTCCGTCCTATGCAGTCAATATTTCTTATCCCAAGGCATGTGTCAAGATTTTGAATGTCTTTGAAAATGTGCTGAGGCTGGATATAGACAAAAGCGAGCTTGCAAATGCAGGGCGCGACATGGATCGCCAGCTAGAAACCATCGAAGAGCGCATCAGAGAATTTTTCCCCAACATCGGGGAACAACAGCATGCGGAGTTCTCGGACATCAAAGAAGACGAAGTTCCGCAGTACATCATGGATAAAATCGAACGAATGTTCGCCAAAGTCGCGCAGGACCATTCCAAAGCCGGCGAGTTAAAGGACGAACTGGTGCGCTGGAATCTCTACGACATCTATGAGAAAAGATTTTTGGATATCTTCAAGCGAAAAAACGACACCTGAGAGCTATCCATTATATTAATGCTGCTCAATATTAATGCTGCTCAGAAATCCGGAACGACCCATGATGGCTAAATCACTTATTACCAAGGGTCAACTTGAGGCGGCGCTTGGTGAGATAATAACCAGGTTCGAAAAAGACAATAGCGGTCGCGGCCCCCTGGAGACCAAAACCTATATACTTGACGATATGGTTATCTTTCGGCTCAAGGGGATTCTTACAAGAGCCGAACAGAAACTGGTCAAAGACGGACGCAACGCCAAAGCCAGAGATCTCGTCAAACAAATGCGTATCGAATTGATCGAAAACAACAGAGCCGTTCTGGAGGCGGCCGTAAAGAGCCTGACCAAACGGAAAATAAAAAGCCTGCATGTGGATGTAAGTACCTCCTGCGGTGAGAAAATCCTGGTGCTGGTACTGGACAAACCGCTCGAATTTGCATAGAAAATTGTCGGGAAAATATTTTATGCTGGCTGGAGGTTATTCTCAATCGACAGGTGTTGGGTGAGATAAAGGCCGGCCGCCACTACTGACGTCGCTTATCTTAATTTTTAGCGCGAACAAATTCGTTTTGTCATGTCCTGCCGAAGCTTGTCCTGAAGCGGCGGCGCGGAAGTGAAGCCGGGAATAGCATACCGCATGGTGTCGTTTACTGGCTTTTTTTTTGGGCGGAAACTTGCAGGCATTGAAGTGACGGACAAAATGATTCAACATGCTTTTTCTGCGCACTTTGGCAGCGGTACCGATTTCGGCGCCGCGCGTGCGAAAACTCTCACCAGCCTCTGAAAGGCAGGTTCCTATGGGGTGGTTTACCAAGACAGAAAAAAAACAAGCACCCGCTAAAGACAGTGTCTGGATAAAATGCCCCAAGTGCACTGCACACGTGTTCAAAGAAGACTGGTTCAACAATCTGACGGTGTGCCCTGAGTGCAATTATCATGGCAGAATCAGCGCCTATGAGCGCATCGGACAATTGCTTGACGCGGGTACCTTCAAAGAGCTCAACAGCGAAATTACTCCCGCCGATCCGCTCAATTTTGTCGATGGCAAAGGAAGTTATATTGATAAAGTGGCAGCCGCCCGTTCCAAGACAAATTTGAATGAATCGGTCATCTCCGGTCACGGCAAAATCCACGATATGACGATTACGATTGCGGTCATGGATTTCAGATTTCTGGGGGGCAGCCTGGGCAGTGGAACCGGCGAGAAAATTTTGCGTATGGCCGGTTATGCATACGATCATGGTCTGCCGTTCATTATGATTTCGTCCTCCGGAGGCGCTCGGATGCACGAAGGGATGCTCTCCCTGGTGCAAATGGCAAAGACGTGTGCCGCAATAGCCCGTCTCAACGAAAAAAACCTTCCCTACCTCTCTATACTCACCGATCCGACAACCGGCGGGGTGTCGGCTTCGTATGCTATGGTGGGCGATATTAACATTGCCGAGCCGGGCGCGCTTATCGGCTTTGCCGGACGTCGGGTAATCGAGCAGACTATCAAACAGAAGCTGCCCGATAATTTTCAGACTGCGGAATATTTGCTGGAACATGGATTTATTGATATGATTGTTCAGCGCAGAGAGCTGAAAGATACACTTGCACAACTGCTGAGCTATTATTGCCGCTGAGCAAAAGGAGTGATGCTTTATGGAAACAATCCTTGATTTCGAAAAGCCCATTAATGAAATAGAGCAGATGATTTTCAAGCTCAAAAAGCTTGCAAATGACAATAAAGGTGATTTTAAAGAACAGATTGCCGAGTTGGAAGCGCGATGCGAGCAAAACAAAATGGAAGTGTATTCCAATCTGTCTCCCTGGCAGATCGTGCAGATTGCACGGCATGCATCCCGGCCGGTGTTCAAAGACTATGCCGCGACTATCTTTGATGAATTTATTGAATTGCATGGTGACCGGCGCTTTTCCGATGACCGGGCCTTAATCGGGGGGTTGGCGACAATTGATAAATTCAAGGTTATGCTGATCGGACATAATAAAGGTAAAAACGTCAAAGAAAACATTGCCAACAATTTTGGCAGCGCACTTCCGGATGGCTATCGCAAGGCCTTGCGCCTGATGAAAATCGCCGAAAAGTTCGCTGTTCCGGTGGTCACGTTGATAGACACTTCGGGCGCCTTTCCCGGCCGTGACGCCGAAGAGCGAGGGCAGGCAGAGGCCATCGCACGCAATCTTACCGAAATGGCACGCCTGAGGGTTCCAATCATCACGGCGGTAACCGGCGAAGGCGGCAGCGGCGGTGCAATCGGCATCGGCGTAGGCGATGTCGTTATGATGCTGCAGAATTCGATTTATTCGGTGATCAGTCCGGAAGGCTGCGCAGCAATTTTGTGGCGGGACAGCGCAAAGGCCCCCGATGCAGCTCAGGCATTGCAATTGACGGCCGACTCCCTGCTCAAGCTTGGCGTCGTTGATGAAATTATCCCCGAGCCGCTGGGAGGCGCTCATCGCAATTGTAATGAAGCTATGAGCTATGTTAAAGACGCACTAGTCAAACACCTGAAAAAATTCGGCAAAACGTCTGCCCAGAAACTTATCAATAAGCGTTTTGAAAAATATTCCAGAATGGGGCAATTTGCTTCATAGGAAAGGAAATACCCTATGGCACACCAGACGTCTAAAAAGGAAAAGCAGGAAGAAAAGCTGCACAAAATCCCTCTCAGAATCACCGATACGACGCTTCGTGATGCCCATCAATCTCTATGGGCTACCCGCATGCGCACCGATGATATTCTGAAGATCATCGACACCATCGACAAAGTCGGCTACTACACCCTTGAAGTCTGGGGTGGTGCGACATTTGATACGTGTCTGCGTTTTCTACGGGAAAATCCCTGGGAGCGTTTGCGCCAAATCAAATCACGAGCCAAAAATACGCCTCTGCAAATGTTGTTGCGCGGACAAAATCTGGTGGGCTATCGCAACTATGCAGATGATGTTGTCGACAAATTCGTCGAGCTTGCCTGCGAAAACGGAATGGATGTATTTCGGGTCTTCGACGCGCTGAACGATACACGCAATCTGGAAGCCGCCGTCAAAGCCGTCAAACGGAACGGTGGACACGCTCAGGGTACTTTGTGCTATACGATCAGTCCGGTTCATACCGTTGAACTATATGTCAAGTATGCCAAAGAGCAGGTGGCCATTGGTATCGACTCCATTGCCATCAAAGATATGGCCGGAATACTTTCTCCCATCGCCGCCGAGCGTTTGATAACCACGCTGATACGCGAAGTCAATATCCCCGTGCAGGTACACGGCCATGCCTCAAGCGGCATGGCGACAGCGACCTATGTTGAAGCGGTACGCGCCGGAGCCGGTGCAATCGATTGCGCGGTTTCGACCATGGCCGGCTTTTCTTCGCAGCCCCCGGTTGAAACGCTTGTGGCAATCTTTTCCGAAACCAATTACGCGGCAGACCTTGATCTGGATGCACTCAACAAGGTGGCAAAGTACTTTGCAGAGCTGGCCCCCACGCGCAAAACTACGGCTGCCCCGGGTGGCGTAATCGATCCCAGTATTCTGCGTCACCAGATACCGGGCGGGATGATATCCAATTTCAGATCGCAACTGGAAAAGCAGGGCATGCTTGACAAACTCGATGAAGCATGCGAGGAAGTCCCGCGTGTGCGCAAGGATCTGGGATTTCCACCGTTGGTGACGCCGACCAGTCAGATTGTCGGTACGCAGGCGGCCATGAATATTATTGCCGGGGAACGCTATAAAATAGTGCCGAACGAAGTTAAAAATTACCTGCGCGGCATGTACGGCAAAACGCCCGTGCCTGTTGATCCCGAATTCATGAGAAGCATTCTTGGCGATGAAAAGCCGATAGATACCCGCCCGGCCGATCTGATTGAACCGATGCTGCCGAAAGCCACGGAAGGCCTCGATTCAAAGTACATCGAACATGAGGAAGACATTATTTCCTACATCATTCTGCCCGAGCCCTCCCTTGAATTCTTCACGTGGCGTGCGTTGCCTCAGGTTGAGCGGCCTGAAATACCGGCCGATATCGAACTCAAAAAAATCAAGGATGAGGACAAAAAAAGCGAGCCGGTCGGCCCGGGCGCTCCCGGGCCGGTTGCAGCTCCAGGTCTATCGCCAACAGCCGGTCCTCCGCAAAAGCTGCTCCAGCCTCAGGATTATCAAGGACTCGGCCATCTGGTTTCGAGCGCGCGGGGACTGAATTTCAACGAAATCAAATTTCGTAAAGGAGACTTTGAACTCTCTATTCAGGGGGCCGCCGAACCGGCTTCCGCTTCAAGCCTTTCGTTTACGACCGGTGCGCCCGCTTCTGCGCAACAGCCGGGAACATCCGAGGATGCTGCGTCTGCCAAAGAGGAGGTCTTCGAAGTGGGATCCTCTGCCGGACAACCGGCAGCTCTGCAGGCCGGCGGCGCTGAGCAGTATGAAAAAACGATTGATGCACCGCTTGTCGGCACCTTTTATATGGCCGACAGCCCGGGCAAGCCACCACTTGTTAAAGTTGGTGACTCCGTCAAAAAAGGCAGCAAAGTATGCGTTGTCGAAGCAATGAAATTGTTTAACCCGATCGAAGCGCCCTGTGATTGCACCATTGCAGCTTTTCTTGCGGCAAGTGGTGACAATGTCGAAAAAGGTCAGCCGCTGGTTGCCATTAAACAAACCTGACCAACCGAAGGGACTCGTGCTTAACTGCCGCAATAAGCACTAGTGCTGTCGGGCTGCTGCGGTGAATGATTCGATCTTGCGAAGCTCGCTGGGAAAATCGGCCTTAATTGCTTCTGCTGCAGCCGCGGCATCTTCCAACTGATCCAGACTGCCGGACACCAGTTGCGGCGGTGCATATTTCTCGTCAACTTTCAATCCAAGCTCATAGGTTAGAATGTCCGCAAAGTGGCACAGTGCAACGATGTCGGTATGCTCTGGAGCCGTATGCGGTGCGTGATGGTAGTAGAGCGGATGGTGTATTTCACCCGGCAGCTTCCAGTTTGCCGTCAGCCATTCAGCAACGTCGGTATGCATATAGCCAAGCATTTCAAACTCCGCTTCATGCATGGGCATTTCTGTATCTTGCGCGTGCTGCAGGGCGGAGTGAAAATCCGGATGCAGGTACTGCTCCATAACCACTTTCCCGATATCGTGTAACAACCCGGCACAAAAAGCTACTTCCTCATCAAAAAGGACACGGTTCTGCATTTTGCGTGCAAGCATTTTTGCTATCAGGGCGCAGCCCAGGCTGTGACGCCAGAATGCTTCCCGGTTAAAAAGCCTGCCACCGCAGCGCTCCGGGAACATATCAAATACCGTCAGGCTCAACACCAGCGTGTTGATCACTTTCAGCCCGAGTATCACGACTGCATTTGAAATGCTGGTAATCGTTCTGGGCATGCCGTAAAATGCGCTGTTGGCCAGTCGCAACACTTTTGCCGAAAGGGAAGGATCCTGACAGATGAGTCCGGCGACCTCCTGAGCCGAGGAGTCTGCAGAATTGATGGTGCGTAACAGCCGGCCGGCAATTGAGGGCAAGGTGGGCAGGTTGATTATGCCGCCAACTTTATCCTGCAGAACTTCTTTTGGTTCGCGCATTTTTATCCCTTGCTATGCAGATTTCACCTCCACATTATACTCTCTTGAGAGCAATTTTTAAAGAAACCGGTTAAGCTGCCGAACGATCCGGGAATGTACCTCTGGGTTAACCAATTCTGAAATATGATTATATGTCGATTTCCACAAAGAAAATAAACGACTCGTTCTGCGGGTGCATGTTGCATATATTTTTTAGAAATGATTATTTTGTTAGTGTCTTTCCTATTAGATAGAGAACGCCGTAGTTTTGCGCTTAAATATATTACCGCGCACGTCTTCTTTCTCAGAACGGTGGATTCAGCATGAGAAAAGTCCGCACATTTTTGATATCCGCACTATTTCTGTCGCTTTGCTCTCCCCTCAATGCCGTGCAGAAAAATGCGCCAGTTATTAATAGATTCGGTCACACCGGGCTTTTCTATTCACATTCGGCCAAAACCTTGCGCATGGGAAGGCTTTCGGTAAACGCCTACACCAACTGGACGGCCGATTCAGATTTCATGCTGCTCTACGACAGTACTGCTTTCGAGGGCAATCTCTTCATGTACAACCTGGTTCCGGCTATTGGTTACGGCGTTACCAATTTTTTGGACTTTTCTGTTTCTCTACCGGTTTACTGGGATCATATTTTTCCGGAAAGCAAAGACAGCAGGCTTGACGGAAGCTATGGAGATATCGAGATAACCGGCAAGTTTCAATATCCGCCTTACCCTCATTCCACAATATTTGAAGTTGCCTTTCTGGGCGGGATGAGTTTTCCGACCGGAAATGACGGAGAGGGAATCTTTCCCCGCCACTCCTACTATTTACAGCAAGAAGAGGATACCCTCGACTATTCACAATTAATATCGGTGTATACCTCGACAGTTCCGGAGCTTGATTTAAAAATGCTCTGGACGCTCGATTTAAATGCCATAAACAAGGCCAGCCCCGTTTACGTGCATGTTAATTTTGGATCACGTTTTACGTTCCACGCCGACCTGGAGAATCTCTTTTTGCTTAATCTGGCGTTTGAGTATCATCCGGTCGGGTGGCTGAATCTCTTTACCGAATTCAGCGGCGAGACGCGCATGTCAAATGTAAAGGACGGCTTCAAACTCGGTGAAGATCCGTTACGGCTTTCACCGGGTGTCTCTTTTACGCCTCCCGGCGGATTTTATGTAACGCTTGGCGGCGATGTCTCTCTGACTGCCGATTCTACCACAACCCTCTTTCGCAATACTACCGGACAGTTCCTCGAAACCAGGGCCGAGCCGCGTTGGCGGGTTGCCTTGTCATTGGGGTGGGCCGGATTCGTGCTGCCCCAGGATGAAGATGCCGACGGCCTCAAGGACAATGTCGATCGTTGTCCCAAAGATCCCGAGGATTTTGATAACTTTGAGGACAGTGATGGATGTCCCGAAGAAGATAACGACAATGACGGCATACTCGACCCCAAGGATAAATGTCAAAACGAAGCTGAAGACAAAGACGGCTTTGAAGATGAAGACGGGTGCCCGGAATTGGACAACGACAAGGACGGTATTGTCGATCTCGAAGACGATTGCCCGATGGTGCCCGAAGACCTCGACGGTTTTGAGGATGAGGACGGCTGCCAGGACAGCGACAACGACCAGGATGCTGTCCCGGATTCAATCGATCAATGCCTGAATGAACCCGAAGACCGCGACGGATTCATGGACCATGACGGTTGTCCGGAGTTGGACAACGACGAAGACGGTGTGCCTGACAGCCTTGACAAATGTCCCGATACTAAAGGCGTGCCCGAGAACAACGGCTGCCCCATGGAGAAGCCCAAGCCCAAAGAAATTAAGCGTGGACGCGTTGTGCTCAAAGGTGTAAACTTTGAATTTAACAGCGCGATCCTGACCGGCGATTCTTATGCAATTCTCGAACGAGTTTACGAGTCGCTGCATGAGTGGCCCGAGGTCAGGGTTGAAATCCGCGGTCATACCGACAGTATCGGAAGCAATCGCACCAACCAAAACCTGTCCCAGAAACGTGCCGAGGCCGTGCGTGAATATCTTGTCAGTCGCGGCATCGAACCGTCCAGATTAAAAGCGGTCGGCATGGGAGAAACCGATCCGATCGCAAACAATAAGAGTGCCGAAGGCCGCGCGATGAACAGAAGAGTTGAGTTGCATCGCATTGATTAGCTCATTACAGAGGAGGGAACACCTATGAAGCGGACCGTATTTGTGTCTTTGTGCTGTGCCGTAGCATGTGCCATGCCCGCGTATGCAAATATCAACACCGGCGGAGAAAAAGGCGTTGTTCACACAACTAGCGCCCAGGCCTGGGGTGCGGCAAAGCTTAATGTCGGCTTCGGCGTCAATTATGATCAGGACGGCGATTTTGTCAAACTGAGCGATGGCAGCACCGCCACCGCGCGTCTGTTCTCCTCAAATCTTTTTATGGCATTGGGGCTGACAAACTGGTGGGATCTGGCCATAAGTTTACCGCTGTATTGGGACGGCAACGAAAATCTCGACATTTCCGATTTTGGCTTGGGTGATTTCGAGGTTACCACCAAGCTGCTTGCCGCCCACCGCTCTTTGTTCTATCAATCGTTTTTGATCGGCTTGACTATCCCGACCGGAATCAGCGATAAGGGAATATATACCCGTAGACCGTTCTATTACGACCGTGACTATAAAGGTGCTTCAGCCTTTAGCGCCGATCACTTTGTTGCATTTGGCAAATTACTGATCACCCTTGATGTCGCGCAGGTCAACCCCGACGTGGCCTTCAGGGTGCATCTCAATGGCGGTGTGTATGTGCCGGACACGCGGGCCATTACCGGTCTGGTTTCGCTGGCGCTGGAGTACGACCCCGTGCATGTCGTTACCATTTTTGCCGATTTTGCAGCCGAGATGCGCGCCCAGAGCGTATTGACAGATCAGAACAAAATCCGTCAGGACTACTTCTGGCTGAACCCGGGAGTGCGCATCAATGCGCCGGTTGGCGTGTATGTCATGCTTGCGGCCAATCTCGGAGTGGTTTCCGATCCCGACAATCGAACTCCGATTCAACGAGACAAGAAGGAATTTGAGACTTCTCCCATGCCGCTGATGGGCGTACAGTTCGCCTTTGGATTCAGCGGCTTCCTCTCGGCGCAGGATGATGATAAGGACGGCATCAAAAACAATGACGATCGCTGCCCCAAAGACGCCGAAGATCATGACAATTTTGAAGACAACGACGGGTGCCCCGACGAAGATAACGACAAAGACGGCATCCCCGACGCAAAGGACAAGTGTCAAGGTAAAGAAGAAGACAAAGACGGATTCGAAGACGAAGACGGCTGCCCCGATCCCGATAACGATTCCGACGGTATTGATGATTTGAAAGACCGCTGCCCCAAAGTTGCCGAAGACTTCGACGGCTTTGAGGATAAAGACGGTTGTCCCGATGAAGACAACGACAAAGACGGAGTTCCCGATTCACTTGACAAATGCCGCAATGACGTCGAAGACTTCGACAAATTCGAAGATGATGACGGTTGCCCTGATGTGGATAACGACAAAGACGGCATTCTTGATTTGAAGGACAAATGCCCCAACGAGCCCGAGAATTTCAATAATCTCAGTGACGAAGACGGCTGTCCCGACAAAAAGAAGGCAAAGTCAAAAATGCCCAAGCACCAGGTTGTGCGCGGCGTCAATTTCAAGAGCGGCCGGGCCGAGATGACCTTTGATTCGTACGCCGCACTCGATCCGATAATCAAGGAGCTGAAAAAATTTCCTGATATTGAAATTGAAATACGCGGTCATACGGACAGTGTCGGCAAGTATTCCTCGAATATGCGCCTGTCGCAGTTGCGTGCCGAAGCGGTAAAGCAGTATTTCGTCAACAAGGGCATCAGCGTCGAACGGATGCGCTCCGTTGGTTTCGGATCGAGCAGTCCGATCGCCGATAACAGAACTGCGGCCGGCAGGGCTCAGAATCGAAGGATTGAAATAGTCCGTATTAAATAGTCAGACCGGCACGTTTTGTGAGTGTTGAGGCAGGGCAAGCTAACGGTTCCCTGCCTTTTTTAATGAATCGCTACCCGCGCATGAAATCAATCCTGCTAATAGTATTCTGCGCTGCAAGCGCGTCCCCGTTGAGGGCGGGAGTTTCGCCCGTTCTGCGTAAGGCCGCGCAGCAGGATACTGTGTGCAGGATCTGGGTGGTTTTTCGCGACAAGCCATTGCTCAAAGCGCACCTTTCTCCCGCATCGCTCAAAAGGCGTTTAAGCAGGGGAAAGCACATTGATGCGCGTGCGGATTCTCCCCTTAACCCATTCTATATCAAGACGATTTCCGGCCTGGGGGCACAATTGCAGCAGAAGAGTGCCTGGGGCAACGCGGCCAGCTTTACGCTGCAAAGCTCGCTGATACTGCAGATAGCCGATCTGGATTTCGTGCAGGCTGTGGTGCCGGTCAAGCAGTGGCGCAGGCCGGCCCCGATTGCGGAACCGCGTCGCAAATCGATTGCCCGACCCGGCTATTTCGGCGCCACCACGCGGCAGCTTGACATTGTTTCTGCGTCCCGGGCGCATGACTATTTTCACGACAGCCTCAAATCAATTCCGGGTGAAGGCATCATTATCGCGGTGTTTGATAATGGATTCCGGCTCGATCACACCTGCCTGGCGTATGTCAAAGAGCGCAATGCCATTATCGGCGATTCGGATTTTGTCCACAACGATGGCGATCCTGCGGTTACTAATATGCATGGCCTGCAGACATTGAGCCAGATCGCGGCGTTCAGTCCGGATACCTTTGTAGGAGTGGCTTATGGAGCGCAATTCTTGCTGGCACGCACCGAAATTGACTCGGTTGAGCTGCATATTGAGGAGGACAACTATATCGCCGCACTGGAATGGGCGGAACGGCAGGGTGCGGATATCGTGAGCTCATCGCTTGGCTATCGATTCGGTTTCGATACGCCCGACACCAACTATACATTCGAGGACATGAACGGACACAACGTAACGATGTCGCGGCTTGCCGCCGAATACGCCTTGCAGCGCGGCGTGCAGATCGTAACCGCGGCCGGCAATGAGGGGGATCTGAACATAGCTGATCCGACCATCGTTGCTCCCGGCGATGCAACCGGAGTGATTACCGTTGGATCCGTTGACGGTGACCTGCACATATCAAGCTTCAGCAGTCGCGGCCCGACCGCAGACGGCAGAATAAAACCGGAAGTGGTGGCCATGGGAGAGATGGTACCCGTACCAAATCCGGAAACCGGCTCTTACCTCTACAGCAGCGGGACCTCTTTTTCTACTCCGATGGTAGCCGGAGTGATTGCGCTCATTATGCAGACCCATCCCGGCGAGCCGCTCGAGCTGATCAGAAGCTATCTGCTTGCTTCATGCGATTATGCACCGTTGCAGGACAGCGTGGACAATGTCTACGGATACGGCATTCCACACGCGTTGCGCGCTTGCAGGATGAGTCGAAGCAGCATCTCCTTCCACGTGCGCAACTGTCTCAATGCAGCGGTGAGCGGCGCGGTTATTGTTTCCAAACAGGGAGCCGTGCTCGCCGAGACCAACGCCGACGGGTATGCTCAAATCCAGGCGCGGGATGTCGGGCTGCCGCTTGCGGCCAACGTCATCTTTGAGCCCTCGCAAGATACGGTACCGGTGTGGGCGGATACTGCCCCGCACTGGTTCTCGATTGACATAGCCGGAACTATGCGTATCGTGCGCATCATCGATACGGATAACCCGACCAGCAGCGCCGTACCGGATGCACGGATTATCTGGCGTTTGATGAGTTCTGCATATGCCGATACCGTCACGGGTGATTCAAGCGGATTTGCGCAACTCTGCGCACCGGCAGGTTCCTATCGTTTTGAGGTTAGTGCTGCGGGGTATTTCCCCTGGGAGCATGACAATGTCGTTATTTCACACCAGAGCGACACCTTGGTCATTAACCTCAAAGCCCATCTCAAACCGATCCTCTATCCCAACGTAGTCAGGCGGTCTGCCGCCGACTCACGAATCTTGGTCGCCTTCACGCCGAATACGGAAGTGCTTGTTACCCTGACAATTCGTAATGTGAGCGGTGAGCTGGTGTGGGAGCACAACGAGCTTGCTGCGGAGCGGGTGCGTTTTGCTGTCGAATGGGATTTGACCACCGCGACCGGAAGAAGAATTGCGCCGGGAACCTATTATTGCATCATGCGCATTGGCGACCGCAACTTTATCAAAAAGCTGCTTATCCTTGGATAAGCCACGCAAATCCCCATCTGAATGTCAGCCCTGGCGTATAGTAGCCGGGAATCCAGGCAACTTTGCGATTGAGCAGGTTGTCGATTTTGTAAAACAGCCTGAATGTGCTGATTTGAAAAGCTGTTTTCAGCGAGATATCCCAGATTTCACGGCGCCAGTTGCGCCATTCGGAAGACTGACCCAGGGTGAGATCGTCACGCCGGCTCCAATAATGCAGGCAAGCATCCAGCGAAATGTGCTCCAATTGACGTGCGGTATGAATGTCGTAAGAAAGACGGGTCAGCGA
The DNA here is from genome assembly GCA_014728295.1 of Chitinivibrionales bacterium. GTDB lineage: Bacteria > Fibrobacterota > Chitinivibrionia > Chitinivibrionales > WJKA01 > WJLW01. The sequence continues at coordinate 57,352 of WJLW01000083.1, read as the reverse complement.
TTTTACCTGCGGTTGCGTCGGTGAGAAAAACCATCTCGACGAAACTCTCAGCCCGTGCCACGAGCCGAAAACCGGCGCAATCAGCCAGGTCGAGTTGGGCTGCGCGTAGGGAAAAATGCCTTCCTGCCAGTTGTGATTCAAGGTTGCCGAATCGACGTCATCCATATATTGATACCCGGCAATCAGGCCGACCGGACCATAGTTGAGAAATGCTTCACCGCCGGCGTGATGAAGCAGGTCAAATGCCTGTGAAGTAATCTGGCGGGCTGTGTCAAACGGCATGCTATAGGGAATTGCCCGGCGTGCCCCGAAAAGCTCGAAGGACTGCGTGCCGATCGACAAGTGAGAATTCAGCAGCCAGCCCCACTCGGCGGCTTCGTGCGCATCGATACGGGCAACATTCTGCTCGACGCGGGCCGAAGTTGACAAAGCATAGTAGTCGCCGCGCAGGGTACTGATGTAACCGGCGCCCAGGCGATGAAGTCGTGAACGCCAGGCATCCCGGGAGAACAGCCGCCTTCGGGATGATTCCCAGGAATAATTCGCCCAGGCCGTGTCTGCGGCAAACAGGTGCAGGTGCGGGCGCAGCGAAAGCATGAAATGGTTCTCCTCGCCTCTGCGCAGTGCGGGAATTCTGGAGAGCGGCGACTCTTTATATACGTCAATGTTGGCCCGGATTCGACCGTCAAGGCCGGCGGCATTCCCGAGCGGCAGATTGGCAATTCCGGCATCGAGGTCGTGAGCATAAACGGTGAGCCGTGCCCAGCCCAGGCTGTCGTCAAGGTTGTCGCGGGGCACGATATCCACCAGATCGTTGCGCTTGTCGGTGTAATGGTAGGCGAGATGAGAGGCAAGACCGTTTTGGTTGTGATACGAAAAACGGGCTCCGCTGATCATCTCATCAGTCAGCGGATTGTAACCTCGCCGCGACATCAACGCCGTATCGGGTGCCAGCTCATCATAAAAATCGATAATATTGCCGCGTCCATGTGAAAAGGTTTTGCCGGCGAGGTGCCTGAAATTGGTGAATACGCCCATCCGCACCGGCCCCCAGATCGGCCGCGCAAACCTGAGGCTGAAAACGTTTTCGCTGAAGAGCCCGTTCTCCCAGTAAAAATGCGTTTCCGGCGAGACGATATGCAGGGGATGATAGCGGGGCTCGATGCCGTGCGCATTGACCAGCGATAGGGACTGCAGCTCGGTCAGCGCGTACTGGTCACTGCCGGCAAACTCCCTGCTGAGCAGTGTCGGCGAATCAAAAGTATAGAGCGCTCCGTCGAAGAGCACGTTGCCGTAATAAAGTGCGCGGTTGACGCTCGCAACAAGGGCACGGGGCATGCTCAGCGTGCGGCTCTGTCGAGCCAACAGCTCCGAAGGACCGCTGCCGTCGGCTCTGAATAGCTCTTCCAATGCAAGGGTTGATGGGTCATGCACCGAGTCAACGGCCTGCGCAAATCTGGTGTACAAGCTGCGATACCCAAGTTTAATTGAGATAAGTGAATCATACACTTCCCTGCGGTGCAGGGAGTCGGTGCGTAGAGAATCCTGGTCGGTTTGCTTTTGTGCATACGAGCGCAACGCGGCGTTGCGTATACGGCTCTTAAGCAGCGAGAGCGAATCACCGGAGGCGGTATCCTCCCAGACTGTATCCGCAGTGGCAACTTGGGAGCGTGTCGAATCTGCAATGCGCTTACCGGGCGCAGGCGCTTTTTCCGCAGCCATTGAATCGCCGGCAGGAATGGAATCGGATACCGGCCGGGGAGGGCGCACCGGTAGCGCGCAGACATGGATTACGCCAAGGAGCAAAAGACCAGGAAAGGCACAAATGGTTCGCATCATGAGCCTATAAAATACATACTTTGAGAATGCCGGACGCTGAGGAAGGCATATCGCTTCTGGGGGTGAATCGCAGCAATGGAGCTTGCTTTTTGAATCGTGTTGATACTATGATTAATGTATATTCAATGGCGAATATTCCAGGTGCTCAACATTTGCCTTTCATGTACGTAATCCCAGTAAAAAAATTAACGCCTATGTCTCGCCTGTTCAGCTTTCAAAGCCTTGCATTTACTTGCGCCTGCGCGCTCATGTTGCTCACGGTGCGCTGCGCCTATTTCAATACTTACTATAACGGTCAAACCGCGTTTCAACAGGCCCGGAAAGAGCATCAGGAATTGCAGCAAGAGCATCCGGACTCAAATCTGGCCTTGCCCTCCCACATTACCGTGGGCTACGATACTGCTATTTCCAAATCCCATAAAGTTATCAAGGTTTATCAGAAACAGAAACGCTGGCATGATGACGCCTATTTTCTGATGGGCAGAGCGCACTACTATAAGGGCGAATACCAGGCCGCCATTCGTTACCTGCGGCAGGTTCGCACCAAATTCCCGCAAAGCACGTTTGTCCCCCGCTCTTTTCTCTACTCGGCAAAAGCGCATATGAAAGACGGCAACTTGAACAAGGCCGAAGAGATTCTGGCAAGGATTCTGGATAAGTATCCTCACTTGAATAATAATGATGAAATCTCGCTTTTAATGGCTGAAATCGCCATTCAGCGCGAAGGCAAGGCAATGGCGATCGAGCTGCTGGAGAAAGTGCGCAAGTCAATTACCGATGAGGTAAAGAAAATGCAGCTCATTCTGAAAACGGCAAATCTGTATATCGATCTGAAACAATACGCCAAGGCGATTGGGCTGCTCAAAACCGCACCGCGCAAAAAGAAGCTGCCGGAGCTGCTCTATCGCATCGATTATTCGATTCTGACCTGTTACATGAGGATGGATTCAGCGCAAGCCGCCCTGGCATTAACCGAGGAGATGATTGACAATAAACTTTTCAGCGGTCACCTTTCTGAGTTGCTGCTGCGCAAAGCTAAGATTCTGCACCGGCTCGATCGCATAGACGAGGCTATTGACAATCTGGAGCGGCTGAGCAAGGCGTATGAAAAGTATCCGATTATCGGCAAGGTCTGGCTCGAGCTGGCTCTCATATATCAAAAGAAAAAGGGCAATTTTGAAAAAGCGCGGGAATATTTCGAAAAAGCCAGAGACAGCTTAAAAGACGAGGACCTTAAAGAGCTGGCTGCAGAGCGTTTCAACGCCCTGGTGGCGCTGGATTCCATCAGAAAACCCGATACCACGCACGCCGACACGGCTGCGGCAGACACGACGGAGTCGTGGGGTATGGAACAGTTCAAGGTGGGAGAGATCTTCTGGCTCAGTCTTGATGAACCCGATTCGGCCCTCAAATACTATCAGGGCATAGCCAAGGATACCGCCATTGTGCCGGATTCCTTCCCCAAAGCGATTTATGCATCCGCCTGGATTACACGCAACGCGCTGAAAGATACGACTACCTCCGACAGCCTGTTCGAATTGTTGATTAGCGAATACCCGAATACCGAATATGCCAAAGGAGCCCAGAAAGCCCGCGAGGAGCGGGTGACTATCATGACCAAAGTGGATTCTGCGCAGGCCATGTACCGGGACGCCGAGCTCCTGCTGGCCGATGACCTCTACGAAGCTGCGACAGAAGCCTACCTTGAGGTCGCCGATGTCTATCCCGAAAATGTCTATGGCGCCAAAAGCATCTATGCGGCGGCGTGGGTTAACGATCATATTCTCGAGAAAAATGTCACTGCCCTGCGGTTGTACAAAAAGCTATGCAAGGAGCATCCGGAATCGGAATTCTGTGTCGACGAAGCCCGGCCAAGGCTTGACATTGTCGCCGATACCGTGCGCGTCCGCAAACAACGAATCAAGCAGCGACGCCAGCGCGCCCGACGGCGCACTGCGCGCCCAACGAAATCCGCGCGCACCAGCGCCCGGGGCGCTGACAAGCACGAAGAGGATGAATCGGAAGTAACCGAAGAGAAGCAGGCGCAACCGCGTTCTCCCGAATCCGAATTTCCCGGCGCCACAGCAGACGATGAGGCAGAACCTGCCGGCGAAACGGCTGCCCGGCCTTCCACGGAAGCTCAAACAGAGCAATCCACCCCAGAAGCCGCATCCGAAAAAGCCATGCCCACGACCGAACCCGACCTGGGGGACGGCACATCAGGCGATACCGATTACCAGGCCGGCGCCGCTTCACCGTCTGAGCAGCCGCCTGCGGAAAAACCGCAGGTCTTTGAAAGCGATGAGGACAGCATCTATATTCCAGATGAAGAATAGAACGTGGTACACACACTTCAGGAGGAAACCATGCAGAAGTTCAGCGCACAAATGTGCATCCTTGCCGCAACCCTGTTGCTCACAAGCTGCGGCGGAACCAAAGTCACCCGCATTTCAGTGGACTCAACTACCGACCTGAGCGGGAAGTGGAACGATACCGACTCGCGGCTGGTTGCCGAAGAGATGATCAACGACTGCCTCTCGCGCCCCTGGTATCTCAACGACTATAAAAACAGGACCGAGCCGCCCACTATTATCGTTGGCAAAGTACGCAACAAGAGTCACGAGCATATCAATGTCGAAACGTTCATCAAAGATCTCGAGCGGACCCTGATCAACTCCGGCAAGGTTGAATTCGTTGCCAACAAGGATGAGCGTATTCAACTGCGGCAAGAAAAACGCGACATGATGGCCGGCAATGCCGCCGACGAAACCGTCAAGGAAGCGGGTAACGAAACCGGCGCCGACCTTATGCTCATCGGCAGCATCAATACCATCGCCGATCAGGAAGGAAACAAGCGGGTCATGTTCTATCAGGTCGATCTGGAATTGATTGAAATTCTGACCAATAAAAAATTGTGGATCGGTAACAAGAAAATCAAAAAGTATATCACCAGAAGCAAGGCAAAGCTGTAAGCCGGCATGCTGCACGCATTCTTTCGCAGGCTTGTCGGTGCATGCGACCGGGCCGGGAAACGACACGTTCGGACAATTATTGCAACGACGTTCGTCGGAATGGTTCCTCTTCTCTTCGTGTGCGCTCCCCGCGCGCTCAAACGCATCCGTCTTCTCTCCGAATCTGCCGCAGACGGCGACTACTACGCGGCAATCAAGAAAATTCGCAACGAAAAAGAGGTGTACGGGAAGATCAATCGATTGCTTTACTATTACGACCAGGGCCTGCTTTTTCATTATATGGGGGCCTTTGATTCGAGCACGGTCTATCTTGCCGAAACGGAGCAAATTGCCTCGGAGCTGTACACCCGCTCGATCAGCAACGAAGCCGCTTCCCTGCTGATCAACGACAATATTCGCCCCTACCGCGGCTGGCGCTACGAAATCATGCTGCTGCATCAGTTGATCGCTTTAAACTATCTGGCAAAGGGGCTTGGAGACGAAGCGCTCGTTGAATCCCGTAAGCTGCAACTGGTGATCGACGCCTACAGGCAGGAAGACAAGGGCAAGGACAAATACCACGATAACGGCATGGTGCACTACCTTTCGTCAATTGCCTACGATATGGTGGATGAAATCGACAACCGGGCCATTTCCCTGTACAAATCCGTCTCCGCCTATCACGCAAGCCCCCTGCCGCTTCCCCGGCTTGTCGGGGATGAGGCGCACACCGTTTTGCTGGCAACCGGGCGTGACGATGATATCCGGGAGCTCGGGCTGGGCGATCCCGACGTCGACTCGCTCGCCGAAAATTTCAACGATGACGAATCTGAAATCATCCTGGTCGGTCTGGCCGGCAAGGCCCCGGTGCTTGGAGAAAATGTTGCCTGGGGAACCTACATAGTCGACGGTCTGCTCATTCTGCACTACCGCAATGCCGAGGGGGATATGGCACTCATGCGCCTGCCTGCACCGCCGCTGCCCGAAACCGAGGAAGAGCGCAAAGCGCGCAAAGAAGGCAAGAAGCCAAAAAAGGTCAAATCCGGGCAGACGATACATGTCAAGTTTGCCTACCCCTCAGTCGTATCACGGGACGCCGAAACGCAGCGCTTCTCTCTGTCAATTGACAACCTCGACAAGCGTGCCACCTCCGAAATGCTGACAGATACCGACGTGCTGTTGCGCAAGGAGCTGGAAGACAATCGCCTCAAAATATTTACGCGCACCGCGATCAGAGTCGTGCTCAGAACCATCAACGCCCAAAAGCTCAAAGCAGAACTCGCCACCGAAAGCGCGGCCGCCAACCTGCTCATCAACCTGGGAACCGACGCCCTTGCCGGCCAGCTCGAAAAGGCCGATACGCGAAATTGCTTTTTGCTGCCGCGTACCGTGCAAATCGCCCGCCTCACCGTTGAGCCCGGTATGCACAATGTCACCGCACTGGCCTTGAAATCAAATGGAGGAGAGATCGAGCGCAAGCTCTGGAAAGACGTCGAGATCGGGCCGGGAGAGAAAAAGTTTCTTTTCTATCCCTGCCTGCGTTGACGGGAAAACACTGCCTTGCCGTCGCGCAGCTCAGGGTGAGGCCGATGGGCAACAGCTCTGTCAGAAAAGCTTCTTCAATTTATCTTTCGCTTTTTTCTTCGCGTCATCAGCCTTTTTGCGGGCTTCCTCTTCGAGGCGCTTTTTCTCGGCTTCGGCTTTGGCTTTAGCCTCGGCCTCACGCTTGCGGGCCTCCTCCCGGGCACGGTTTTTTTGCTCCTCGGCTTTTTTGCGAGCCTTGGCTTCCAGGCGTTTCTTTTCGGCTTCGAGCTTCTGTTTGGCCTCGTCTACTTTCTGTTGCACCTGGTGTCGAATCTCCTGCGTTGGCGACGGGCGGGTTGTTGTTGTCGCACCCTCTTTGCCGAAGCCTTTGAATGACACGGTGGGCGAGGTGATCGTGCCGCCCAGCCCGAGCAGCAGCGTGACGCGGCCATCCTGGTCATGCGGGATGCCACCCTGGTCGACCAGGCCGGAAGCACCGGAAAACGCCGTGCCTTTGAGCAGGTTTTTGACCGCATCCTTGCCCTTGTTCTGGACGCTCAGGATCGGCTTGGAGAGCTGCGCCGTGAGCTTGTCTTTGAGGGTAAGGTCCAGTTTTGTGTCAAAGGCAATAGTTCCCTCACCGGCCCAGTCACCGATGCGGGAAGTGATGTTCAAATCCTCGATGATCATTTTGCCGTCCTTGATCTTGCCGGCAATCCACATGTCCCGAAACGATACATCGTCGATTTTATAAAACTTGTCAACCGCCGTGGTGACTCCCTTAAGAATTGATCCTTTCGAGATCCTGCCGTCACGGAAATCGGCCCGAAAAGTACCGTTCAAATTATTCGTCAATTCATCCGTGTCGCCGCCGCTTGTTATGAAATCGGAGTTAAATGAGGCTTTGCCGCTCATCGATTCGTCGATTTTGCGTAGTTCTCTGAACAGCGCATTGTCATCCGGCATCATGCCTTCGAGCAACACCAGCAATTCACCGACCTCGAGGTTGCGGATGTCCAGGTCGCTCTTGACGTCGAGGTTGGCGTGGTTTTTTGCATTGGCGCGCAAATCATGCGCAAATGTTCCCCCGAATGCACCGGCATGCAACTTGACGTCGATGATGTCGTTGTCAACAGCGAATTGCGCCTTGACTCCGCTCAGCGTAATGTCCTCATACACCAGATTGTCATTGTCAATCGTCCCCTGTACGTCAACATCCGGCAACGGTTCTGCCAGCAGAAGTGCGGCCGGTGCTGCCGCTGCCGGTGAAGCTTGCGCCGGTTTTTGCTCCGCCGGCTCCTTTGCGGGCAAAAATTCGTTCGTGTTCAATACCGGCGAGTTGATGCTGAAAGTCAGTTTCGGTCGCGGGTGGCTTTTTGTTGTATCGCCGAGCACCAGCGTGAGATAGTCGGTCAGCGTACTCGTAAAAATAATGCGGGATGTCTTTCCCAGCGCGACGTTGAGGCGGTCGGAAATTTTCTGCGACGTCAGATCGATACTGCCGTCTATCTTCACCGGTTGGGTCACGGCTGGAGTGGTGACAATAATATTGTCGAGCTTCACATTACCGGTAACATCGATTTTGCTCACGTCCCGGGGATCGGCTACACCTTTGGCACTGATGTTTGCCGTTACCAGGCCGTCCAGCGAATTGCCCTCCTCAAGCTTGACGATGTCCCGGACATCGCCGAGGTTGACTTTTGCATTGGCGGTAAGGTCGATGGTGGGCATGGCGAAATGTGCGACGGATCCCTGAACCGAGATGGGATTGCCGCCGAAGTTCATACCAAGCTTTTTTATGTTGATGTCATCGGGCGTGAACGCGATGTCGGCGTTGAAATCCCTGATTGCTTTCGGCAGGTCGGCGTACTTGATCATAACGTCCCGCACGCGTGCAAATCCGGTAATCCCCAGCGGCTTTTTGCCGCCGACTGGCCCCTTGACATTCGCTTCGACCTGCGCATACCCTTCAGCGGTAAGCTTCGTAGCTTCCCTGACCATCTCGGGCGGGATCTCTCTGATCAGGTCGGCAAACATGATTTTGTCGGTAGTAATCGCCAGGTCCAGTTGCGGTGTCTTATTGAAATCGGATACTTCGCCCGTGACTTTGACGTAAATTTTTTGCAACGATGCGCGCACTTCGTTGATTTTCAGGCGCCCGTCCACGGCGTTGACATTGAGGTCGTGCTTCAGCGTGATCGTCAAACCTGACAGCGGCGTCGGAACGTCTTTTGTCTGGAGCGATACGTCACTGAACGCAAAATTTCCCTGCGTTGTGATATCGCGAAGCTCTTTGTCAATCGAGAAGCCAATAGTGATATCCACATCGCCAATCCTGGTGCGCCGGCCGCCTTTGCGGTCGTGATAAATGATGACGCCGTCGACCATATTGAACTGCTCCAATGTCAGCGGAACCGGCAGCCCGCCGCCTTTTTGCTCCTGTTGCTTTCCGGGTTTTGCGGAGTCTGCTTGCAGTATCGTCAGGTCTTCGTAATTAAAGGAGCCGCGCGGGTCGGTTTCGATAATAAACGCCGGTTTTTTCAGTGTCACTTTGGCAACTTCCAGCTTCTTTTGCAGCAAGGCTATAATCTTGACCTGTACGATCAGCGACTCGAACATCACAAACGGCTTGTCGGTAAATCCGGGCCGAGCGGTATTGGCAATCTCGAACTCCTGCATCTTGACACCCAGGATCGGAAAGAAGCTCAGCCCGACTTTCTCGACTTTGACTTCACGTCCCAGGGCTTTTTCCACTTCCGGCAATACCATGGCCTTGATTCTGGACGGAGGAAACATGAGGCCAACGGTAACCACTGCAGCAATGATAACTACGACGAAGGCGCCGACGATTATTCCGAATATTTTCAATCCCTTGTTCCCGGCCATGCTGTGCTCCTTTGTGGCGAGTGGTTAGGTGATGAAGTCACAATTGTCATTCCCGTGAGGACGCGACTTTAAAGTTTGTCATTCCCATGAAGATGGGAATCTACTCTGCCTACGATCTGAATCCCCACCTGCGTGGGGATGAAAATAAAAAATGCATCATTCCCGTGCAGACGGGAATCTACTTTGCTCCGTATTGGATCCCCACCTCCGTGCGGATGACAATTGCAACGTCATTCCCGTATGCATGAAGAAGCCCATTTTTAGTACACGTCAAGTTAAGATATTGTATGCTTAGTTTGACAATTATAAAAACCGATTTGGCTGCGAAACAATTCTTAAAATTAGAACCACTTCATCGAAGATGGACTTTTTGTTGTCGGTTGCGATTGCTTCGCGGTCGGCTCATAGAGTTATGCTGTCGGATATAAATCCTTCGCAATCAACCCGCAACCCTAATAGTCCAGCACCGCCCGATGCTCCAGGAAACGCGTGGTATAGTTTAACTCCTCGCTGGTGTCGAAATTATTGCGGGCAATAATATTTGAAACCCGATCGATGCGTTCCTGTGTTGGCGGGTGAGTCGAGAGGAACCGGCTTACCGGTGAATCGTCGGAGCCGTGGAGGTCTTTGAGTTTTTGCAGAAAATCCCGCATGCCATTGGGATTGTAATAATTTGGAGGGAGGAATTCGACCGAAAGGCTGTCGGCTTCGAATTCATTTTTCTGGCTGTATTGCACAAAGATAAGTCCGCTCGAAACATTCAGTGCTGTTTTCAGCAATTCACGGTCGCCGGCCAGCAGATTTATTAGATAGCCGTAGCCCATCTGACGAACCATCGCCTCGGCGCCGTGGCGCGCAACGACATGTCCAATTTCATGTGCAATGACGCCGGCGAGTTCGGCCTCGTTTTTTGCATTCAGAATTAGTCCGCTGTACACATAAATGAATCCACCCGGTACAGCGAATGCATTGATAACCGAATCCTTGTCGATTATTTTGAATACAAATTCGACATTTTCCCGCACTTTCTGCAGGTTTGCGATTGCCTGGCCGATCGAGTCGATATAGGCAACGAGCCCGTCGTTTGCGGCATAGAGCGGATACAACGTGTCGTTGGCTTCGATCTCCTCGACATACGCCTGACCCAGTTCGGCTTCCTGCTCGGGCGAAATTAGCAGGTTGGCGGCGACCTCGTTGACATTCGAGCATCCGACATATGCGATAAGGGCAGCAGCAACGGCAAGTATAAGAATTTCGCGTTTGATCTTCATCTCATTTCCTTTTAGCGGGTACCAACTCGTTTCCCTCAAAAATACAATAAGCCTGATGGTAGACTAGCCATAAAAAAAGCACCGGCAGAAGCCGGTGCTAATGGGTGACTGATATCAAATTGCGCTTAGCTTGTTGTCAGGTAATACGTAAATGAAATCGAGCCTGTGTTTGCAGAAGTTGTAGCACTTTTTCCGTTTGGATCAATTGTGTCGATAATTGCAATCGCTTTGCCTCTGCTGCTGCCCAGTTGAATAATTAATACATCGCCTTCGGAGACCTCTGCTTCGGTTGCGGAAGGCGAAAGTTCGGATACCGCCATATTGATCATTGCATCAGTAACGGTTGTAGCACCGGTGTATGCTGCTGCTTGAGCGGCAGGAACTTTTGTAAATGTAGCACCATTAAGCGAAGCAATTTTCACGCTTGTCCCGAAAGCTGCACAATTTGCATTTGTGTAAGTAGTATCTCGAAGGTCCTTTGTTGTAACATCTCCGCTGGCAGAAACTGGTGTTCCGTTGACAAGATCAAATGCGCCCGCATCAAGGCCGCATCTGTTGTAGAATGTGCCGGTTTTTGCGGTAATCGCGGTGCCGGCGCAATCAACACCATTTACCGTAAAGGTGTCTGTCTTTATTGTCGTTGCCGAGCCTGCCGTTACTTTTATTTCAAGCAGGTATTTGCCGCTGCAGGCAGTTGCCTCGGTCGTAATTTTCAGGTTTCCGTCGCTTGCCAGATCCCACTTTTTCTCGGTTGCGCCCGGTTGACTGAACGAGTAATTTACTTTCGTATCCGACAACGCGTTGCCGGCGGAATCCTTGATTGCAATCGTAATCGAATTGATTTGAGGATCGCCCTTTGCTTCTCCGGTTACGTCCAGGCTGTTTCCGGCGGTAATTGCAGTAACCGACACATCACCGAGCGTTAATTCGGCGGAATCTTCATTTTCCTCCGGATCGGTCAAGTCACACCCAAACATGGCAACCAGCATCACCGAAGCAACAGACAATCCAAAAAGTTTCTTAATCATACGTACTCCTTGTAAAAATTGATGTTAGGTTATTTTCATTTCTCTCAACAGTACAAATGCGTCCTTAGAAAGGGGTAGAATTTTCTTTCAGGGCGCCTCCTTTCGAGTTTGAAAAAGTTCAACAAATCAATAGCGCTTTTTCACAAGTCATTTCTTTACTCTTTCAACAAACACAAGCACAATCCTGTAGCGGAAAATATGCGAATTTGCTTTCAATATAGGTAATGTTACTATGAGTGTCAATTGATATGAAGGCCGAATGTGAGTGAGTAACAATGCCGGGTTTCTGGGCTTGAATCATTGATTAAGTAATTATTAATTTCCGGTGTTGACAATGATTTCTTCCCCGTTGACCATCACGAATCGCACATCCGGCTCTTCTTCGAGCAGCTCTTCGAGCAGTTCTTCCTGCGGATCGTGTGCAAAGCTGACGCCGACGATATCAGCCAGCGCTCCATTTTGCAGTACGCCGATCCGGTTGTGCATGCCGAGAGCTTTGGCCGGATTGAGTGTGACCCATTTGATCATTTCGGGTGCGGGAATATGCGGGTGGCTTTGCTTGAGATAAAAAAGCTCGTCGAACAGATTCATCGTCTCCATACCGGCAACGCCTTCGGAGCCGATGCAAATGTGTACCCCGCGGTTCATGGCAACATCGATGGACAGGTTTTTATGTCCCAGCCGATGATTATATCGCGGGGTGACGATAACCGATGCTTTCTTGGCTGCAAGCAGGGAGAGTTCCTGGCCGGAGGTGTAATTGCAATGAAACAGCAACGCGTTGTTGGGAATGAGGTTGTTGGCAAGTCCGAATGACACCGAACCACGCGTCGTTTCGCCAAACGGCCAATCCCGGCGACGTGTGATATGAAAAAAGAGATCGCCCTTCTGCTCCGAAAATGCCTGCAATTCTTCCGAGCTCTCCGCCAGGTGGGTTGCCCAGAGCAAGCGCTCGCGTCGGGAGAGTTCGATGAGTGATTTTTGCTCGCCGGGCAGTAGCGAGAAGAGGGAATACGGTCCAGCGCCGATATTTACCGTTTCGGCATCAGCGGCAATGCGCTTTTCGGCATTGACTTTGGCATGCACGTTACCGTTGATTTGTTGTTCGTCATGCCACTCATGAATTACCCACGAACGAATGGGCTCCTCTTTAAGCACCACCAGGGATGCGCCGGTGCGCGAGCTGTCGACAATTGTCGTGATGCCGTTTGTCAACGATTCACGTACGCCCAGCCTGATCGTCGGCATAATTGCCTCAAGCGACGACTGTCTGATGCGCGAGGATTTTTTAGCGATCCAGGATGAAAACGGTTCTTCCTCTTCTTTGTAAATTCCCCGGACAATGCCTTCTTCGAGGTGGGTATGCATGTTGATGAGCCCGGGCATGAGCAGAACATTGCCCAGATTGACAATGCGATCCCCGGACGTACGCCGCACTTTGCTGCGTGCGCCAACCGCCGCAATCCGTTGTCCCTCAACCGCCAGTGCTCCATTCGTAACGATTGAAAAGTCGGGAAGCAGCAACCACCGGGCGTAGTAGACGGTAGACATAAGGTAGTAAAAATATACATCATTCTGGAGCTAAATCTTCCCCCCGCTCCGGCTCAAATCCGCTGAAACCGGAAACAACCGGGCGCCCCCTGAATTGCCGGCCTGCCGTTTGCGATATTCACCAGATTTCGAAAAGCAGCTTATTCACCACGCCCTGCTCGGCAGAATCCAACCTGAACGCCTCTTTGGTTCGCTCCTGTGCGACGTCTTGTGGCATGAGATTAACATAGGCAATCAACCAGTCGAGCCGTTCTTCCGATTCCTTTGCTTTCGGGGATACGTTGAGCACATCCAGCACGACTGCTTTACCGCCGAACACAGAAGGCTTTTGCTTGCGGATTTGCTGCGCTTTCCGGCGGGACCAGCGCCGGGATTCCCGGTCGTAGTGGGTTGCAATATCTTCTACACGCATATGCAGTTTCTCCGTGCTTTATTATTTCTATCGGATTGCGGCAGGGGCATCTTTATCTTTTTATATGATGTATACTTACAGAAGGCGAGAAGATGCACTGCTTTGACTTTGTTCGCAGGTTGGACGTATTTTTAACTGACTTTTCTCTAACAATCCGCCTGTGAAAGGACTTTAAATGCACTACTTTTTGACAATGGGAATGATTTTCCTCATGAATGTCGCCGCTTTTGCTCAGGACGAAGCACCAAAACGCGGACAGGATCCGATGACATTTGTACTGATGATGGTGGCCATGGTTGCTATCCTGTATTTCCTGATGATCCGTCCCGAGCAGAAAAAGCAGAAAGACCGCAAAAGCATGATTGCTGAAATGAAAAAAGGCGATAAAGTGGTCACCATCGGCGGAATAATCGCAAAGGTGATGGAACTCAAGGGGGAATCCATAATAGTAAAAACTATCGACAGTACCACACTCGAAGTTCGCAAAGGCGCGATCTCGGAAGTAATCTCCAGAGAAGGCGCCGTCGAGAAGGAAACAAAATAGGAATTATGGACGTCATTGTCTACGGACATCCTACCCTGCGCAAAAAAGCCGTTCCGGTGGAAGCGTTTGACGCGGAATTGCAGGCATTTGTGGAAGAGATGAGCGTTACTATGGTCGAGAAAGACGGTGTCGGGCTGGCGGCGCCGCAGGTAGATAGAGCGGTGCGCCTGTTTGTTATCGATGCAACACAGGGCGAGCGGCCGCCACTTGTTTTTATCAATCCCGAGCTGACCTGGTTTTCAGACGAAAAGGAAGATTACGAAGAGGGTTGCCTGAGCATACCCGAGATCAGACTGAATGTCAATCGACCGGTGCAGGTAACCGTCAAGGCCCTGGATATTAACGGAAAGCCATTTACCGTCGAAAAGGCGCAAGGATTGCTTGCCCGTGCGATTCAACACGAATACGATCATCTCGAAGGCATCATGTTTGTCGATCGCGTATCGCCGGTACAACGTCAACTGGTCAACGGCAAACTCAAAAGAATGGCAAAGGGCCAGAAAAACAAAAAAGCGGCATAGCTGTCTGTGCGAAAAGCAATCTACCCTATACTTGTAGCCGCAGCGTGGGCATATGTAATGCTCGTATCGTGCGCACCGGCAGTTCTGGTTCCAAATCCGCCCGCCAAACAAAGCGATGCACCGGCAAAACCCCCCGATGCTGCCCGGCAATCGGCTGCCAGACCGTCTCGGGAAAGTTCCGATCAGGTAAACGAGCTTGATTTTGCCATTGCATTGGTCGACACCGAAGAAATAGCAAGCGAACCCATCGATACTATCGCAGCGGCCGGTCATGCGTCAGGTGCCGCGCCCGTCAATATCACCACCGGCGGCAAAATACGCATGACCCGCTCGACAATCAGGGTTGCCATATTTCCAGACGTTTCACGCATTGTTGTTTACAGTGTCGGCAAGGTCAAGGTCGTAGACGGCGCCCGCAAAAAGCAGCCGGTAACCCGCGGGAGAATCGAGATACAGGCATCCTCTCGCACCGACGGTGAAGCAATCGTCAATCACAAAGCATTTTCCCTGCCGTGCACGCTTGTGTCAAAGGACAGCTATAACTTTTTCGAAATTCAACGATTGAGTTATCGGGGGGGGATAATAATCGATCGCGCATCGTCAAACCGGTTGCATGTTATAAATTGCCTTGCGGTCGAAGCATATCTGCGCGGCGTCGTGCCGCATGAAATGGGCCCCAGGCCGATCGAAGAAATCGAAGCACTCAAAGCACAGGCAATTGCCGCGCGAACCTACGCATACCGCAAAATGCTTGCCCGGGAAACAGCAGCCTACGACGTTGTTGCCACCGTCGCCGACCAGGTATACCGAGGCGTTAATTCCGAGAATCGGATCAGCGATCGGGCTATTCGACAGACACGCGGTCTGGTCATGGTTTATGGGGGGCAATTAATTCACGGATATTATCATTCGACCTGCGGCGGCAAAACGGCCAACATTGAAGATGCCTGGAAAAAAACGCCTGCACCGTATCTTGTTTCACGGGATGACGTCGATGAGAGTGGCAGGGCGTGGTGCAGCATTTCGAAATATTATATCTGGGATGAATCATGGCGCACGCGGCAATTGTCAACGTTCATAAACCGGTTTTCACGTGAAAGCGGAGTGCCGATAGAGGGATCGTTGCTGGGGATGAAAATTGCTTTGCGCTATCAATGCGGACGCATCGGTGCATTGCAGGTGAGGACAACTAAAGGAGACTATACCCTCAGCGGTGACAAAATCCGCTTTGTACTCAGACGCAATCATCAAGACTACCCTATTCTGCGTTCAGCGAATTTTGATATTGTGTCAACAGGGTCGTCCACAATTTCAATTACAGGCCGGGGCTACGGCCATGGCGTGGGCATGTGCCAGATGGGCGCGATCGGCAGGGCGCGTGCAGGACAGACATGCACTGACATTTTAAAGGCGTATTACACGGGCATCGACATCGCCCCTGTTGCCGCGGGAGACGCGACTAACGTTTCCAGGCAATCGGTGAAAAGGCGATAATGACGGTGTAAATTTCCAGCCTGCCCAGCAGCATACACATAATCAGCACCCATTTGCCGATAACCGGAATCCAGGCGTAATTCTCGGTCGCGCCGATGCCGGAAAGGCCGGGACCGATATTGCACATGGTTGCGACAACCGTTGTGATGGCAGTTGCAAAGTCCGGAACCATCAAACTCATCACGACCGAAAAAAATACGAACAGCAGCAGGAAGAGCACGAAGAATCCGGCAATATTGGCAACCTGCTTTTCTTCGATCGCGGTACCGCCGATCTTGACGGGCAGGATAAGCCGGGGCTGGATCATGGTGCGCACTTCGCGCCACGACGATTTGAGCACCGTCATCACGCGAATCATTTTCATGCCACCCCCGGTCGATCCCGCACATCCGCCGAAGAACATCAGCACTACCAGCATGACGCGCAGGATGTTGGGCCACATATCAAAATCGGCAGTTGCATAACCGGTTGTCGTGGTAATCGATATGACCTGGAAAGACACGTATCGAATGGTGTGATACAGCGATCGCTGCTTGTATTCCTCTTGGGCTACTTTGCGTTCGAGTTCCTGCCGGCTCAGGGGTCCACTGCGATAGCTGGCTTTGATGGCATCTTCGGGTGCGAGTCGGTAAATGCTTTTAAAGGATGTGCCGAAAACAATTGCCAGCACAATGACGGCAACATAGAAACGAAACTCACTGTTGGTGCGGATCAGGGACAAGTCACGGTGGAAGAGCACGCGGTAGTGAATAATAAAATTCATCCCCGCAAAGAACATGAACACGATGATCACCCAGTCGATATAGTCGCTGTTGTAAGCGGCAATTGAAGCGTTTTTCGTTGAAAATCCCCCCGTTGCCATTGTGCCGAATGCATGACACGATGCTTCGAACCAGTCCATGCCGCCGAACATCAGCAGGATTGTCTCCGCAAGCGTCAAGACAAAATAAACGCCCCACAGGATCGAAGCGGTTTGTCCCAGGCGTGGACGCAGGCGCTCGGTGCTGGGGCCGGGCACCTCCCCCCGAAACATCTGATAGGCGGCTACGCCGAATGCCGGGAAGAAAACCAGCGCCAGCGTAACGATGCCCATGCCGCCGAGCCAGTGTGTCATGCTGCGCCAGAACAGGATGCCGCGGGGCAAGATTTCGATATCGGTCAGAATGGTCGCCCCGGTTGTGGTAAAGCCGCTCATGATTTCGAAGTAAGCATTCGTAAAGCCCAGAATTATGCTGTTCGGCCCGACCGATTGCGCCTTGTCAAGCAGGTAAACAAAGAGCGGGATGCTGCCGAACAGCGTGCACAGCAGCCATCCGAAGGTGACGATGGCAAAGCCCTCTTTGACGCCCCCGAAATCTCCGGCCTTTTTGCCGAAGAACAGAATCAACAGCGTGCCGGCGAGCAGTGAGGCAATAATAGACGCCGCAAATCCGGCCAGTCGCGGATCGAACAGCGCTTCGGGTATGCTGTGACGGTCAAGGTCAAACCAGGCGATCAGCGCCGGGATGCAAAGCACCAGTGCCAGCACCTGAAGCAGTTTTCCAATCGCGTAAATGACGAATCTCTGATTCAAGAATGCTCCTGCGGGGTGATCTATACGGGAATGCTTGGCCCTGATTTAAACAGGCGCGTCACGGTTTTGCTCTTTTCCTGGCGGCAGATGACGATCACTTCGTCGTTTTCCTGAATGATGGTATCGCCGCGCGGGATAATTGCATGGTCTTGGCGCATGATGGCGCCCAATACAACATTTTTTTTGAGCACTTTGTTGAGATCCTTGAGCGCCTTGCCCACCACCCGGCTGTTGGCTTCCGCAACCGTTCGTACGATTTCGACATCGCCTCTTTGCAAACCAAGATGCGCGCGTATGGGAATGCGCAATACACTGCCGATTATTTTCTGCACGGTAATTTTGCGGGGATTGATAATGTGATCGAGGCCGAGTGATTTGAACAGCGCTGCATGGCGGTCGGAATTATTCACGGCAATAACCTCTCTTGTGCCTTCGGCTTTGGCAAGGAGGCAGGACATGACGTTGTCCTCGGTGTCTTTACCTGCGGCAATGAAGAATGAGGCATTCTGAATATGCAGCTCCTGCAGAATTTCGGCCTTCGTGCAATCGCCGTGTATGACTTCTATTCCGTCAAGCTGCGCAGCGGCTTGCTGGCCGTGCGTTTCGTCGGGATCCACCAGTACAATTCGTTCGACCCAGGGCTTGAGCGCGTCGGCAAGGTGCACTGCCGTCAGTGTGTCGCCGGAGATGATGACCTTTTTGAGTTTTTCGGCGCCGTGACCGATCATTTCACGAAAAGTGACAAAGGCGTCTTTGTGCATGATGGCGATTAACTCATCACCGGGCAGCAAAAGCTCGTCGCCGGAAGGAATGATGCTGCGACCCTCCCGAACGATAACGACAATCAAAAGCGGTGCGGGGCCGGCAATCCTGGTGACCTCGGCCAGCGTACGGTTGGCGATTGGCATATGGTCGCCCACGACATAGCCGCGCAGATAGACATTGTCAGACTGAAAATTTGCAGTGAGGGTGACGCCCGGTAATTCGAGGTATTGCAGGATGCTGCCGACGACTTCTTTTTCGGTTTCAATGACATCGGTGACGCCCGTATCGGCAAGACTGACGACCGCCTCGGGCAGCGTGTATTCGTCGGAAATGATGCGCGCGATGCGGCGCTTGACGTTGTAGTGGCTGGCGAACAGGCATACCAGTATGTTGGTCTCGTCACGGGGTGTGACCGCGATGATCATATCGACGTCCCGGATGCCGGCCTGTTCAAGTGATTTCAAACTGCTGCCGTTGCCGTTGACGGTAAACACGTCAAGCTTGCTGTTGACCTCGTTGCACAGGCCCTTGTCGTTTTCGATCAGGGAAACGTAGTGATTGTTCTGACTGAGCAGGTCCGCCAGACTGAAACCGATTGTTCCGGCGCCGACAATAATAATTTTCACTCAAGCGTCCTCTTTTTACATGTCAAACACATTGCATTCGTTTGCGTTTCGTCAGGGCGTGAGCGGTCAGGCCGAACGTCCGTAATTTTCCAGCGCTTCTTTGAATTGCGAACAGGTTTGATACCGCCGCTCGGGCTCCGGTGCAATCGCCTTGTACACGATTGCTTCAAGATTTGCATCCACATGCGGTGAAAGCTCGGATGGTCTGCCCCCGAAGAGGTGGTCGTGATCTTCAATCTTTTTCTGGATCAGGCGCATCGGATGTGTTTCGGTGAGCGGCAGATTGCCCACCAGCGTCTGAAAAAACATGACCCCTACGCTGTATATGTCGGAACGGCTGTCTGTTGTATGGGTCAATATGTATTCGGGTGCCATATACAACGGGCTACCGACGATGGTGCCTTCCTGCCGTACTTCATGCTGATGGATTTTGGCGATGCCGAAATCGGCGATCAGCGGTCGGTTTTGCTTCTCCTCGATGAGTATATTCAGCGGTTTTATATCCTGGTGCACCACGCCTTCATCATGCGCATAGCCCAGACCGTCAAGGACCTGCCTGGTTATCGTCAATGCTTCGGTGAGCGGCAGCACCCGTTTGTGGGGGATGGGGTTGAGCTGTCGTTTTTTGATGCGTGAATTGAGGTCCTCTCCTTTGACCACCTGCATTACCTGATAGTAGCAGTCGTCTTCTTCGCCCATTTCGAAGATGGGGATAATGTAGGGGTGGCTCAGGATAGCAACAATTTCGGCTTCCTGTCGAAACAGCTCACGGGATGCTTCGGTGGTGCGATCCGATTTGGGCAGGATTTTGACGGCGACCTGACGCTTGAGCGTCCGTTGAAATGCAAGGAATACCGCTCCGGCCGCGCCTTTCCCGATCAGCTTAAGCAGCGTAACGGTACCCATATCCCTGCCGATAAAAGCATCGGTGTTGAGGTTTTCAATTTCCGACATAATTCCTTTTCGCTCGACGGATTGTAACCGAAATCTAACATGATTGGCGATGCAAATCAATAAATATAGTTATTTTACGAGATTGGAAAATGCGGCATTCAAGCTCCCGGCCCACTGTTTGGCCGGCGCAATGAACCGGTTTTACCGATTCGGCGAAACTATCTTTTGTGCTAAAATGAAACAATTCGTTAATCTGAATCATTAACAGTACATTATCTCTGAGCCTATGGACGTTTTCGATCAACATCGCAATAACCTGATCCGGTCTCATGCTCCGCTGGCCGACCGGATGCGCCCGCGTACGCTCGACGAATTTGCGGGTCAGGAGCATATCATCGGCCCCGGAAGGCTGCTGCGTCGTGCGATCCAGATCGATCAATTGTCAAGCCTCATTTTTTACGGTCCTCCCGGTACGGGCAAAACCACGCTTGCAAGAATCATTGCCAAGACAACCCGGGCGCAATTCATCTCGATCAATGCCGTGCTCGCAGGGGTCAAAGACATCCGTGACGCAATCGAAAGTGCGCGCCAAACGCTGTCGCTCTACAGCCGGCGTACGATTCTGTTTGTTGACGAGGTACATCGCTTCAATAAATCGCAACAGGATGCGCTGCTGCCGCATGTTGAGAATGGTGTGATCATTCTCATCGGCGCGACAACTGAAAATCCGTACTTTGAAGTAAATAAGGCACTGGTGTCACGGTCGCGCATTTTTCAACTTAAATCGCTTGACGACGATGGATTGCGTCGAATTGCCCGCATGGCACTTGAAGATAACGACCGCGGCTACGGTGCACAGGATGTCACTATCGATGAGGACGCACTGGATCATCTGGTAGCCACCGCCAATGGTGATGCGCGCAGTGTGCTCAACGCACTGGAACTGGCGGTGGAAACGACTGCACCCGATGCCGGCGAGGCTGTTCATATTACCCGGAGCGTGGCCGAAGAGTCTATTCAGCAACGCGCCGTTTTGTATGACAAAGACGGAGACGCTCATTACGATACGATTTCTGCATTCATCAAATCGGTACGTGGTTCCGATCCTGATGCGGCCCTGTACTGGATGGGCAAGATGATTTACGCCGGCGAGGATTCGCGTTTCATCTTCAGGAGGATGTTGGTTTTAGCGAGTGAAGATATCGGTCTTGCTGATCCGCAGGCTCTGGGGGTGGTAATCAGTGCGGCCCAGGCTTTCGATTACGTGGGTATGCCCGAGGGACGCTTTCATCTGGCACAGGCCTGCCTTTACCTTGCCACGGCACCCAAAAGCAATTCGACCATGGCTTTTTTTGATGCACTTGCCGCGGCCGAAAAAGACAGCTCATCGGATGAGGTGCCCAACCATCTGCGCGATGCCAATCGGGACAAGGAGGGATTTGGCCACGGTGAAGGGTATCTCTATCCGCACGCTTACCGGGACCACTGGGTGGCCCAGCAGTATCTGCCCGGCGCGTTGCAGGGACGGCTCTTTTATCAACCCTCCGATCAGGGATACGAAAAAGGCGTCAAAGCGCGCATCAGTCGTTTTCGTGAAGCCATGCTCGAATCGATGATCGCCGGCGAACCGGAGCCGTTCGGCGCTGCAGTTGACAGTGGCGACGTCAATGCCGCCTGGATCAGCCGTACCGTCTCACAAGACTGGCTGGCGCATGTTCGTGAACGGATTTTCGAGCTGGCTGACGTGCAGCGCGACAGCCTGACGCTTGACCTGCACGGTCGTACCGGCTTTTTGGGTATGGAAGCCGCCAGGCGTTCGCCGGACGGCAGTGTCTGGATTTGTGCCCGCAGTCGGAAACAACTCGATGCACAGCAGCAATTGGCCGCAGCATTCGATGGGCTTTCCCGCCCCCAACTGATTATCGCCAAGCTTAAAGAGGCAGCAGAGAAGATTCAATCGGCAGCCGGCGCTCCCGTGCAATTTGACCGTATCGTAGGGAGAAATGTGATTGCGGGCAGCCCGGACAAGCAAGACGACCTCTCGCATGCAGCCAGCCTGCTAAATTCGACCGGAACCGGTGTTCTGGCAGAAACCGTATGGTCCCGCTCGCAAAGATTATCGGAATTGCTGCAATTTCCCGCCAATTATCGCGATTTGGAAGAGGTGTTTCGAAAAGGCGAGTCAGCCCTGTTTGATGATCCCGAAAATCCGCTGATGCAATGGGATGTCGATTATATACGCAAATTAGGCGTACCCGGGATCAGCCTTGCCGGTAAACAAGAGGTGATTCATCCGCTCAGGCGGTTCAGTGAATCGGTGGTACGCTCCTGGTTCGGGGCGGACGAAAATGCATTTTCGTTGCACACCTACCTCAGCCGCTTTTTATCGGCAGAGGAAATGCACCGGCTTTCTACCATGGTCGTGAACCAATTGGCCGGTCGGGATGTCCGCTGGCGGATGGTGATCGGGTATATTTGCATCTCGAAGATATAATCACTCCCTGCTCTTACGATTATTTCTCCAGGATCAAGGTAACCGGACCCTCATTTACCAGGCAGACCTGCATCATCGCTCCGAACTCGCCGGTCTCGACCGTTGCGATCTGCTCCCGCAATCTGCTAACGAAGTATTCGTACAGCCGCTCGGCTTTTTGTGAAGGAGCCGCAGCGATGAAGCTGGGGCGACGTCCCTTGCGGCAGTCTCCATAGAGTGTAAATTGCGACACTACCAGAGCCGATCCTGCGGTGTCGAGCAAAGAGCGATTCATTTTGCCGTCTTCATCCTCAAAAATGCGGAGTTCGGCACACTTTTGCGCCAGAAAATCAGCCTCCGCTTCCGAGTCGGTATCTTTTATTCCCAGGAGTACCAGTATGCCCGGGCCGATCGAACCTGTGCGGAGATCGATTTTAACCGATGCGCTGGAAACGCGCTGGATTACAATACGCATGGCAACATCCTGTCACTGTCATTCCCGTGCAAAAGGGAATATAATTGGTCTTTGCTAATAAATTGATATAACGATGGTCGTTGAAGCAGGCAAAAAATTATATCATGGGGGTGGCAGAATAGCAGGCAGGGGTGTCTAATTCATCAAATAAAGCCTTGCCATTCATGCAGGGCGGATGCCTTCGCATTGAACACTGCAAGTTGATTGTACTATTTTATAGCTGTTGGTGCTTATGAACACGCTCGAAAATAAAACGAAAAAGCAAAATCATCCCAAACCAAGGAGGTTGTCGCTCATTAATAATGGTGTCTTATGTTTAGGAACGAGCTACAATGTCAGTGCTATTGTCTTGAAACCGTTAATGATTGTTAAACCCTTAAATCGATGTGAGAATTAACTGAAGGAAGGAGTTATCTCATGAAAAAAGCAATTTTATTCAGCTCATTGCTTAGCTTTTTAACTGTTTCCCTGTTTGCACAGGGCACTATTCCCGCTTCTGCCTTTAATCGGACCGCAGATCCGACGAAGGTCGTCAAAGCCTACTTTTTGTCGGAGGATATGGAAAAATGCTTTGACCACGATGCAGCCAACGATAATACCTGCTATTGGGATGCGTATGATGCCGCTACCCTCGATCAGGGGGCAGCCACGGTTGCCGGTGCCGGCACGTGGTCGTACGGCCCTCAGCCCGACAACGACGAAGACGGTTCATGCACCATTAAAGCCTTGTACGGCAAAAAAGGTTTGTATCTGTTATACGAAGTAACCGACAATGACTTTGTTGACATCCTCGACCAAAACCATCCATACGGCAATGACGGTGTGGAGCTATACCTTGATCCTAATTCGCCTGCGGAGTTGTACGGCCCCAATTCTCCATTTATTAATGTAAGTGCCAACCAGTTAACTCCTCAATGGATTCAGATTCAGGTTCGCATGGGTGGCGCCAATCCGGTTGAAGATTTCCGTATTACCAGCTTCGATCCCACTATGGCCGGGCAGGATCTTTCCAACGCTTATCATTTTCATTTCTGGAATGTTCAGACGATTACCTTTGCCGATGCTCAAATCGAGAAGAATCTCTACATCAAGATTGTCGATCAGTCATCAAACGTGAAAACACAGGAATGGGGATTCCCTTGGACATTTCTTGGAACTAACCAGAAGCAGCAGGGAGATCAGATTTCGTTTACCTTCGGCTACAACGATCATGATAACGGCCAGACCGAATTCACCGCTTTGAGATGGCGTAATTTTGCCGATCCATACTCAGAACGCACGTCTCCTGCCGGAGTGCAATCATCTGTAGATACCTGGGGAGCTATCGAGTTTGCCGGAAACCTCGCCGATGCTGTTGCTGCAGCAGGTGGAACTTTTACTGCATGCGCGGCTTGTCCTGACGAGAACCCGATTCCGGATCCGAATATGGCAGTACATCAACCGCTGTTGAACCTCGGCTCTGCAAACTCAAAGGTCAAAAACGTTCGCTATTTCAACCTTCACGGACGTCAGTTGCAGATTGTGAACAACAAGATCCAGGCTCCTGCAAATACGTTGATCATCCGCAGAGTCCTGTTTGAGAACGGAACGATTCAGACGAAGCAGTTCTCCAATATCGTTCGCTAACACTGCTCTTCAAAAGTGATTTAAGATACGGCAACTCCTTGTGCAGGAGTTGCCTTTTTTTTGGTGCGACCGGCAGGACGCACTCGGAATCGGATGGATGCCGACTCATGCTATTTGTCAAGCATTACCGGCGCCGGCGCCACATCCCAGATATCACGCGCATACTCCTGAATCGTTCTGTCGGATGAAAATTTTCCCATCCCGGCAACGTTGAGGATCGACATTTTAGTCCACGTCTCCTGGCTCTTGTACACCCGGCAGAGTCGCTTCTGGCAATCACAATAAGCATCAAAATCCGCCAGCACCATGAAGCGGTCCCCGCCGTCAAGCAGTGATTCGAAGAGTGGGCGGAACAGGCCCGGCTCTCCCGAGCTGAAATAATCATCCTGCACCAGGTCAAGCACTTTTTTCAGACGCGGACTGGAATTGTAGTATTCCCAAGGATTGTAGCCGGTCCTGCGCTGTTCCCTGATCTCGTGTGCTCTCAGGCCGAAAATGAAGATGTTGTCTTCGCCCACCTCTTCACGTATTTCAATATTGGCGCCGTCCATTGTACCAATTGTCAAGGCGCCGTTCAGGGAGAATTTCATATTGCCGGTTCCTGACGCCTCATAGCCGGCAGTTGAAATCTGCTCGGAAACATCGGCCGCCGGAATGATCGATTCGGCCAGAGAAACGCGGTAGTTCGGGACAAAATGAACTTTGAGCAGTTCGCGGGCATCGGGATCGTTATTGATAACCGAGGCGACATTATTGATGAACTTGATGATCAGTTTAGCGATAAAATAGCCGGGAGCAGCTTTCCCGCCGAAAAAGAAGATCCGCGGCACCATTTCATCAGTGCACCCCGCCTTGATATTATCATAGAGGGAGATGCAGTGTAGAATATTGAGCAATTGGCGCTTATATTCGTGCATGCGCTTGACTTGTACATCAAAGAGAAAATCCGGATTGATATCAATGCCCTCCCATTCTTTGAGCCGCCGGGCGAATGCTTCTTTAGCCGAATATTTTGCTAGCCGCCATTCCCACTGAAATTCGGAATCATCGGCAAACTCCGCCAGCTTTTTAAGCTGGTCAAGCTGTGTAACCCAGGTGGTGCCCAGCTTCTGGGTGATCAATTTGGACAAAGAGGGATTTGACTTGAGCAACCACCTGCGGGGGGTAATGCCATTTGTTTTATTGTTGAATTTTTCGGGCCAGAGTTCATAGAAATCTTTGACCAGACCTTGTGAGAGCAGCCTGGTGTGCAACGCCGAAACGCCGTTGACCGAGTGACTGCCGGCGATGGCCAGGTGCGCCATGCGTACCTGGCGATCGGGGCCTTCCTGAATAAATGACATGCGCCGCAGGCGGTCAACATCGCCGGGAAATTTTTTCTGCACCTTGCCCAGAAAGCTTCTGTTGATTTCGTAGATGATTTCCATGTGCCGGGGCAGCAGGTGCTCCATCATATTAACCGGCCACTTTTCCAATGCTTCGGGCAAAAGGGTGTGGTTGGTGTAGGCAAACGTTTTGGTGACGATATTCCAGGATTTGCGCCACGGGATGCGATGGATATCAACCAGCAGTCGGACCAACTCGGCAATGGCGATTGCCGGGTGTGTATCATTGAGCTGGATTTGCACTTTTTTAGGGAAATTATCAAATGTTCGATTGTGCTTGAGGTAGCGTCTGATTATGTCCTGCAAAGAGGCAGAAGTGAAGAAATGCTGCTGCTTAAGCCGCAATTCGCGTCCGGAGTGGTTATTGTCGTTGGGGTAGAGAACCTTTGAGATGTTTTCGCTCATTAACTTGTTCTGGCAGGCGCGTATGTAGTCACCGCTGTTGAAATAGTCAAGATTGAATTCTTCTGCCGAGCGAGATGACCACAATCGCAGTGTATTGACGGTATTATTGCGATAGCCGGGAACAGGTGTATCGAACGGTACGGCAAGCACATCTTCGGTTTCCATCCAATCGGCGGGCAGTCGATAGTCCGAACCGTTGGGATGGCGGACATTGCCGAAATATTTGATGCCAAGCCGGTATTCCGGTCGCTCAATTTCCCAGGGGTTTCCGGCCTGCAGCCACTCTTCGGGAAGCTCGCGTTGATTTCCGTTTACCAGGCGCTGCTTGAAGATGCCGAACTCGTAGCGTATGCCGTAACCAATAGCGGGGAGCTGAAGTGTTGCCATTGAGTCCAGAAAGCATGCCGCCAGACGCCCGAGCCCCCCGTTGCCCAGCCCGGCGTCGGATTCCTGATCTTCGATAAGGGTCATATCCAGACCCAGCTTTTTCATGGCCGTTGCAGTTGATTCCTTCAAACCGAGGTTGGTCATATTATCTTCGAGCAACCGCCCCATGAGAAATTCGAATGACAGATAGTAGATGCGCTTGACGTTGTTGTTATGGTAATGCTGCTGGGTAAGAATCCAGCGTTCGATCAGCCGGTCTCTGAGAGTAAACGCCCAGGCCATGTACTGGTCGTTCGGGGTAACGGTGAAGCGATCCTTGGCCATGGAATATTCCAGATTGGTGAGAAAGCCTCGGCGCAGGTCCTCTTCGGAATTGCCTTTAAAATGAATGCGCCAGTCGCTATCTCCGCCAAATTGAGGCGAGGGCTTGTGAGAACGCAAAGATCGGTATGCCATGCTCTGTTCCTTTTGAATCGGGTGAAATGAACAGGGGTTAAAATAATTTACCCTGGCATGCCAAAGCTATTGAACCTGAACAAGGGCTAAACACATCTGATGTTAGGTTTGTATCTGCATATGTATATTTAGAAGTGCGTTTTTGGACCTGCGAGTGGAATTGGGCGCACAGGCAAAGGTACTGAACACGTGAAAATGCAGAGGATTTTTGTATGAAAATTGCGCTTCCCCTTATAACGTTTATTGCCGGTATCGTTTTGTGTGTTGTTGTGGTTGCGGTCAGGCTGGATTCACTCAATGCCCGGCGTTCCGAACAAGAGCTGGCTGGCGAGCTTGAGCATGTGCAGAAAAAACTATCCGACACGAAAGGTGATATCGAGGAGCGTCTGCAGCGATTTGCCCGTAGAGTGCATGCCGACCGAGACTTTGCCATGAAACTGTTTGTCGAAAAAGACCCCTCTGCATTCGAAATTACTGAAATGGCCCGGCATTACTTGGAGCCAATGGGATTTGATTTGCTGACAATCGTTGATTCTGCCTACCGAATCCTCTCATCCGGTCATTTTCCTGCAAGTGTTGGTGGTCGCATAGCCGCGAAAGGCGAGCGGGTCAGAAAGGCAGCCGGATTTATCATGGACAATGTCAAGGGACACGAGGTTTTGACACTGCAGGCTAAAGCCTCGTTTGATATACAGGGCGCTCCATTTTACTGTATCGGCGGGATTATCGTCAACAAGCATTTTATGGCAGAGCTTTCGCCGCGTAACGCAGCACCCGCGATGCTCAAGCTAAATGATACGGTAATCGGCCCGCTCGCGATTGAATCGATGTCGGAAATTCAGGACGGTTCGATTATCGTCAATAATGCTGCGAAGCGGGCAGCTTCCTTTTCGGTTGGCGTTCTGGGCAGCGAAGCAAACGCCCACCTGATGGTAATCATGGAACCGGATTCACGATTGTCCGTTACGTCGTTTCTGATGTAGTACGCGTAAAGAAAATCAGGCTGCAGATTCCGGCTCCATAAAGTATTTTTCGCATACAGCCTTCCTCCTTTTTCAGACGCCTGCAGCTCCTATGATTCTTTCGCATCTGACAATAAATCGGTTCAGAAATTTGCAGTCAATTGATCTCGACGTCAATGCGGCCGGTCTTCTACTCAGCGGCAAAAACGGCAGCGGCAAAACCAATTTCCTGGAAGCGATTCATGTTCTGTGCACGGGGCGCTCGCAGCGTCATGCCCGGCGTACGGAAATGGTGGGATTCGAACAGGATGCGTGTTGCGTGCAGGGAGCATTTATCGATGAAACGCGCAATCGGCGAAGTGAGGCTGTTTTTGGCTTTTCACGTGGCAAAGAGCTTAACCTGCAGATAGACGGCGCCGAAATCGCATCTCTTTCGCACTGGTTTGGCCTGGGAATGGTTGTATCATTTGGTCCCGATGATTTACAATTGATTTACGGTCCGCCGCCGGTGCGCAGACGATTTCTCGATATGCTCATTAGTCAATTTGATCCGGAATACTTGCGGCATTGTATCGCCTACAAAAAAAGTTTACTTAATAGAAATCGTCTGCTGGGCGCGAATGTTGACGAAACGCATGTGCGGATTTATGAAGAGCGACTTGCCGAACATGGCGCCCATATTGTTGAGAAGCGCATGCAAGTCATTGATTTTATTAAGCCCCTGATGTCGGGGTTTTATTATGAAATGAGCGGCGGAAGCGAACATGGGGAAGTCAAGTATAAGCCTGATTTTTCCGCTACAAACAGTGGTAAAAACGAATGGAAAAATGTATTTTTAAAAGTGCTACAATCAACCCGGAAAAAGGACGCTATGCGGGGTTTCACCACCCTCGGACCTCACCGGGATGACATCACACTGAGTGTACATGACAAACCGGCAAAAATGTTTGGTTCACAGGGTCAATGCAGGTCACTGGCTCTCTCGCTCAGACTCTGCTCAATCGAGTGTCTGGAAAGATTCAATCAACAAAAAATGATATTCCTTGTAGATGATGCTTTTTCCGAGCTTGATGACGGACGCATAGCCAGAATTTTGCCGCTAATCGAAAATCGCGGTCAGCTTTTCATATCAACACCGGCCAAAGCTGTTCCCATCACCAAAAAGCTATCTCAGATCACCGTAGACCAGGGCTGCGTGACAGCGCTATGAAAAGCTCCCGATTGCAGCCATTAAAAATGGCTTTGGAAGGATTTCTGAAATCCCGCGG
The DNA here is from genome assembly GCA_014728295.1 of Chitinivibrionales bacterium. Taxonomy (GTDB): domain Bacteria; phylum Fibrobacterota; class Chitinivibrionia; order Chitinivibrionales; family WJKA01; genus WJLW01. Next base: position 28,036 of record WJLW01000083.1, on the reverse strand, counting down.
CTATCTCAATGTTTGCAGAGAGCTTGAGGTTGCGCGCATGTGGCCGGAAATCGCCGGAGAGCGTCTCTCCAGGGTTACCGAATGCACCGGCGTTGATGACGGCCGGCTCTTTATACGGGTTCCGTCTTCGACGTGGCGACATGAAATCAGCTATCTCAAGCAGCAGTTGCTGCAGAAAATACGTACACATACCAAATGCACCTCAATAAAGAACATTGTTTTTTATTGAATTTGACGAAGGAAAGAGATGAACGAAAATTCATACAGTGCCGATAGCATTAAGACGCTTAAAGGTCTCGAGGCAGTCCGCAAAAGGCCGGCCATGTACATCGGAAGCACCGGCGCGCTTGGCCTGCACCACCTGGTGTATGAGGTCGTCGACAATTCGATAGACGAAGCCCTGGGCGGCTATTGCACCCGTATACAGGTCATCATTCATAAGGACAACAGCATAACCGTTGATGATGACGGCCGCGGAATACCGGTTGATTTTCACGAGGAGTCGCAGATGTCGGCTCTGGAGCTTGTCCTCACGACGCTGCATGCGGGAGGAAAGTTTGATAACTCATCATATAAGGTGTCCGGCGGGCTGCATGGCGTCGGTGTATCATGCGTCAATGCACTGTCGACTTCCCTGAACGCGACCATCCATCGCGAGGGCAGGAAATATACCATGAACTTTTCACGTGCCGAAGCCCAAGAAGAACTCAAAGAGGAGGGGCCCACCGATCGGCGCGGAACCATTATTACCTTCAAGCCCGACCCCGATATTTTTGAAGATACCGAATACAGTTTCGACACGCTCTCCAAACGCCTGCGGGAACTGGCATTTCTGAACAAAGGCGTACGCATAACCATCAATGACGAGCGCGACGAAGACAAGTTTCACGATTTCTGCTATCCGGGCGGTCTGGTCTCATTCGTCAAATTTCTGGACGAAAATAAGACACCCCTGCATCCCGAACCAATCTGCATTACCACCGAAGTCGAGCGAATCGAAATCGAAATCTCTCTGCAGTACAACGATTCCTTTGCCGAGAACCTTTTTTCCTATGCCAACAATATCAATACGATAGACGGCGGAACGCATTTGTCAGGCTTCAAAAAAGCTTTGACCCGCACCATCAACGGCTACATTGCCCGTTACAATATGCTCAAGAACAACAAAGTTGAGCTTAAGGGCGAAGACCTGCGTGAAGGACTGACCGGCGTCATCAGTGTTAAAATCCCCAATCCGCAGTTCGAAGGGCAGACCAAAAACAAGCTGGGTAACTCTGAGGTTGCCGGCATTGTCGAGTCGGCCGTAAACGAACTGCTGAGTTCGTTTTTTGAAGAAAATCCGACGGTAGCCAAGAAGATCGTCGAGAAATGCATCAATTCGGCCATAGCCCGTGAAGCGGCCCGCAAAGCACGCCAGATCGCGCGACGCAAAACAGTTATGGATGGTGGCGGCCTGCCGGGCAAGCTTGCCGATTGCAGCGAAAAAGATCCCACGCGCTGCGAAATATTTCTGGTCGAGGGCGACAGCGCGGGCGGCAGTGCAAAAATGGGTCGTGATCGAGCCTTTCAGGCGATATTGCCGCTTAAAGGGAAAATTCTCAATGTTGAGAAGGCGCGTATCGACAAAGTCCTGTCGCATGAAGAAATTCAGATGATGGTGCAGGCATTCGGCACCGGTTTCGGCAGCGCCGAGGATGACGATGAAGGATTCAATATCGCCAAGCTTCGCTATCATAAGATTATTATCATGACCGACGCCGATGTTGACGGCTCGCATATCAGGACGCTGCTGTTGACCTTTCTGTTTCGGCACATGCCCGGTCTGATCTCGAGCGGGCACGTATTTATAGCCCAGCCACCCCTTTACAAAATCAAATCGGGCAAAGAAGAACGCTATGTCTTTACCGATCATGAGCGAGACCTGGTCTTTGCCGAGTGGGAAGGCAGGAAAAATATCTCAGTGCAGCGGTATAAAGGCCTGGGCGAGATGAATCCCGATCAACTTGCCGAAACGACCATGAATCCCGACAGCAGATTGCTTTTGGAGGTCAAGCTGGAAGATGTTGTTGAAGCCGACCGTGTCTTTACGATGCTCATGGGAGAGGAAGTTGAGCCCCGCCGCCGATTTATCGAGGAAAATGCTTCGAAAGTACAGAATCTAGACATATAAATGAGCCAATCCACCTCACCTCGCCCTACCGTATTGCTGACCAATGATGACGGCTTTGAAGCACCGGGTATTCGGATGCTGTATGCCGCGCTGAGCAGGTACTTTGCGGTAATTACCGCTGCCCCCATAACCGAACAAAGTGGTGTCAGTCATGCTTTTACCTACTTTAAGCCTCTGTATTGCAAGGTGCTTGACGGCGATTCGCCGCTGCAGGGGTTTGCCGTCGGCGGAACGCCGTCTGACTGCATAAAACTTGCCGTAAGCACACTTCTTGAGCGCAAGCCGGAAATTATCGTATCCGGAATGAATATCGGCGAGAATTCAGGGGTGTCGGGATATTATTCAGGGACGGTTGCGGCGGCCCGTGAAGGCGCGTTTTGGCAATTGCCCAGTTTTGCTTTTTCCGTGTGTGAAGACGGCAGGGAGCACCTCACCGCATACTGTGAGCGGGCTGTTGATATTCTGCATCAGCTCCTGGCTGTTCCGGATAACGAATTTGTCAATGAAAAAAACAGAATCTTTTTCAATATAAACTTCCCGGCCTGTAAACCATCCGCTGTGCGGGGCGTAAAAGCATGCCGGCAAAGCATGGCGTGGTTCAACGACTGCTACAAAGCAGTCAGAGGCGCCGATGGTGAAATCGGATACGAAATTTATGGCGCAAAGCAGGAGCTTGAATCTTCGAACGACTATGATTCATGTGCGCTGCAAAATGATTTTATTACTATTACCCCACTGCACTTTGATGCTTCAGCCGAGGCAGCCCTGCCTGCCCTGGCGCGCATCGAAGATTCGTGCACAAAGTAAGGAGTACTCATCGCATGAGTGACCAGCAACGCATAAAGTCGATTTTCATCGAAGATGAAATGCAGAAATCGTATCTGGACTATTCGATGAGCATGATCACCTCACGTGCTTTGCCGGATGTCAGAGACGGTTTGAAGCCGGTACACCGGCGCGTTCTTTTTGGCATGCAGGACCTGGGGCTTTTGCATAACCGTTCGCCCAAAAAGTGTGCGCGCGTGGTGGGAGACGTAATCGGTAAATACCATCCGCATGGAGATTCGGCCGTATACGACACGCTGGTGCGCATGGCGCAGAGCTTTTCTTTGCGCTATCCTATGGTTGACGGGCAGGGCAATTCCGGCTCGGTTGACGGCGATCCGCCTGCGGCCATGCGATACACCGAATGTCGCATGAGCCATCTTGCAGAAGAGATGCTGGCCGATATCGAGAAAGAAACAGTTGATTTTGCGCCCAACTACGACGATTCTATGCAGGAACCCATTGTTTTGCCGACAAGAGTGCCTTTTCTGCTGGTTAACGGAAGTACGGGAATCGCCGTTGGAATGGCAACCAATATGGCCCCGCACAACTTGGGTGAGGTAATAAAGGCCGTGGTGGCAACAATCGAGAATCCTGAGATTGAATTGCCCGAACTGCTACAGCATATTCCCGGTCCCGATTTCCCGACCGGCGGAGTAATTTACGGACGCAGCGGTATACTCGAGGCTTATCGCAGTGGGCGCGGCCGGGTGATTGTGCGTGCGAAATCCGAAATCGAAACCGTCCGGGGAGACCGGGAGCAGATCATCGTTTCCGAGATCCCCTATATGGTAAATAAGGCCAACCTTCTCGAAAAAATGGCCGATCTGGTGCGGCAGAAAGTTGTGGAAGGCATATCGTTTTTGCGCGACGAATCTGACCGGCGCGGTATGCGTATTGTTATCGGGTTGAAAAAAGATGCCTACGGTGAAGTTGTGCTCAACCAGCTCTACAAATACACACAGCTTCAAACGACCTTTGGTATAAACAACCTGGCGCTGGTCAAGGGGCATCCCCGGCAGTTGAATCTCAAGCAGCTTATTGAGCTTTTTGTCGAGCACCGCATTGTTGTGGTTACGCGGCGGACACAGTTCGAGCTGCGTAAGGCAAAAGAACGTGCGCATATCCTCGAGGGATACCGTATCGCGCTCGAAAATATTGATGAAATCGTCGAGCTGATCAAGTCTTCTCCTTCGCCGGATGAAGCTAAAACCAGATTGATGGACCGGTTCGCTTTGAGCGACAGGCAGGCGCATGAAATATTGCAGTTACGTCTGCAAAGGCTTACCGGTCTGGAGCGCGATAAAATCGAAGCCGAGTATGGGGAGATTCAGCAGCGCATCAAAGAGTATACCGAAATTCTGGAAAACCATACGCGCAAGCTCGATGTGATCAAAGAGGAATTGCTCGATATTAAAAAACGTTTTGGTGATGAACGCCGTACCGAGATCAGCGATGCGACGTCGGATGTTGACATAGAGGATATGATCGCCGACGAGGATATGGTTATTACCATGACCCACGGTGGCTACATCAAGCGCTGCGGCGCATCGACGTACCGGGCGCAGGGGCGCGGCGGTCGCGGTATCAAGGGCATGGAATCCAAGGATGGAGACTATGTCAACACGCTTTTTATTGCATCTACGCACAGCTACATTCTCTTTTTCACCAATACCGGCAGGTGCTACTGGCTTAAAGTGTATAAAATTCCGGAAGCGCAGCGCAGCTCACGCGGCCGGCCGATAATTAACTTGATTCAATTGCGCCAGGATGAGTATGTTGCCGCCCTGGTTCCGGTGCGGGAATTCGACGAAACTTCTTATATCATCGCAGCGACGCGCAAGGGAATCATCAACAAGCAGCCCTTGAAGGCTTATTCCAATGTGCGCCGCGACGGCATCAACGCCTTTAACATCGATAGCGGTGACGAAGTTATTCAGTGCAAATTGACAACCGGTGATGATGACATTATTCTGGCAACCCGCAACGGACAGGCGGTCCGCTTTCATGAAAGTGCGACCCGCGAGCTGGGACGCTATACGCGTGGCATGAAAGGGATTACCTTGCGTGGTGATGATCGGGTTGTCGGCATGGTTGTGGTCAAGGAATCATCTACCGTGCTGACCGTGACTGAAAAGGGGTACGGAAAACAGACCAGAGTTGTCGATTATCGCAAGACCAATCGCGGGGGCAGCGGTATCATCAATATCAAGTGCACCGAACGAAATGGCAAGGTTATCAGGGTCAGAGGCATAGACGGAAATGAAGTCGTTGATGTCATGCTGATCACCCGTCACGGAATTGTAATACGCAGCGCAATGAGCGATGTGTCTGTTATCGGTCGCAATACGCAGGGGGTTCGTCTGATGAATCTTGCCGAAGGCGACAACGTAATTGATGTTGCGCTCTGCGAGCCGGAAGTGATGAATCCGCAAGCCGCCGACGGGTCGGGCTCATCGGAATCCGGCCCATCCGAAGGTGATAATCCGTCTGATGATGACACGGATGCTGCCGAGAATACCACCGAAGATCAGTGAGAATTTTGAGGGCAACTCAGGCGTGAGGCCTACTTATTAAATGCTGTTAATCAGCAGTACCATGCTGGTGACATTTGCTGCAATTGAGGTGAGGTTGACTATGGTTGCTACTGTTTCGGCAAACACTCTGTAACCGCTTGTATACCTGATTTTAGGCGGAACGACAATCGCGTCCCCCGGCTTGAGCCGAGTTCGCCTGGTTTGTGACATCCTGCCCGTATGTACGCTGCCGTTGGCGCGGATAATGTAAACATTGCGCTTGTCGGCATTTTCTTTATATCCTCCGGCAAGCTGCACATAGTGTGTCACGGAGGATTCTTCGCCGTTGAGTTTAAAGGTTGCCGGATTAAAAACTTCGCCCAGAACAGAAACCGTACTCAAGTCTTTGGGTATCCGCAGCGTATCCCCGTCTTCGAGCAGGAAATCTTTATAGCTTTGAGGAGAGTCCATTTTTATTACTACGCGGCCCGCCGGTTTTATTGCGCGCAACTTTGAAAGTAATTTAGTCTGCTGAGCCAGCAGTACCTGAGCTTCAATCGCTTTTTCTTTGGATGCCAGTTCGGTGGTCAAGGTGATAATATCCATTTCGAGTTGCCGTGCAAAATCATCGATTCGCCTCTTTTCCAGTTGACGAACCGACTGCCGCGTAAAAACCGCGGCTGCCAGGTAGGCCTCAGAGGTAAAACCGCCGGCACGTTTGATGATATCCCCCAGAGATTCTTTTTCCATGACTACATAGGTCCCGGGATAGATCACCTCTCCTTTAAGGGTTACGCGTTTTTCGTCACGCCACCCCTTTTTGGCACGTATATATACTCGATCAAATTTCTGAAGCAGCAAATTGTGCTGAGGATCGTCTTCAAGTGCGCAGGAGACACAAAAGGGAAATACCTGTGTGATAATGTCTTGGGAGGTGTTTGAGCGGCGATACAGTTCACCGCGCTCGGGGCTGGCCTCTATGCTCAAACCGCCGGCCTGGATGATCAGATCCCGGATCGTCATGTTCTCCAGCAATCGCATCCTGCCTGGTGTTGTCACGGCGCCGTGAATGGCTACTTCTCGATCAGGTTCGAAGTATTCACGATCGTAGACGATGATGCGGTCACGGGGCTGCAAGGCTATATTATCCTCTGATTGCGGATCGTCCAGTGCGTTTTCAAGGTTGACTGGAATGATCGTTTCGCGATAGCTTGGCGGCAGTTTGCGCTTTATCAATGCGTATTCGAGGTATGCATTATCGGACAAGGAGCTATAATCGGGAAGAATATCAATGAGGGTCATGCCGTTGTGGTACTCGTACTTGCCGGGTCGCAGGACATTACCGCTCAGAGAGACCGCGTTGAGATTCTTTTCAACAATAGGAAAAATTTTAACGATGTCGCCGTCCTGAATTTCAAAATCGGGCAATGGCTGTTCCGGCTTCTTGTTTAAGTCAAGCATCACCTGGAACTCATTGTTGCGATAGCGCTCGATCTGGATTCTGTTGGTCCAGGCTGCCGGAGTGATCCCTCCCGCCAGATCGATTAATTCGCTGAGTGAAGTTTTACCTTTCAACTCATAGAGCGCGCTACGGCGGACATTGCCGGCGATGGCCGCCATTTTTTTGACAATCGGCACGACAATAACATCGCCCGATTTCAAACGCAGGCTGGTATTATTCTTCCCCTGCATGAGAAAGTCATAGAAGTCGAGTTTGGTGACGAGATTGCCGTTGCGTCTGAGCTGGATATGGCGCAGCGAACCGTTGGCCGTTGGTCCGCCACAGGCAAACAGCGCATTGGTAACGTTGGTCAACGCACCCAGTGTAAACATCCCCGGCGAAACGACCTCCCCGACCAGATAGATATGCATCGAGCGCAACTCTCCCATGGTAACCGAAGCTTGCACGCCTTCAATGCTCTGCAGGCGTTCGCGGATGCTCCTTTGCATGGCGTTGAAGCTCATTCCCGTCACCGTCACCGGGCCCTGGTGTGGAATCCTGATTTTGCCGTCACGATCGACGCGCAGGCGATATTCCTCATTTATCCGGCCCCACAAAACGATGACAATCTCGTCTCCGCTGCTGATTGAATAACTGGATGGAACTGAAATCCTGTCTCCCGGAGAAAAGGTCGAAGGGCGTGCCTTTTCGAATACCTCATGGCCGTAGATGCGCAGGTGTGGCAGGATGCTGTCGGGGTTGATGGTTGCGCGCTGGAGCATTTGTTCATAGACCGATTGCGGCAGCCCGGGTGAAGGAGCAATGCTGTCAAGGGTGTCGGGTAATTTATCGGCGTCCTGCTCGGCGTCCTTTGGCGCTGATTTTGGAAGCTGGATGTCGCCCTTTGCGTATGTGTCGAGCAGCTCCATCATTTTGGTGGGATCCCCGCCGGCGCTGATCGGCAATTGGGCCCATTGTGTAGAAACCAGCAGCAACACCAGCACTGGGACCGGGACGAATGCATCCAGACTAAATGCACGTTTCATGCGGCCAACCCCCAGGCTTTGGGTTTTTTGGTTGCATCGCCGCCCTGGACAAGGCAGCCGCGTTCCAAGCGGAGCAGGCGGTAGTGATAGAGTTCGATTATATGCACATCGTGTGTCGACATAATTACCGTGGTCCCCCAAATGTTAATTTCCTGCAGCAGCTTGACGATTTCAAGGGATACTTCATTGTCAAGATTGCCGGTCGGCTCGTCGGCCAGCACAACCAGCGGATCGTTAACGATCGCGCGTGCAATACAGACGCGCTGCTGTTCACCGCCCGATAGCTGTGAAGGGTAGTACGAGCTTTTATGACTCAAACCGGTCTGGGCAAGCACTTCGAATACCTTGCGCTTGACCGACCGTTCGGCAGCACCGGTGACCCGCATGGCAAATGCAACATTTTCAAATACATTGCGGTCCTGCAACAGGCGGAAATCCTGAAATACGATGCCAAGCTTGCGCCGCAAAAAAGGTATCTCTTTATCCCGCGTACGTCGCGAATCGTAGTGCTGTATTGAATTGCTGGAGGTAAGCGGCTGCTCTTCCAGCAGGGTGATCTGGCCGTGTGTGGGACGCTCTTCCATGTAAATATGCTTGAGCAAAGTTGTCTTTCCCGCTCCACTTGCACCCGTCAGGAAAACAAATTCGCCTTTGTCTATGGTAAAGGATACATCTTGCAACGCCGTAAAACGATCGTCGTACTGCTTGGTTACGTGTGAAAACTGGATCATGACGGCTGTTTTCTCAGCAGAAAATGCACACGCAGGGAGTCGTGGTGATACCTGCGAAAACTGAACGAATCCCACACTCCCACTATTTCAAATAATGAGCCGGGAATTGCCGTGCAAATGTCTTCAACAGAAAATACCTTTTGCACATGCTTTTCTTCATGTTTTTCATAAGTTGAACCGTTTATCCTGTTGAAAATAAGAAAATCATTGTGCTGGGTGCGCTTTTTTCCGTTGAAATAGCTGTGCCGTGAATAGTACAGGTCGTCGTAGTGCTCCTGGTCCACGGTGTCTTCAAAAAAAGTGATTGAATTTGTGTAGGTTGTAATATCAAAGAGAAATAAACCCTGCTCCTCAAGCACCCCGTGAACTTCCCGAAAAAGGCGCGTATAATCTTCGAGACACATCAGATAGTTGATTCCATCATACAAAAAGATTGCAATATTGAACAGCTTTTTAAACGGAAGTGCGCGGCCATCGGCGGTGCAATAACGATATCCTCTGAGCCGGGCGAATGTGCACATGGCGAAGGAGAGGTCCGAGCCCCAGTAATCGATGTCCCCACCAGGCAGGCGAGAGGCCAGTTTGGCGGTCCCGCCGCCGATTTCCAGCACCGACGGCCGGGATACTCCGAGATATTTTTTGATAACTTTGCGAAAGAGAACCGCCCAGTCGTCATAGTTTACATGTGCCATGACGCGGTCGTAAATCGGGGCCAGACGCGAATAGACCACGGTGCTCCTCAGGTGCGAATGTCGATGAATACGGATTTCCGCCACTTGTCAACAAGTTTGATAAGCTGCTTTTGGGCAAAGATCTCCTTTGCCTTCTCGGCTAACAGCTCCCAGTCGTCTTCCAGCGTATATTCACGCTCTGTCACGCGGTCGTTGATGCGGAAAATGACGTATGCGGCGCCCTGCTTGCGTGGTCGGGTGACGGTGCCGGCCGGTAGACTGTCGATTTCTGGACCGGCGAGGGCTGCAGCCTGATACACGGACAGCCAGCCCATATTTCCCTTTCTGGACACAAGCTGCTCGTCGGTGCAATGCCGGACGACGGCCATCTCAAAATCCTGCCTGCTTTGTGCATGCGTTGCGATCGAATCAAGCAGGCTTTTAATCCTGACGACTTCCTGCTCCTGCGGGCCGATTTTGATAAGTATCTGCCGCACATGTACCTGCTGGTCCTTTTTGTCCTCAACTTTTACAATATGGAAACCTAATTTGGTCTCAAAAATGTCACTCGTCTCACCGGGTTTGAGTGAAAAGGCTGCTTCTTCGAATTTGATAAATCCGGTCGATCCTTTTGCAATGTAGCCCAGATCACCGCCGTTGGCGGCGTTGGGGCCTTCCGAAAACGAGGTCAATTCTATAAAGTCTTTGCCGGCATCAAGCTTTCGTTTAATGTTGGTGATTTTTTCAAACGCTTCCTGGCGGATAGAATCTGAGGGACTCATCTGGATAGTCAATTGCGAGATATGAGTGCTTCTGCCGGCTTTGGGCAGACTGTCTTGATACTCGGCGTAGAACTCCTCGACATCACTGCGCGACAACTGGGTGCGTGCAAAGTAATATTGTTGCACCTTCTGTTTAATGAGCTGCTCCCGAATACCCTTGCGCATCTGCTCTTTGAATTCGCTCAATGACATGTTGTTTGACTTGCGCAATTCCTCTTCGAGCTGCTCCTGCGTCAGTCGATTCTGCAGCATAATGCCGTTGACCTGTCTGTCCAGGGCGTCGTCGATTTCCTCGGGAGAGATCTGGATATTGGTGTCTTTCTCTGCATGCACCAGCAGCACCTTGCCGTCAATAAGCTCTTGAAGGTAAAGCCGGTTCAGGGAGTCGATATTGACTTCGGCAGGTGAAACCTTCATCTCATTAAGACGCAGAAGTGTATATGCATTCAGCTCCGATTCCAGGATAATGGAATCGCCGACAATAGCCGCAATGCCGTCAAGTTTGCTTCTTTCTGCAATAACAGACCAGATTGTGCACATTGCTATTACTGTTAGTTGACGAATTTGCATTAAATAAATCTCCTAGCTTTCGTTCAGGTATACGGTGTCCACAGAATCACGTTCGGCCGGTGCGTGGACCGGCCTCTTGGTTTTGGCGCCGGGGATCGCGTCAAAATTAAACTCGCAGTAGGTGTTTTGACGCAGGTTGTCCAGAAGCTTTGCCAGTTCATCCTTCTGTCGTTTCATGAGAATGCGGCTGGCGATATCATCTTTCACCTCTTCCAGGCTTGCCGTAGATCCTTCCTCTTCCCGTGCAAGCAGCTTGATAATGCTGTATCCGGCATCGGTTTTCACCGGTCCGTTGATTCTGTTCACTTTAAGTGTTGCCAGAGCCTCTGCCACCGAGGGATGTAATCTGGTAACCGGTACAAAGTTCAGCGAACGGGGATCCACAACGGGAATGAGCGAATGTCTGGTAGCCAGCTCGAAAAAATTCGATTGGGTCAATTGTGATCTCACCTGCCAGGCTGTCTTGACGTCTTCAACAATGATCTCCAGATACTTAACTACGTCTTCGTCACGTATGAATTGGCTTTTATTTTCTTGATAATAGGTTTCTATGGCGCCATCACCGATATTACCGATAGAATTCGACATGGTATTGCGACTGATCATTTCTGCACAAAGCAAATCCCGCCGCATTTTTTCGATGCGCTTTTTTATGAGAGCTTCCCTGTGTAATTTACGTCTGAGAGCTTCCTGGAAAAGCAGCTCGTTATCGATCCACTGCTTGGCATATTGCATGTTTTGCTCGCGCGTAATGCTGCCGCGATACTCCCGGGGAATGCTTTCGTACAATCCTTCCAGGGTCAAGGCCGAATTGCCGACCTGCGCAATTATCGGGCTGTTGTCCTGCTCGCCGCACGAACAGAACAGGCCGGTGATGATCAGCACGCTAATCATGCAGCCGATTGCCTTCCTCAGCAGGCTGTAATTCATGGCAGAAATCCTTTGCCGGAAAGTGTGCAGGTATCATAAGATACATAATAGGTGGGCGATGATTCTATCATATCGAAGCATATGACAAGTTCGCCACGCGGTTTACCGGGAAGTGGCATGCACGCCGGTAATATCAGTTAAAATGGTTACTATTTCCGTTGCCTGATCGGCTGTGGCAACGGCTGAAAGGCCGAGTTTGAGGCTTATGGGCTGAGCATAGGCGATTTCGAAGGAATGTCCACTGCTCATGGCCGACTGCAGCCTCTTTTTAACCAGTTCGTCATCACCTTCAAATGTCAAGTGAAGCGTGCGGTCTTTGAGGGCAACCGATGCGCTCCCCAGCAGCCCCGCAAGCACTTTGATGCGCATGACCAGCAGCAGAGAGGAAACTTTTTGCGGCAGAGGGCCAAAACGGTCGACCAACTCCTGCTCGATTTCATCGATCGCCGCGCTCTGCTCAAGCGATGAAAGCTCCTGGTAAAGTGTTACGCGGGTGGCTCCATCGGCAATGTATTCGGCAGGGATAAATGCTTCGAGCGGGATGTCAACCTTTACGTCCGTCATCTCCTGTGGTGGCGGCTCACCCTTGGCCTCGCTGACCGCTTCCTGCAATAGCCGGCAATAAAGCTCAAAGCCAACCGCCGCGATGAAACCATGCTGCTTCGTGCCCAGTATGTTGCCGGCGCCTCGAATCTCCAGGTCCCGCATCGCTATCTGGAATCCCGAACCCAGCTCGGTGTATTGCTCGAGTGCGCGCAAACGACGCAGAGAAATTTCGTCCATCTTTTTGAAGGAAGGAGTCAGAAGATAGGCATAGGCCTGCTCCGAGGAGCGACCGACCCGGCCGCGCAGTTGGTAGAGTTGCGAAAGGCCAAGGGCGTCGGCCCGGTTGACGATGATCGTGTTGACGTTGGCAATGTCAAGTCCGTTTTCGATGATCACCGTCGAAACCAGGACGTCGTAGCGCCCCGCCACAAAGGCATTCATGACGGTTTCAAGCTCGCGCTCATGCATTTGTCCGTGGGCGGCAATTACCCGGGCGCGGGGCGCAAGCAGTTCAACTTTTTCCTGGATCGTGTGCAGGTTCTTGACCCGGTTGTGCACAAAGTATACCTGCCCCCCGCGAGCAAGCTCGTTTTCGACGGCATTTTTAACCAGCTCGTCATGAAATTCGGCAACCGTTGTTTCGACCGGTAAGCGGTTCTGGGGCGGGGTGTTGATGATTGAGAGATCGCGGGCGCCCACCAGTGACATGTGCAACGTTCTGGGTATCGGGGTAGCCGTTAGAGAAAGAACGTCTATTTGGGAACGGAAATGCTTCAGCTTTTCTTTGTGGCGCACTCCGAATTTCTGCTCTTCATCGATGATCAGCAGGCCGAGGTTTTTGAAGCTGATATCTTTGGATAAGAGCCGGTGCGTGCCGATGATGATGTCAACGGCGCCGGATGTGGCATGTAGAATGGTCCGGCGTTGCTCGCCAGGCTTGCGGAATCTGCTGAGCACGTCGATTTTGACTGGAAAATTGGCCATACGCTCACTGAACGTCGCATAGTGTTGACTGGCAAGAATTGTTGTGGGCGCCAGCACTGCCACCTGATACCCGGCAATTACCGCTTTGAAAGCGGCGCGCATGGCAACTTCAGTTTTGCCGAATCCCACATCGCCGCACACCAGTCGATCCATGGGTTTGTTCGATTCCATATCCTTTTTGCTTTCTGCAATCGCTCTGGCCTGATCGGGAGTCGCCTCGAAGACGAATGCGTCTTCAAACTCCTGCTGCCAGTTTGAATCGGGGCCGAAGCAGATACCCTCGTGATAGGTGCGCGTCGCGTAGAGCTCGATCAACTCCTGCGCCATCTCTCTGAGCGATTCTTTGGTCTTTCTTTTCAGGCGCTCCCACGTGCCGCTGCCAAGCTTCGAGAGGGTTGGCTGGACTGTTTCGCCTGCCCTGTATTTCTGAACTTTATGAAAATCCTCCACCGGAACAAAGAGCTTGGACGCTCCCTGAAACTGGAGCACCATGCAATCGCGCTGCGCGTCTGCGGCAGCGATCCGTTGTATGCCGATAAATCGGCCGATTCCGTGGTCCACATGGACGATGTAGTCATCAGGCGCCAGGGCGTCAAAACTCTTCAGCGGTATGCCGCTTTTTATCTTTTTGGGTGTGGCCCGCTGAACAGGTCGATTGAAGAGCTGCTGCTCCGAAAAGAGCAGATAGTTGTTGGTCTTGTCAACATATCCGCTTTTGAGACTGCCCAGGTAGATCTTGACATAGGGGCAGTCTTCGGCGATGAGCTCGTGGAGGCGCTCGGCGCTGCCCGGACTGGCCGCCAAAATAGTGATAGTAGAGCCTTCCCGGTGATATTTCGCTAAATCCGCCGTCAGAAACTCGATTGTATGTGGATATGACGGCTGTTCGCTCAATGCGCAGGAGTAAGCTACCGTCTCGCTGTCGATTTCGCGGGTATCGCCATACACGCGTGCGAAACAGGCCAGGTCTTGTCTGATGCGCTCATCCGGCATGAGCAGTGCTTCGGGTGGGGATATCAGCGGCAGGAACAGTTCGGGCACGCGCTCGATATGGCGCAGGTAATTTTGGCGGCTTTCCTGCAAGCGATGCTCGACGCCCAGCAAGTCGTCCCAGACAACCAGCGCGTCATGCGGAAGGTAATCCAGAATCGTCGCTGTTTTGAGGTCAAACCAGCTCAAAAACCATTCGATGCCGTCCAGGTCGTCCTGAAGCTTCCATTGGTGCTCCAGACGGTCGACGCCTTTGAGGTCGATGCCCTTGAGTTCACAAAAATCGGTCAGTGCTTCCAAACCGGTGCTGATCTGATCGCTGCCCAGAACAAATTCCCGCATCGGAAATATCTCCAGTGCCGATCTGCGCTGCAATGATCGTTGGGTGAAAATATCGAATTCGCGCATCGATTCAATGGTATCACCCCAGAATTCGATGCGCACCGGATTGTCGGTAATGAAAGGATATATATCCACAATACCGCCGCGGATGCTGAACGTACCAAGATTTTCAACCTGATTTTCGCGCCTGAATCCATTCTGAGTCAGCCAGGCGCTGAGGGTGTCCAATGAAACTTCATCACCATTGTGCAGGCGAATTATGCTATTGTACAGCGTTTTCTGCGGTTGTATTTTCTGAAGCAGGCAGGAAGCGGTGGCAATATAAATGCCCCCGACTCCTTTGAGCAGATTGTCGAGGACCCGGTAGCGCGCTTCGACGGTCGGGCCGAAGGGGGATTTCATGTTGTAGGGAATTGCATCGCGGGAAGGAAACAGAAAGACATTGTCCCCACCCGCAATAGATTTACATTCGTCACACAATACCTCGGCACGGCGCGCATGATCGACAATGACAAATTGTGTCTGTTGTGAAGCTGCAAAAAGCCCGGAAATGAGCACTGCATCACTGCTGCCGGCCAGGCCCTTGAACAGAGCGGAATCCGGACGCTCCCGCTCCCAGGTACTGATTTGGGGAAAAAAATGCGGATGCCAGATGTCGCTGAACTTTTTAAATTCCATATCGGGCACAACTAGTTATTTGTAAGAAGCTCATGCAGTGAATGAAGGAGGTAAGTCGGCTGCGTCTTCAGCCGCTGCGGGCTGTTATGTTGCTGAATAATATAGGCCGTATCGATACCGGCCTGTTTGCCGCACAGGATATCGAATTCGGCATCCCCGATAAAAATCGTTTCCCGCGCCGTTGCCGACAGGCGCTGCATGGCAAGCAGCGCTGGATCGGGGTCCGGTTTATGGCGCACGGTATCTTCGGGCGTGATGCAGATGTCGAAATACTCCTGCAGGCCGCATGTGTGCAGGTACTTGTTGAGAGAATCTCTGCGGCGCGAGGTGACGACGGCAAGCTGCGCTCCACATGATTTCAATGCGGAAAGAACATCGGTGACCCCGTCAAATACACGCAGGTACTCAGGGGATATCTGAAGCTGGTGGCACATATGCTCGGAGCTGAAGGCGGCATACTCGTTATCGTTCATTGGCCCGAGATAGAGTTCGGCCTGGGTCCTCAGCGGCAGGCCGATGTGCTCGATTACCCGGGAACGCGGGATATCAATAGGGCCGAATTTTTTGCATGAATAACGAAATGACTGGAAAATCAACTCGGCCGTATCGATAAGCGTGCCGTCGGCGTCAAAGAGATAGCAGGTGTAAGGTTTCATCTCTGCAGTTCTGATCCGGATAAAACGATAGAAAATAATTTCTGACGTGCCTTTTATACTCTCCCGGGCGCTTTCTCTCCCCGCCGAGTGGTGAGTGATGCTTGTCATTCCATGTGTTATTTTAACAGCTTGCTTATTCACGTTTCCAAAAAGCGGCAAGTATGATTCGCATAGTTGATTATGATGCCGGCAATCTCACCTCGGTAAAGCGGGCACTGGATTTTCTCGATATCCCCTGTGAAATAACGCCGGATTGTGCTAAAATTCGTTCTGCGGAGAGGATTATTTTCCCGGGTGTAGGCCATGCGGGCGCATCGATGCAGGTGTTGCGGGAGCGTGGTCTGGAGCGGGCACTCAGGGATGCTTTTGAACAGGGCACGCCTATGCTGGGCATCTGCCTGGGCAGTCAAATCGTGCTGAGCCATTCCGATGAGGGCGATACAACGTGTCTGGGATTAATCGACGGCAATTGTCCGGTGTTTAATCTGCACAACAAGAGCTTGAAAGTGCCGCACATGGGATGGGATGCAATTACCGTGACGCGCCAACATCCCCTGCTCGACAATATCTTGGCAGGCGACGAGTTTTACTTTGTGCATTCGTTCTACCCGCAGCCGGTACAGGGTAGCCGGATATTTGCCACATGTGAATATGAGACCGTTTTCCCGGCCGCAATCGGTGAGCGCAACTTGTTTGCCACGCAGTTTCACCCCGAAAAAAGCGGACGTACCGGCTTGCGAATTCTAACTCGTTTTGCGCAATGGGGCGGTACCTTGTGTTAAGTAAACGTCTTATTTCATGTCTGGATGTGCGCAACGGCAAGTTGGCCAAGAGCGTCAAATTTGTAGACACCAGGGATATCGGCGATCCGGTGGTGCAGGCAAAGAAATATTATGACGAAGGGCTCGATGAGCTTGTCTTCTACGACATCACTGCGTCAAGCGACAAGCGCGACATCATGATCGATGTGGTCAGCAACGTTGCCGCGCAAGTATTTATTCCCTTTTCGGTAGGTGGTGGCCTGCGCTCGGTGGAAGACGGCTTCAAGGTGCTGCAGGCGGGCGCAGAAAAGGTGAATTACAACTCTGCCGCGGTGGGCAATCCGCAGATTATTGCCGAAGCATCGCGGGCCT
The DNA here is from genome assembly GCA_014728295.1 of Chitinivibrionales bacterium. Lineage (GTDB taxonomy): Bacteria > Fibrobacterota > Chitinivibrionia > Chitinivibrionales > WJKA01 > WJLW01. The sequence continues at coordinate 11,025 of WJLW01000083.1, read as the reverse complement.
TTGGCGCGCAATGCGTCGTATTGTCCATGGATGTCAGGCAGGTTGACAAAAGTGACCTTATTGCCTCCGGATACGAAATTGTCATTAACGGCGGGCGCAGGCCGATGGGTATCGATGCAATTGGATGGGCGAAGCGGGGTGAGCAACTCGGCGCCGGAGAGCTGGTTGTCAATTCAATCGACGCCGACGGTACCAAAGAGGGATACGAATTGAACCTGACCCGCACCATCGCCGAATCTGTCAACATTCCGGTTATTGCCTCGGGCGGGGGCGGTAACCCCGAACACCTCTATGAGGTACTCACTTCGGGCAAGGCCGATGCTGCGCTGGTGGCGTCAATGCTGCACTACGGTGAATATTCGATTCGGGAGATTAAAGAATATCTGTACAACCGGGGCCTGAAAATAAGAATGAGCTGTTAGCTACAGCAGGTCACTGGCAATCTCCGCCAACTCGGAACGCTCGCCTTTTTCCAGCGTGACGTGGGCGTAAAGGCTCTGCCCTTTCATCTTTTCGATAAGATAGCTCAATCCGTTGGATTGGCTGTCGAGGTAGGGATGGTCGATTTGAAATATATCGCCGGTAAAGACCATTTTGGTGCCTTCCCCGGTGCGGGTGATGATGGTCTTGATTTCATGTGGCGTGAGGTTCTGGGCCTCATCAACGATAAAAAAGATTTTAACCAGGCTTCTGCCGCGGATGTAGGAAAGAGCGTTGATCACCAGTTTCTCATTGTCGAGCAGTTCTTTTATTTTTTTGTGCTTTGCATCACTTTCGATGAATTGGTTCTGGATGACGCCAAGGTTATCATACAGCGGCTGCATGTAGGGATCGAGTTTTGAATGTATATCTCCCGGCAGGTAGCCGATATCTTTGTTGCTCAGTGGTACCACCGGACGCGCAAGGTAAATCTGCTTGTACAGTTTGCGTTTTTCGAGTGCCGCGGCCAGTGCGAGCAGTGTTTTACCCGTGCCCGCTTTGCCTGAGATGGTGACCAGCTTGATTTGCGGATTGGTCAGCGCGCTGAGTGCAAAGGTCTGCTCGGCATTGCGGGGAACGATCCCGTAGGCCGGCAACTTGTCGACCCGTCTGATCTTCTGCTGTAGGGGTTCGAAGGTACCCAGAGCCGACTTGCGACCGTTGCGCAGAATCAGAAATTCGTTGGGCGTCAGCGCAACCTCCGGCGTAATGCTTTCTGCATCGAATTCGAAGGGTGCGGCATACATTTTGTTGATCAACGCAGCGGAGGTGTCTTCCTGGATACGTTTGCCCTTGTAAAGCATTGATACGTCTTCTACGTGATCGGTTCGATAATCCTCGGACAGCAGGCCGATCGCCTTGGCCTTCATGCGCAGATTGACATCTTTGGAAACCAGAATGATTGTGCGCTTGTCGCTGTGTTGAGCCAGGCAGTACGCCGTATTGAGTATGCGGTGATCGTGTTTGGTCGTATTGAAATTAAATGCCAGGTCGGGATGAAACTGCTCGTCGAGCTTGATCTGGATTCGGCCGTGCCGGGGGCCGATTTTTACGCCGCCGTTGAAAATTTTGTCGCCGCTGAGCGTATCGAGAGTGCGCACAAACTCTCTGGCATGAAAATTTATACTCTCATTCCCCTTTTTGAAATGGTCGAGTTCTTCCAGCACTGTTATGGGCAAAACGATGTCATGTTCTTCAAATTGATGGATGCAGACGCTGTCGTGAAGAATGACATTGGTGTCTAGTACAAATATTTTTTTCGAACGTGGACTCATATAAGCAAGTGTGAAAGCCGGACTACTTTGTGGTTAAACATAGATATTGTATATGTACCGGTTGTTAGCTTATTGTTAGAGTTGTGTTAGCAATGCTGCTTTTGCGAAACACATCTTTACCAAAAGCAAATATATACTGAATAATCGCATTCACCTGCGCGTGCTCGGCGCCCAGTCGCAGCAAGAGGTTGCGGGCAAGTCCGATTTTGATTTCTTCTCGCACGATCTGGCCTGCTGCCGCGGCCAGTCGATGTAGCCGAGTGCCAGGATATCTTCGTACGATTGAACCCCCAGCGAATCGAATTCGTCCCGGATATGTGTCAGCCAGGTATCGAACATCAACTCAAGGGAGTCAAGGACTTCATACGGATCGTGCGGGTAAATGTCGGCATAAAAATCGACCTGCTCGCCATTGACAAGAGCAAGGTGGTAGGCGTGCGTCGGATCGAACGCAGAATCCTGAGCGAGACTGTCATACGGGTTTGTATTGTGAACACCGATGCTCACGCTGTCCGACACCCACATGACTGGAAGTAAATCGGCACGAAAAAAAATCGTTCCGGCGACCTCACCGTATCCGCCGCTGTCGTTGGCGACGTGGCAATAAAGAGAATCGTATTTCGTCTCAAAATCGTCGATCGGCACCGTGACTGACAGATAAGGGTCACCTTCGGCCAGTTTCCGGGCTGATATATTCACCCTTTTGCTTTCGAGACTGTCGTGAAATGAATTAATGGTAAACCATCCGAGGTTCAATCCCTCGGACATGTTTGTATCGCTGCGGTCGACGGTGATGACGAGCGTGTCCCCGTTGTGGCCGGAATCCGGCACGGTAATCCAGGTGTTCCACACGTAGGTAGACCAGGAAAACGAATAGAGCGGGTTGCTGGTAACGACGGTCGAAACGGTATCGAGCGAATCGGCGAAGTCGATGGCGTCCTATTCCGATGAGCTGCTCATAGAGAAGGTCTCTGCAAATCTCTCCTGTCTCGAAAAAAATCTTCACCTGAATAAAAAAGAGGGGTTCGATTTCTTCCGGATCGGCTCCGGCATCATCCCCTTCGCTTCGCACCCGGTCTGCACCTGTGACTGGGTCGCTCACTCCGCAGCGGATTTGCGGCGTATCGGTTCATACATCAAACGCGACGGCGTGATCATTATAGACTACAGCGAACAGGCTCCGCAGGGCCGTCGATGCGTCCATAAAGAGCATATCACTCCCGGCCGTTTCAGGAAGTTTATTGATGAAATCGCCGGGATCGACTGCGATGTCATGCTCGAAATCAAAGACAAAGAGAAAAGTGCATACGTGGCGCGGAAAATAGTAGATTCGTAAAGAAATAATAATCACATTTGCTCACATCTCTCAATCCGGAGAAATGCCATGAAAAGAGTACTCGTGGCTGTTGTTGCTGCACTGTGGATAAGTTCTCTTCTCTTCCCCCTCCACGCCGAAGATATCGATACCGTTTTTTCAAACGTCATGGATTTCATTCAATTACAGACGGCGCTCGATCTGGCGGAATCCAACATGCAGCCCGACAATATCAATATCGGTGGGGGAACCATCAGTCTTGCCGGGCTCGATCAGTATTTCCAGTATGACCCGCCGTACCGTCCCGACCCCGGGCTGGAGGAGCACTTCCCGCTCATCATTTCCGGTGCCGGTCCCGGTAAGACTATCATCGACGGCGACGGAGGCTCGATTTTTTCGATTCTGACCGGCCACATGTCGGATGATTTCGGTGCGGATATCACCGTTTCCGGCATTTGTTTCCGAAACGTAACAGACCCAGGCGCCACGGCACTCGGGATCGGAACGGAAGCGGCTTCGATCCGGATTTACAATTGTAAGTTTATCAACTGTAAGGGATCGCAGGCGGCGGGAGTATACGCCTCAACCGGGAGCGGTGATGTGCGCGGCCCCATATACATGGGAGAATGTGTGGTCGATTCCTGCCAGGGTGCGATAAGCCTCGGGGCGCACAACGTCGTATCTGTGGAGAATTGCACCTTCTCCAACAACACCGAACTTCCTGCGCTTTCGCTTAGCTCAACATTCGGCGCCCATGAAATCAAGAACTGCACGTTTACTAATAACCGTACCACAACCGGTGCTGTCGTTGTTTCAACGATAATCGGCTCTGGCGAAATCACTATCTCGAAAAACATGTTCAGCGGTAACCGTGGTTCGGCGGCGGGAGCACTGCGCATCGGCGCGGTAAATTCCGACATCATGATTTTCCGCAACGAATTTCGGGCAAACCACGGCACCGAAAGCGGCGCCATGTATTGTTCGAACAACGGCGAAGGTGACATGACACTCTACAGGAATGTTTTTACTGACAACCAGGCAGACAACTACGGGGGGGCGGCCAATCTTTTTTCGGGTGTCGATGTGTCATCGGGTCAGAAGGATGGCGGTTCGAACATCGTCGTCCAGAGCTGCCTTTTTGCCCGTAATAAAGCGGCCTTTGGCTCTTCGCTTCATGTACGGGCCGACAAAGCCTCCGCAGATGTGCTCAACTGCACCTTTGCCCGTGACTCGGTGGTCATAAAGGGTGCAGGCGTTCTCTCCATGTTTTTGTGCAACAACAGCGCGTCCGCCACGCTCGTGAACAACCTGTTCCAGGGCAATGTGACCAAGAACGGCCCGCTCTGGTCGTTGGTCACCAAAGATGTGGTCGTCGACAACGACCACCAGGACCTCTGGTCGGTCGATACCACCGACGGGACCGGCGCCGCGGTCGACTTTTCTCACAATGTCCTTCATCGCGATTCGGTGACCGTCGACAGTGCGGCTTCCTGGAGCCACACCTTCGATGTCGATCCGCTGATTGATGACAGTTGCCGGTTGACAGAAAACTCCCCCGCCATCGACGCGGGCTCCCCCGCCGCGCATGCCGTTGCCGATCCCGGCAAGGACTGCTCCGACAACGACCGTTCCATCGATGGTGACAAGGATGGACACGCCGTCGTGGACATCGGGGCGTTCGAATTCGACCCGGCGGGTGTTTTTACTCTTCGGCCCCCTCGAAGCACCACTCACAATGCTGCCGAATTGCCCGGCACCGGCGATGGATACTGGTACGATTGTTTCGGGCGGCGGTGCACCATGTCGCACGGTGCACAAGGCCCCTCGTCCGGTGTTTATATCTTTCACTCATCACATAAAACACACATCAACCATCTCATCGAGAGGAGAGGCCGATGAATACACGCTCTCTTTGCATTGCGTCAAGTGCCCTGATCGCGGTCGTCTGTCTGAACACTTTCGCCATCACCAAACCGGGTGAAATCGCTGTTCCCGAAGAACCGAACAATATGTGTATCGCGGGCGACTATCTCTATGTTGCCTGCACGGACAGCGGTCTGAGGATCTACGATGTATCCGAGGCCACCTCTGCGGCCCTTGTCGGCAGCTACGATTCAACCACCCGCCAGGAAGGATTCGACGATGTGATCGTGAGCGGCGATTACGCCTATTGCAGCAAAGAATCGGGGGGCATACGAATACTCAATGTCTCCAATCCGGCGGCACCTGCCCTTGCCGATCTCGCGAGCGACGGTGGCGGACCGTGTATCGCCCTGAGCGGTAACTATGCATTCGTCGGCAACACCGACGGATGTGACGTCTATTCGGTTGGGACGATCGGGGCGTCGGAGCGGCTGACACGGTATTACCTCAACGCCGACAGCAGCAATTACGAATATGCCGAAGATATCGAAATCCAGGGAACCTACGCCTATATCGCCTATGAAGACAGCGGCCTCCACATCTTCGACATATCGTCCCCTGCTTCTCCCGTGTCCGTCGGCCGGTACAGCGAAGCCGACGGCATGCGGCTTTCAGGCGTAGCCGTCAGCAGTGATTATGCCTACCTGTCGACACCTGACGAAGGAGTCAAGATTATTGACATCTCAAATCCTGCAGCCCCGCAGCTTGCCGGTAGTTATAATAAATCCATGGGGGGCGGAGACGCATGGGGCGTCGAGGCGGTGGGAACAACCGTTTATCTGCTCTATCAGGAATGGGGAGTTTACGTAATCGATGTGAGCGATCCGGCCAGCCCGGCCTACGTGGCGAAATATCCCGGCGGGATTGCGTTTAACGGCGATTACCGGTACATGGCGGTATCGGAAACGATGATTTACATGTACTATGATGAAAGCAAAGAGATTTATGTGCTCGATGCGGGTGATGATGTGGCGGTTCGTACCCCATTCGCCGTCAATGAAACACCCGGTGCGGCCGTTGCGGTGCAGTACCTCAAACAACCGCTACCCGCGTTTCGTGCATCGAACCTTGCCGGAAGTGGAAAGATTTGTTTTTGCTCTCTCTTTTCACTGGACGGCCGTCTGGTTGCGCGCAGCAGCGACCTTCCCGTCAGTGGAAACAGTGTTGTCTGGAAGCCGCAGAACGCACCAGCGAAGGGAACCTACGTGCTCAGGATTTTGCGGGGTGACGGGGAAGTGACTGGGGAAATACGCGTCCATTAACGGGAACCTGATTATCCGCATACGCCGCCTGTTACCGAAAAACAGGAAACAGGCGGGTATGTATGCGCCGGCAGGTTTATATGTGAGTGCACCTGTGCTTTTCTGCACAGCGTGTTATTTGTGCAAATTTGCGATGGCATCGTAAAATATTTGCGATACTGTTGTATGGCCATTTCGCAGATAAGCAGATTATGTATACACAGTCGGGTATTCGCGGCTTGTTTATTGCATCTGTCTCTGTGATGCCGTTTCGCCGGTCTCCCGTGCACATTCTGCACTCCCCCTGATCAATTTTCTCGAAAAGCTTGACGACATGCCACTACAATGTTCCGGTTACATTTTTGCGAGCACCGGGAAAAACCTACGCGTGCACCGCCTCCTCCTCCCGGCGTGAATGCTCGATCACCTTGCTCGCCACATTCGGCGGCAGGTCCGTGCCCTTGCATCGGATTTCAGCGGAGTGTGGAATAGCCAACATACCGCCGGCCGCGAGCGAAAGCGCATGGTGCGGCTTCTGGTGGAGGACGTGACCGTACGTCAAGAACAGACAACGGTCACGATCTATGTTCGATTCAAGGCCGGGGCCGCAAAAACCCTTGAAATTGTGCGACCCAAGCCCTATTGCGAGCGGACCAGGGTCGCCATCTCTATGTAGACCCCGGACCGGCATTCAAGTACCGGGGCAGAAGAATGCTCCCGGTATTGTAAAGCCTATCAACGGCAGCTCGACTTTTTCGATAGCATGACAAAAGTGAATGAGCGCTGCATCTTTGAGCCATTGAAGTGCTCGTTCATACTCTCGCGATCTGGCACTGGGATGCACCGCCGAAAACAGAAATCGCCGGTTTTCTTTTGCCAGGTGACGGGGAATCGACTGCCATATCCGGGATAGCCTGGATATATCTGCCGGTGATGCATGCTTGGCGAAATCAAGTTCATAGCTGGCAAGGATATCGTTATGAACGACCCGTACTTGTCCCGGATTTTTCGATTCAGCATACACCGCTACGGCTTCCGGCATCCCGCCAATAAAATAATACGTCCGAAGAAGCTCGATCAGATCATCATGAAAGGGAGTCGCAAAGGGCTTCTGTTCCAATGATTCTTCAATGTTTTTGTGTGCAAAACTGTCAACTTTTTATCGTTCAGAGATTCTCAAACTCACAATTCTGCACTCAAATAGGGACAGACCCATAAACCGTCGCAATCTGCGCTGGGTTGTATGGTCCTTGCGCCAGTAACCGATAAGTACAGACCCTTCAAACGCTGATGTTAGATAAGAAATAGAAAAAATACAAAGAAATACGAATGCAGAAATTGATGTTTTCTTCATAATGCCCCACCCCGGATTAATTAAATGCCCCAATTGCCCTCTTTTTGAGAATACACAAAAAATTTTCGAATTGCAGTTGTGGAGAGTTCAAAATATTGAACATCTTAGCATGGCTATATTTACCATCATTCTCTATTTACCGTGTCATTACTACGCTACATACCGTCCAACCTTGAGCTGGCCTGAATGATCCCGATGATAGCGGCGTTTATCGATAGATGCGTAAAAATGGGTTACACTGTGCACGCATCTTCTACCTGACCATCATCAGGGTTTTCGCGATACGTTTGTTGTGAATGGTACCACGAAGGTACAGGGGAAAAGAGTGAGCGGACAAGTCGTACAACTTGCAAAAAAACCTCCTGTTATAAAGAATGAAAGGTAAAGACGGACAAAAATGCCGCACGTTTGTAAATGAGTATAGGTATTCATGCTCCTGCGACACAAAGGATTTTTGCAAAAAAAAGTGACATCAATGTCCGGTTTACGATTTCTTCATTTTTTTATTGATTGTGGCCTTGACATAAACAATTTTTAGAAGAATGAAGTGGTGGAGGGGTGGAGCACCGGAGGAGTGGGTGGGGTGAAGAAATGGTGGGAGTTTGATCGGAGAGGCGTGAGGTACCGCTGAGGGGGGAAAGGTGTAGCCTCGGAGGGGTCAAGATGAAAGTCGAAGGTAGAAAGCCGGAGGTCGAGTGCTTTGACATGGTCCGGTGCGAGTGCAAAAGGTAGAGTGCAGGAAACAGGAGTACCGTGAATAGAGATGAGATACAATGATTGAATCGCCGAGTTGTGAACAGTTGGGAATTGACTGGGGCGATGTATGGGCGCGGAAGTACCGCCGGGCCTTGTATAATCGTCGTCTGACAGGCAGGGGGTATACGCCGATAATTAAAGAGTTCATAGTAACTCACCGGGGACATCCAAAAAACATGCCGCCTGAGAAGGTGCGGGATTTTATCGAGTCGCGGGACCGGAAAGTCCGGGGCAGCGTGATCGATGCTTTGACGATTTTTTATGAGGAGACGGTCCCCTGTGAGAGAATTGTGAAAATCATTAAGGGTTTGGGGAAGGACTGGAAAGACAGTGCAAAAGTTGATTCTCCGATTCTGGTTGAGGAGCCTGAAGATTTGCGGAATGGCTTTATCAATATATTTATGGCAAGTCGAGATATTCTTTGCTTGAAATCGATTCCATACCGTAAGAATTTTATTGAAAGAATCAGAAAATTGCCCGGAAAAACGTGGAATGGAGCAGAAAACAGGTGGGAGATACCTTTCAAGGAGGAGCGGCTTGGCGAGCTGGAAGAGATACTGGGGCCGGAGGTTTTTATCGATTACACAATATACATGCAATTGCTGAGGCGGGAACTGAAGATCAGCATGCGGCAGGAGAAGACACGGAAGACCTACGAGAGTACTGTGAGGCGCTGTTTGGAGTATATCGGTAAAAGTGCCGGCCAAATAACGTCAATCGACATAAAAAATTACCTTCACGCCCTTGTCGACGCCGGTCTTGAGTCATCGACGATCAGCAATAAAATAAGCGCGTTGAAATATTTTTTCGGCAAAGTATTGAGCAAGAAGCTTGTTTATGATATACCACGGCCGAAAAAAGCCATAAAACTTCCGGTAATCCTCAGTGAAGAAGAGTGTTATGCGGTTATCCATGCACTGAAGAACCCCAAACATCGGGCGATGCTTGCGGTAACCTATTCCGGGCTTTTACGCGTAAGCGATCTTGTGCGACTCAAGCCTGAAGACCTGGACCGTGATCGCGGATTGCTCCGGATCAGCCAGAGCAAAGGCAGAAAAGACCGTTTCACGCTTCTTTCAAAAACCGCATTGAAGATGGTAGACGTCTACCTGGACGGTGAACAAGTGCAATGGCTTTTCCCCGGCCAAAAACCCGGCAGACATCTGAGCATCAAAAGCGCCGAACTGGTATTCGAGCGCGCAGCCAAAAAGGCCGGTATCAGAAAGTATTGCACCATACACTCTCTTCGACATGCCTGTGCAACCCATCTTCTGGATCATGGATATGATATCCGTTACGTTCAGGAACTACTGGGCCACAAAAATATCCAGACAACCCAAATCTACACGCATGTAACCAACGAAAAACTCAGAAAAATAAAAAACCCACTCGACGGAATGATGGATAAACATAATCATTCATCTCAAAATCTGGACCAGAATAATACAAACAGCAAAAAATGAATTGCATGACCATACCGCCAGAGTGGAATATTCAGAAGGGTAACGGGATTTTTGATACGCTTACCGACAATATCGGTTTTATTTCGCTGATCAAGCTGATAGTCGCCGATACTTAAAAAAATAAAAATACTAAAAAAATCAGCGATAAGCAGCCCAATGAACGTCATCGGCGTTCTATAAAGTATGTAACCGGCAAATAATCCATTACATTATGAGAATTTAGTTTGATTCGAAAAGCGCTTTTATTATATTCTTTCTTATTGGATGTTAACGGTTTTGATACCCGCGCTTTGGTTCCGCTCTGCCCCCTGCTCAATCTTCACTCCAAAGCGCAAATACCGAAATAAACCTTCGGGAATGAGGGCTTTTTTACATTCATTCCGAAGTTTTTTGAAGGTTTTATAGGGATTTTTGAATTGCAGAATGATTACGGTATTTACTAGTTGTGCAAAACTTTTTGCCCAAGACAGAATAGGAGGCGCGTGTGAATAAGAAGCAAAACGCAAAATCATCAAAATGGTTCTTGATGATCTTAATATTCATTTTCATAATTTTGATAAGATGTCTTGATCCTAAGCTAAATATTTCTTGTGATTCTCCAAATCTACAAAATTGCAATATTGCTGATTCCTCAACAATATATTCCAGTATTGAAATTCATGATGATAATCATGAATTCATATATTCTAAATTTTCTATCGACCATATAGTTGTTTCTCAAGGGATTTCTCTAAAATGCCAAGGGAAATCTGTTTTTATGGATTGGAATGGAAATGACAATTCAGGAAATTGTTGCGAAAATGGAAGATATATCGCAAAAGCGACTTGGGCTTCAATCGAGGATACATGCGTTGCATGTGAAGCATTTGACAAAACATCAGATTCAACAATAGTAGAGATTCAATTTTAAAGTTTCTTATATCGATTATCAGATATAGAGCCAACATATCTGTAAGAACGCCGATAATTTGTATTCAATATTTTAAGCAATATGAATTTAAGATGAAGAAATCTGTGAAACAATGTTTGAATGTAGTGAACATATAGGATTCAGTGTGGTTTGATTGGATTTTTGTCAATAGAGCTAATGAAGAACACGCGCCAAAGACAAGAAGAGGGGCAAAAAGCATCGCACAACAGCGGCAAACCGCCATGCCAACTGTAAAGCTGCGTTTCTCTCCGCATTACAGTCGCCACAGCGGTTATGCCGCGGCACGTT
>WJLW01000082.1 GCA_014728295.1 Chitinivibrionales bacterium | reverse complement strand
GATCTGGCGCGCAAACTCGAGCAGCTTGAAAACAGGCGAATCTTTGACGCCGGCAATGCCGAAATCGAGAATATGGACAGCCTCTCTGCATTTCTCCGCAACACCGGCCTCGTCGAGGGATACTCTGCCGGACTCATTCTTGAAACGCAACAGCAATGGGATTACCGCAAAACGCAGCCCAGACACGCCGGTTATCGATTTGCCCTCGGGCCCGGTATTTCTGCACGGGCACGACGCAATTTCACTCACCAGGAAGCTAAACGAGCGCGCGGTGCTGTTGCGTTTCGGGATACTGCAATAATCAAGAAGTTGACTTCCTTCGGGATTATGCAGAATATGATAGCCGACACTACCGATGATAAGGACACGTCACTCGATTACAGCTATTCATTCGGCGGTCAACTCGTGGCCACATACGAAAACCCTGTCTCACCTTTCATACAAGTCAGTGCAGCACTCTTTGCCTTCCCGGCCTTTACATTCAAGAAGCTTAACTGGACCTATCTATCCGGCCTCGGTCTGGTTAAACCGATTGCATCATATCCTGAAATAGATATTCGATTTGCGCCGGGCATTCATTATTACCCCAACATTCGCACAACATGTTCGCTCGTGCTGAATTTCAAATACCACAGGATTTTCGAAAGCAAACTATCGGTTGAAAATAATGATGACAATACAGAGCTAAATCCGTATCTGTTTTCAAATCATGCGCTTTTCGGCTCAAATTATGTGGTCGATGCAGCAACGTCGCTCGACATGGCGGTCGGTTATTATCTCTCGCCTCGATTGCAGTGGAACGCCAACGCGTTGGTTGGCTATACCCGCTGGAAAGAGATCAGATTCGGCAGGCAAAATTCGCGCAGAGAACGGGCGGGCAGTACCTGGGATTATTCTCTCTCAACCTCACTATCTTACGACATATTCTGATGTTTTCTCACGCAAGGATTATTTTCAGGTCCCCGATTTCAAAAATTCATTTTCGGTTGGCTATCAGGATACTACCCTTGATATGGCCTGGCAGCCGTATGATAAAAGCAGCATCCTGAGCCGCAGTCTGCTGCTTCCCGGGTGAACGGTACTCACAACGTGAACAGGGCTGGTGGTGGTGGTACTGGGCGGCAGCGGAAAGCGGTGCACTGGCACTTACCTCCCTTTTTGCGGTCGTCGCCAAATCGGCTAACGAAAATTACTATGTGTATTCAACTGATGAGCAACGATACAGGGATGAAAAGAGTCCGTGGTGCGCATTCGTATTTGAAATACAGTACACCAGCACTTGTCAGGAAAAGTCGTAGCGAATCGAAGGCTGTGCGAGATTGAGAAAGGTTTCGCTTTGTTTCACGCCTTCAACATCAACGCAGCTCATCCATCGAGCGCAACCGGTGGACAGCACTAGCGACCTCTCTGCTCAGATCACCCGGTGCAGCAAAACTCCCCGCGTTAGCAGAACCGGGGTGCAATTTCCTATTTTATTCAAACACTACCCAGCCAACAGAATAATATGCTCAAAGGTAACCCAATGCAGCTTTCACATTTAGGTTTCAACCTCGGCGGATCGCAGACCTGCAAGCAATGCCAACGGGAATTCTCCCTCAAAGACGTTCAAACCGATCCGAATGATATCGAATACAATGCGCAGACTCTCTACATGGACAGCTTGTGCAGCAAGTCATGTGCGATTGCGCTGCAAGGCAAAGACCGTGGTGAACACCGGCGTGACACGATAGAATCACTGCTTTACAAAAGGTGCAATGTACCCAAGCTCTTTCTGGAATGCAGCTTCGACAATTTCAATCCCGGCTCCAATATGCCGATCAAACATGCAATCAAAGTCCTCAAACGGCTTACCGAACCCTGGTCGGATTTTGTCGTGCTGGTCGGCAATCCGGGTACCGGTAAGACACACCTGGCTGTCGCACTGATACGCAAGATTATCGAAGAACAGCCCAACTTCTACCCCTACTTCATCAGCGCCCTGCACCTGCTCAGTGACATTAAAAAGGCTACATTAAGTGAACATCCCAAAGATGAAGAGCAGATTATTTCTTTTTATGTCAACAAGCGGGTACTGGTTATTGACGATATCGGCGTGGAAAAGACGTCACCATTTGTCAACCAAACCTGGTATCGTATCATTGACGATCGCTATGCAAATAGCCGGGCGACGGTTTTTACCTCCAACCTGAGCAATGCAGAACTCTCCGAAAAGCTGGAGCCGCGTTTGATATCGCGCATTTTCAGCGGGATTACGCTGCCGACCGCGGGTGATGATTTCAGGAGCCGGGGGAAAATGCGGGCACTTTAGCCGGCATCGTGTCAATGGGGTCGATTTAAATTGGCAAGCTGGTACACTTCGTGTTCAAGGCAAAAGCAATGTTTATCGACAACTGCCCATCCCCGTTGATGTCGGAAATGCAATAACATCCTATCTTCATTACTCTCGCCCTCAATGTTCCGAAAGAAAAGTTTTTCTGTGTTTAAATGCTCCGTATAGATCTTTGGGACATTCAATTTGGCCGATCTCACAGAATTTGACCGCTGCATCTCATTTAATTTGACCGGTTCGTCTCAGGGAATTTGACCGTGCAATCTCATTTAATTTGACCGTTGAATCTCACGTTATTTGACCGATATCTCCCTTCAGGTTTTCGACACAAATTACCTTTTCACTTCTTGTTTTTTTACCCAATAACAGGAGGTGGAATGTCCCGAAGGAGAAAAACGATGCGTGAAATTCGATCAATATTGCATTACCGTCTTGAAAAAGGGATCAGTGCCGATCGTACAGCACTGGCACTAAAACTATCGAAGGGGACGGTAATAAACACCTTAGAACGTTTCAAGCAGAGCGATCTGAAATGGCCATTGCCTTCAGATATGAGTGATTCGGCCTTGGAACACGCTCTGTATCCCCCAAAATCTAAGCGGTCCAGTGTAGCCGCTACAGAATTACCTTCGATGTCACACATCGAAAAGGAACTGGCAAAGAAGCATGTTACGCTTCAATGCCTTTACGATGAATACTGTCATAGCAGCCCTGAAGTGTTGCCTGGCACTTAAAACCAGCCAATAATGGGCACTTTTTAGAGTCCAAAACCCGCCACCTTGAGATTTAGATAATCCAGTATTTTTATTCTTTTTGGCAGACTCTAACCGAAAGGAAAGAAAGAATGGGGAATCACCTCAAGATGG